>NZ_BAAKJA010000002.1:0-435138 GCF_059703705.1 Pseudazoarcus sp. NS36 | reverse complement strand
ATCCGAATTGCCGCGTGGCGCAGGGACTACAACGAATGCCGACCACACAGTGCCATCGGCAATAACACCCCGGCGGAGTTTGCCGCCAACTGGCGCGCCGGGAAGCAGCAACAAAAGGAAGAAACACTCATCTCAACCCCAGGGCCTACTAAGTAGGCAGCGGTACTAAAACTGGGGGCAGGTCAGCCGGCTTTTCTCTCTGGATTGGCTTCAAGCCGATGCCGCGAAGGTAAGATCGAAACGATTCAATGCAGAGTGTCAGTTGCTAGCGGTAGTTTATTGGTGTCCTCATCTTGACTCGGGGATAAGCCGAAGACGATTTTTGGCTGGGCGGTAGGTTGTGTCGTGGAGGGGCTTACATGAGGGTTTCAATACTAACCCAGCCTTTGGGTAAAAATTACGGAGGGATGCTCCAGGCGTATGCGCTGCAGACGGTCTTGAAGGATATGGGTTGTGATGTTGAAACGCTGGACCGACGAAGGCGCTCAGGGCGCAAGCTCAAGGCTGGATCAGTACTAAAGCGTTTTGTAACCAGCCTTTCTCGCTTGTGTGGTTTTCAGGCTTCAGGGGCCGTTTTTGGAGGCCGTTACAGAAATTTAAGGCGATTTAGAGACGAATTCATTGTGATGTCTTGTCGGATAGATTCGCACGATAAGCTGAAGCAGCACTATCTGGCCAAGTGCTTTGACGTTCTTTTGGTTGGGAGCGATCAGGTCTGGCGGTCGGCCTATTCGCCAGCGCTGCAAGATTATTTTCTTGATTTTTGTGACGAACTCAGCCTTGGAGCAAAGCGTATTTCATATGCTGCTTCTTTTGGCGCTTCCGATTTGGATTTTTCGGCTGATGAGATCGTTACCTGCGGAGACTTGCTCCGCAAGTTCCACGCAGTGTCTGTGCGTGAGGACTCGGGGGTTGAGTTGTGCAGATCCCACTTTGGAGTCGATGCAGAGCTTGTCCTTGACCCTACGATGTTGCTGCTCGCGAGCCGCTACGATCCGGTCATAGAGCGGAATGGGAGTGGAGGAAATGGCAACTCACGATTGCTTGTCTATATTCTCGATCTGGACGATGAGAAGATTGCTCGCGTAGAGGAGGTCTCGCGCCTTCTTGGCGTTTCACCCCAGTACTGGATGGGACGTCCGGAAATTGAGCGCAATGCTCGTCACCGCAAATCAGCGGTTCCACTTGCTGGCGTCGGCGACTGGTTAAACAGCTTCAAATGCTCTGAATTTGTGGTCACTGACTCATTTCACGGGTGCGTTTTTTCAATCCTGTACAACAAGCCTTTCATTGCGTTAAACAATAGGGGTCGAGGTTCGGCGCGCTTCGATTCCCTTCTTCGCACTTTTGGCCTCAGGGAGAGGCTCGTCGATCGTGGCGATTTGATTCCGGAATCGTTGGTGCTGGGGGATGTGTGCTGGGGCAAAGTGAATGCGACGCTTGAGGTGATGCGTGAGCGAAGCATTGGTTTCTTAAAGGGCGCAATCTTTCGTTGATCCCGTCTTTCTGCATGGCCTCTCAGCGTTTCAGCTTCTTGTAAACTTTTGTGCCCCGCAGCCATCGTTTCCAGCGCGTCTTATACTCGTACAGCGCACTGCTTCGGCTTGCGGCCGCAGGTGGGCTGTTTGGCGCGAAGTAGCGTTCCATGAAAACGGGTCGTTGCTCCGGTGCCAGTTTGTGGCAGGTTCGGGAAAGGTCATTCAAGCGCCTGCTTGTCGAGAGCCCTTTACGGAGGGTATGCAGGCGCCCGGTGTCGATCAGGGTGAGCTGCAAGCGCGAGGCGCCGTCGGCGCTGCGCAGCAGGATGTTGCCGCCTGACAGGTCGCGGAAGTGAATGCCGCGGTCGTGCATGGTTTTCAGGTAGGTCGCCAGTTCTTGATACAGCTTCTCCAGCGTCACGCCGGCCGGAAGCGGTGGTGTGCGGGGGTTGGTGGACATGACCGAGACAGCCGATTCGGCGCCATCGAGGTATTCACATACGTACCAGTTCTGCGTGATGTCGCGCCCGCTGCGCTGTTCAAACCAGGCGACAGGGGCTGCAGCGTCGATGCCGCGTCGTAGCAGTTCGGCCGTACCGTTCCAGCTGCGCCGCGCCTTTGAGGGCTTGAGGCGGTCGAGCAGCTTCTTGTGCAGGTGATGCTTGACGGGTTTCTTGGCGACGAGCTTGCCGCTCTGGTTGCGCGGATCGCTGACGGTCCAGATGGCGTTGCGGGCAAGCCGCAGGCTTTCGCGTTTGGTCGGCGGGGCGCCGATGCTGTCGGGGTGCAGTGAGGTGATCAGCAGGTCCGCATCCGCGCGGCAGGCGGCGAGCACCATGCCGTGCCACGTGGCATCTCGATGGTAGTAGTGCCGCAGCTGCGGGAGGTGGCGATGGATGACGACACCGGATAGCGGAGCGGCGGTGTCCAGCAGACGCACCGTGCGGTTTGCTGGCCAGCGCAGATACAGGGGGGATTCTGTGATCAGAGTGGGTTCTTCGTCCTGCTGTTGTCCGTCGCGATCAATCCATTCGGCCTCGGCAAAGTCTCCAGCGCGGTACAGGTCGCAGGTGGCGGCTGCACGTCCGTTGCTAGTCCATGCAACGTGCACTAGGTGTTCAGTGCTGCGGAATGCGTGTATCTCGAGTCCGGATGCACCGCTGTTGAGACGTCCTTCGTAGCGACTGCCGGGAATGGTGCGTGCAAACGCAGTCAGCGCAGCTAGCGCCGGCCGCGCGCGGAAATCCGAAGCCTGCCCGTCGATGCGGGCGTAGTGCGTGATGCGTTCGAGCTTCGGGTACGCAAACTCTCCGTCATCCACCAAACCTTCGCGATGGCACACCAGCGCTCCCCACCAGGCCGCTTCCAGTGCGCCGGAAGCGGCGCACAGCACCATGTAGCGGCTGAGATAGTCGGCCTGCTTCTGCTCGCTGTCGGGCAGGAAGCGCTCGATGCGCGGCAAGGTCCAGAAGGCCGCGGGCGACATCAGGCGCGGTACGCCGAAGTCCGCGCCGATGCGCTGCAACAGGCGGGCTTTGCGGATCAGGTTGAAGCGGATCAGCGGGGCCAGGGTATGGCCGAGGATTTTGTGGTCCCAGCGCTCCGGTTCGGTGCAGCGTTCGGAGAACAGGTTGTCGGTATGGATGTCGGGCAGCAGCCCGCGATCCCGCAGCAGCTGCAGCAGGCCGATGTTCCAGACCGGTTCGAAGTCGGTCACGCTGGGGCCGGCGAGGGGGATGCCGCGTTTGCGGGTTTCCGCGTGGGCGATCTGCCAGGCCTCGAGGAAGCCTTCCAGGGAGTAACCGGCCCAGCGTTTGCGGTTCACTGTGGAGCAGGCTTCAAGGATGCCGATGCGTGTTCCGAAGCGATCCAGCGTCCCGGAAACGAAATTTCGCCACGTTTTTGCGGCGTCAGCGGCCGGCATGGCTTGCGCGGTGTTCGCCGGCTGCACCAGATGCAGCATGACGTCGAAGTTAGCCGCAAGCAGCGCTTCCAGAAAGCGCGCGACGTGGTTCTCGCCATCGCCGTAGCTGAAGTCCAGCCGCACGCGGCGGATGCCTGTTTCACGCAGGATGCGGATGACGGCAGCGTCGGTGGCCGGGTCTGCGTTGGTGGCCACGCCGACACCTGCGAAGCCCTCGGGTACGTGATGCCCGGCCGGGGGGCGGTGCCCTTTGCGCATGAAGAAGCGACCGCGCAGCAGCGCCGAGAGGTTGGCCAACAGAAAGTCTTTGAGCGTGGGTTTCACTTGAGGCGGCTGACTGGCGGCTTGTGGCTGGGATCAAGAATGATGGCACGGTCGAGCCACTCACGCTCCTCGGGGAAGCCTTCCATGCGGTTGAGGTTGCGTTTGCGCCAGAACATGCTGAGCGGACGCCGATGCACGCGCAGGTCGGAGATGTCGATCAGACCGAGCTCGCCGCTGGGCATCAGCACGATGTTTCCAAGGTGCAGCGAGCGGAAGTAAATGCCCAGATCGTGCAGCCGGCGTATGAACAGATTGAGCGCGATGCGCAGGTAGCCACGCTCCATGTTCTCCATCGGCTTTTTCAGCAGGTCGCGCAGCGTCTCGCCAGGTAGCGGGTGGTAGTGCACGGCGTCCCGTGCGATCTCGCCGATGCGGAAGACGTCGATCACCTGCGGGCAGGGAATGCCACGCCGTTGCAGGGCTTCGGAGTTGTCGGCGAAGCGCTGCGCGTATGGATTCCACGCGGCCGAGGAGAGCAGGCGCTTGCGCCGGAAGAGCTTGATGTAAGTGCCGTCGGGCTGCAGCAGGACTTTCTCGCCGTGGCGGTCCTTCTCCACGGACACTGCATTCAGGCGCAGTTCGAGCCATGCCTCTTGAGATATGGATTTCAAGCTTTTCGTCGTTAGTGTGTCAATGCAGTCGGCAGTCTACCGCCTCGTAAGGACGGATGTGTGTCCGTTGATGTCGGGAACCTCCGGTGGTCTTAGCACTCATATCCCGCGAGTGCTAAAATGCCTCGCACAGGAGGTTGGACAAACATGACTCACGCCCTGTCTTTTCCGGTTCCGGCTGCCGCGGGCAGCATCGATCAGTACATTCAGTCCGTCAATCGCATTCCGCTGCTGAGCGAGCAGGAAGAGTGCGCGCTGGCGACCCGGTTGCGTGACGAAGGGGATGTGGATGCGGCGCGTCAGCTGGTGATGTCCCATTTGCGACTGGTGGTGTCGATTGCACGTGGCTATCTTGGCTACGGTCTGCCGCATGCGGATTTGATTCAAGAGGGCAGCATCGGTCTGATGAAGGCGGTCAAGCGCTTTGACCCGACCCGCGGCGTGCGCCTGGTGTCATTTGCGATCCACTGGATCAAGGCCGAGATTCACGAGTACATCATCCGCAATTGGCGTCTGGTCAAGATCGCGACGACCAAAGCGCAACGCAAGCTGTTCTTCAATCTGCGCAGAATGAAGACCGACAGCAATACGCTCAGCCGCGACGATGTCGATGCCATGGCCGCGAAGCTCGGTGTGAAGCCCGAGGAGGTGGTCGAGATGGAGACCCGTCTGACCGGGCGCGACATGCCGCTGGAAGGCTCCGGCGACGAGGACGATGTTTTCGCTCCGATCGCCTATTTGCCCGATCCGCATGCCGAGCCTTCCGATGTGCTTGAGCAGGCCGAGCAGGCGCGTCTGTGCGATGAAGGTCTGCATGATGCGCTGGCCAGTCTGGACGAGCGCAGCCGTGACATCGTGCGCCGCCGTTGGTTGGTCGAGGACGGCGGTGCGACGCTGCACGAGCTGGCTGCCGAGTATGGCGTTTCGGCCGAGCGCATTCGCCAGATCGAAGCCAAGGCCATGCAGAAGATGCGCGGGCTCATCGCCGCCTGACAGGCCGTTCAGGCCTCAACCCGCGTGCGGCGGATGTCCGTGTTAACATCCGCCGCACGATGAAATCCCTCAACGCGCCCAAGGCGCGCTCCGAATCTCCCCCGAACGCATCCTCGGTCAGGATCTACCTGCGGCTGCTCGGCTACTTGAAGCCCTTCATCGGCTGGTTTGCGCTGAGCCTGTTCGGTTTCCTGATCTTCGCCTCGTCGCAGCCGATGATGGCGGCGGTGCTGAAGTTCTTCGTGGACGGCCTGATTGACCCGAATGCCGCGGTGATGTCCGGTATTCCGTTGTTCTCCGGCATGCAGTTCCTGCATGCCGTGCCGCTATTCCTGGTGTGCATCGCGCTGTGGCAGGGCGTTGGTTCCTTCCTCGGCAGCTACTATATCGCGCGGGTCTCGCTGGGGCTGGTCGATTCCTTGCGTCGTGCGCTGTTCGACAACCTGTTGCGCTTGCCCAATGGCTACTTCGATCAGCACAACTCCGGACATCTGATCTCTCGCATCACCTACAACGTCACGATGGTTACGGGCGCGGCCACGGACGCCATCAAGACTGTCGTGCGTGAAGGCCTGTCGGTGATCTTCCTGTTCGGTTTCCTGCTCTGGATGAACTGGAAGCTGACCCTCGTGATGGTCGCCATCCTGCCGCTGATCGGCGTCATGGTGACCAGCGCCAGCCGCAAGTTCCGCAAGCAGAGCCACAAGATCCAGGAGGCCATGGGTGACGTCACCCATGTTGCCTCCGAAACCATTCAGGGCTATCGCGTGGTGCGCAGCTTTGGCGGCGAGGGCTACGAGTCCGCGCGTTTCCGAGATGCCAGTGCCGACAACATGAAGAAGCAGTTGAAGATGGTGCGACTCGGCGCCACCTTTACGCCTTCCCTGCAGTTCGTGACCTACAGCGCGATGTCCGTGCTGCTGTTCCTCGTGTTGTTGCTGCGTGGCGATTCATCGGCCGGCGATCTGGTCGCCTACATCACTGCGGCCGGCCTGCTGCCCAAGCCGATCCGCCAGCTGTCGGAAGTCAGCGCCACCATTCAGAAAGGGCTGGCCGGTGCCGAGACCATCTTCGAGCAACTCGACGAGGCCGTTGAGCCCGACGGCGGCACGGTCGAGCGCGAGCGAGTCGAGGGCCGGGTCGAAGTGCGCAAGTTGAGTTTCCGCTACCCCGGCCACGAGGCGCAGGTCCTGGACGACGTCAGCTTCACCATCGAGCCGGGCCAGATGGTCGCACTGGTCGGCCGTTCGGGTAGCGGCAAGACCACGCTGGCGAGCCTGATTCCGCGCTTTTATCACCACGAGGAGGGCGACATCCTGCTCGACGGTGTGGATGTCGAGGACTACACGCTGCGCAACCTGCGCCGCCACATTGCGCTGGTCACACAGCACGTCACGCTGTTCAACGACACCGTGACCAACAACATCGCCTACGGCGACCTGGCCAGCGCGCCGCGCGAGGCGGTCGAGCATGCGGCAGAGATGGCCTTCGCGCGCGAATTCATTGATCGTCTGCCGCAGGGCTTCGACACGCTGGTCGGTGAGAACGGGGTCTTGCTGTCCGGCGGCCAGCGTCAGCGTCTGGCGATTGCCCGCGCCATGCTCAAGGACGCCCCCGTGCTGATCCTCGACGAAGCCACCTCTGCCCTTGACACCGAATCCGAGCGCCACATCCAGGCCGCTCTTGATCGGGTCATGCGCGGACGCAGTACGCTGGTCATTGCACACCGTCTGTCGACCATCGAGAAGGCGGACCTGATTCTGGTGATGGATCAGGGGCGTATCGTCGAGCGTGGCACGCATGCCGAACTGCTCGCGCTAGACGGCCACTATTCGCGACTGCACGCGGTACAGTTTCGCGAAGGCGGGGATGACGTGCCGAGCGGGAGCTAGTGCCGTGTTTCGTCGTGTAACAGTCGGTCATTCGCCCTGCGGGCTGTTTAGCATCGGTGGGGCCGTAGCCCCAACTCGTGCCTGTTCAACCACTTTTTGCCCCTAGATGCCGACAGACGTTCCGACCGCAGCGCCGCTCTTCAGCGTAGTCATTGCGACCTACAACTACGGACGCTTCGTCGCGCGCGCGATCGACTCGGTGCTTGCCCAGACCTTGCCTGACTGCGAGATCATCGTCGTTGACGATGGCTCGACCGATGACACGCCCGAGCGCCTGCAGGCCTACGCCGGACGGATCGTCAGCGTGCGCAGGGAGAACGGTGGTCAGGCCAGCGCCTACAACGACGGAATCGCATGCTCGCGCGGGCGCTTCATCTGCATTCTTGACGCCGACGACGAGTTGCTGCCTGATGCGCTGCAAGTCTTTGCGCAACACATCCAGGCCCACGGTGAGGCGGCCGATTCACGCATCTTCTACGGCGGCTATGTGTCCGTTTCAGAGGATGGGAGTAAGCGCACACGTTGTGCGGTGGATGCGCCGGACGATGCCGAGCGGCGCCTGCGCCGCTTCCTGCTGCGCAAACTCACCGGCCTGCAGCACTGCAGCAGTGTCATCCCGCGGGCCTTGCTGCAGCGTTTCCGCTACCCGGAAGGCTTGCGCAACAACACCGATATCGTGCTGATCGGGCGGATCATCGCCAATCACCCGGCAATCGCCATCCATCATCCGATGTGCCGCATCCACGATCACAACGAACGGGTGCGCGAACAGGCTGACCGGGTACTCCACACGGGTCTCAAGCCGGTCGATCTGCTCTTCGATGCCCAGTACATGCCGAGCGGCCTGCAGCATCTCGAAGCCCTGTACCGTGCCGAACGCCTGCGCTCGATGGCGGGGCTGCTGTTCAAGGGCGGTCGCTACGTTGAAAGCCGTCGATACTACGCTGCGGCCTTCAACAGCCGTGCCGGCAGCGTCCTCGATGCCAATACCCTGAAGCGCCTGGTGCTGACCTTCGTGCGCGGCTGATTCGCCACGCTCAGTCCGGGGTGTGGCGGTAAACGCGGATGGCGCGACCACGCGCGTCGGCAAATTCGGCCACCGTATCCAGATCGTACGACTGCGCCCATTGGCGCTCGACAGCGTCTTCGCTGCGACCTGACAGCACCAGGTAGTCGATGCGTCCCCGCTGCGCTGCGGCGGCGGCCCGGTCACGGTTGCCGAGGCCGGCATTCGGCCGCTGACTGTAGCCCATGCCGGCCAGATAGGCGACAGTCGGATCCTCGAAGTAGATTCGTTCTGCAGTCAGATGCTGAGCCCGTATCCAGTCCGCACTGTCGGCGTAGCGCGTCTTCGGCGGGCTCGTCGACACCACGTGCGAAAGTGCGAACAGTGCGATCAAGACGACGACCGTCACGCGTATCCAGCCGCCCCGCCCGAACAGTGCCTGCAGGCCCAGTGCGGCCAGCGGGAGACACAGCAGGCTCAGCAAGGCCACGTAACGCGAGGTCAGGAAGAAGCTGTTGAACAGGAATACCAGCAGCACCGCGGTGTACAACGCGAAGCACCACGCGAACAGGGTCGTCTGGCGCAGTAGTGCAGCGGGGCGCTCGACGCGCAGGGCATAGGCGGCTGGAATGCAGAACAATCCCAGATTGCCGATGAATTTCATCGGCAGGATGGACAGCAGGCCGAACACCAGGATGGTGCCCGCCTCGTCCGCCGAGTATTTGTTTAGAACCGAGCCGGCCAGCGCCTCTGCGCCCGCGTGCAGATCCTGCAAGATGCCTGCCGGATGCGCCGATGCAAGTTGCATCGCGATCCGGCTGCCCGGAGCGAGTTCGCCCATGGTCCACAACGCGAGCAGCCCAAGGCCGCCGAGCGCCAGCCCGGCGGAGGCCGTCAGAATGCGCAGGGGCGCACGGTTGCCACGCGGGCGGGTGAGCTCAAAGAGCGGCAGTGCGAGCAGGAAGATCAGGCACTCGGGGCGGAAGACCGCGGCCGCGCAGATGGCTGCCTGGGCGCCGAGCAGGGGCAACAACCGACCGTGCCGTGCCGCCCGCAGTGCCAGCCAAAGCCCCAGCAGCACGAAAAACCATGCGCCGTATTCGCGCATGATGTAGTCGCGATAGGCATTGAGCGAGGGCAGTGCGATGGCAACGGCAAAGGCGGCCCAGCCGGTGTGCGGGAAGTGCTCGCGCGCGCACATCACGACCAGCGCGCAGGTGCCGGCCAGCAGCAGTGCCGAGAGCAGGTAGGCCGCAGTCTGTGCCTCCAGCCCGCTGAGCGAAGAGAGCGTGGCGATCAGCATGGGCCAGCCGGCCCAGTCGAAGATCTGCTGCGAGGCGGCCAGGCCGCCCTGCTGATAGGCAGCGGCGGCCTCGACGTACAGCATGCCGTCGTTGTTTGGCGCAATGCTCAATGAAATCGCAATTGCCGAAAGCAGCAGGCTTGCGAAGAACGCCACCCATGCTGGATCGAGCAGGCGGGCGACGGAACCCAGACGGTTCGCGAGCGGATTTCGGTCGTTCATGCGCGAAGCTCCGCAGCGGGGGCGTATTCGGGTATCAGCGCTTGCAGGGCGGCACGGATCTGTCCGGCGTCTCCGTTGAGGGCGGTCGCGGAGACTTCGTCCAGCGCTGCCTCCAGCTGCGCGAGCGATGGATGGATTTCATGTGCGCGCAGGATGCGCGGGTGGGCGGTGGGTTCGGTGTCGTTGCCGAGCAGCAACTCCTCGAACAGTTTTTCGCCCGGTCGCAAACCGGTGTAGGTGATCTCGATGTCACCGTCCGGATGCGCCGCGTCGCGCACGCTCAGGCCCGACAGTTCGATCATGCGTCGGGCAAGGTCGGTGATGCGCACGGGCGTCCCCATGTCGAGTATGAAAACATCACCGCCACGCGCCATCGCGCCAGCCTGGATCACCAGCTGGGCAGCTTCATAGGTGGTCATGAAATAGCGGGTCACATCCGGATGTGTGACGGTGACCGGGCCGCCGCCCTGGATCTGGCGGCGGAACAGCGGGACAACCGAGCCGGATGAACCGAGCACATTGCCGAAGCGCACCATGCTGAAGCGCGTCGACGTTTGCGTACGGCCCAGCGCGTCGGCCGTGAGCGCCTGCAGGATCATCTCGGCCAGCCGTTTGGAGGCGCCCATCACGCTGCTCGGACGGACGGCCTTGTCGCTGCTGATCAGTACGAAATCGGCGACGTCATGGCGCATTGCGCAGCGTGCCAGTACGTGTGTGCCGAGCGTGTTGTTGCGCAGCCCCTCACCGGGGTTGGCTTCGACCAGTGGCACATGCTTGTAGGCTGCCGCGTGGTAGATCGTGTCCGGTTTCCAGTGGGCGAGCACTTCGTCGATACGCAGCGCATCCGAAACGTCGGCCAGAATCGGCACCAGTCGTGCCTCCCCGGCGAGCGCCGACAGCGACTGTTCGATGCTGTACAGCGCAAATTCGGAACGTTCCACCAGCACCAGGGTGTGAGGCGCCGCCGCGAGAATCTGGCGACACAACTCACTGCCGATCGAGCCGCCGGCGCCGGTTACCAGCACGACCTTGCCGCGTGTGTTGTGCTCCATCAGCGCCGGATCCGGCGCCACCGGGTCGCGCCCGAGCAGGTCGTCTACATCCGGTTCGCGCAGGTCGCTGATCTGCACATGGTCATGCATGAGCTGATCGAGCGAGGGCAGCGTGCGAACCGACACCTGCGCGGCCAGCATTGCATCAAGAATCTCGTTGCGTCGGCGGCGGCTGATCGATGGCAGGGCCAACAGTACGTCGCTGACCTCAAGCTTGTGCACCAATGCGCCCAGCCCTTCCGGCGCGTGTATGGGCTGGCCGTTGAGCACCTGACCGTGCAGCCGCGGATCGTCGTCGACGAAGCCGAGCAGTTGCATGTCGCGGTTGCCCGAAAGCGCGGCGGCAAGCTGTCGCCCGGCCGAGCCGGCACCATAGATCAATACCCGGCGGGCGGGGGCGGCGCGCAAACGGGCGTGATACATGCCGCCGAGCCAGGCATGCGCCAGCGTGCGCGAGGCCGCGACAGCCAGGATCAGCAGTACCGGTTGAAGTACGCCGATCGAGCGCGGGATGCCCGGCACGCCGATGGCAGTGAAGGCCGCGGCATAGAGCAAGCCATAGACCGCGCCGGCGCGCAGTACGGTCATCAGTGAGGCCGGGCCGGAGTAGCGGAAAATCGCCCGATACAGCCCGAACACGATGAACAACGGCAGCGCCAGGGCGACCGAGCCAAGTGCAGCGACGAGCGGGCGGAAGACAGAGTGATCCGACAACTGAACCCATATGTCGAGCCGCAGATAGAACGCCAGCCAGACCGTAAACACGCACAGGCTGGCATCGACGGCCAGCACGATGATGCGCTTGATGATGCGCG
Organism: Pseudazoarcus sp. NS36; assembly: GCF_059703705.1. NCBI lineage: Bacteria > Pseudomonadati > Pseudomonadota > Betaproteobacteria > Rhodocyclales > Zoogloeaceae > Pseudazoarcus > Pseudazoarcus sp. NS36. Next base: position 423,518 of record NZ_BAAKJA010000002.1, on the reverse strand, counting down.
GCAGGGTCAGCGTGAGATCGGCGAGGCGGTGAATGGCCATGAGTCAGAGGGGTGGAGAATTGGATGTCGCGGGAGTATCGCTTGTCGGCGTTGTGGCGTGCCGGGCTTTGTATCGTGATTCGTGAGGCGCTAGGCAGCGCCGGCGTCGAAGCGCCATGCCAGCAGCAATAGCGGAGCATAGGCGATGAGCAGTGCAGCACTGCCGTCGATCTTCGCCAGTGCAACCAGAAGGGCCAGTGGCATCAGCCACAGCAGGTTGATCGCCGCCACGCCGGCGGTCACCGGCAGATGGCCGCCAAAATGTCGGGCGGCGCGCTGATAGGCGTGGCTGCGGTGCGCCAGATGCGCCGCCTCGCCGCGCAGCAGACGCCGCAGCAGCGTGCAACTGGCATCGACCACGAACACGCCGAGTAGGATCAGCCAGGCCCACAGCAACTGCAGATCAGCGTGCGCCGCATACAGCGATAGCGCTCCCGCGACGATCCCGAGAAAGCCGCTGCCGACGTCCCCCATGAAGATGCGCGCGGGGGGTAGATTCCAGGCTAGGAAACCGGCTGCTGCCGCCGCCAGGCACAAGGCTGCAAGCGCCGCCCCGGATTGCCCGGCGATCAGGAACAGCACCGAACCACCCAGGCCGACACACACCGCCTCGATGCCAGCCAGACCGTCAATGCCGTCCATGAAGTTGTACAGGTTCAGCAACCACACTAGATACAGCGTGACCAGCGCCGCGCTGATCATGCCGGGGGCGAGCGTGCCCCCGAGTATCGACAGCGTGGGTGCGCCCCCGAGCCAGTACATGGCCCACAGCGCTGCCGCGAAATGCACCAGCAGACGCCAGCGCGCCGCAAGCGGGCGGTGATCGTCAGCAAAACCGATCAACGCCACGACCAGGCCAGACCCGGCCAGCGCGATGCTCAACGCAGGCTCCAGCAGCCCGAGCCCGTGCAGCGCGGCCAGTGCGGAGGCAAAGCTGGCGACAATCGCGATGCCGCCACCCCGTGGCGTCGGAAGCGTATGGGAGCTGCGCTCTCCCGGAACATCCAGCAGCTTGTGCGCCAGCGCGTAACGGCGCACCAGACCCGTCAGCGCCAGCGCAGCCAGCAGTGTTGCGAGGGGCAGCCACAGCAGTGCGCTCATGGGGCGACGGGCGGCAGGTTGGCGTCAAGCCAGCGCACGAGTGCGCTATCCAGCGGCCAATTGCGCAGCAGACGGGCACGATCGCGCGCCCAACCGCGGGCAAAGGCCTCCGGCGACCGGTGGGCGGTTGTGGCGTCAAGGTCGATCAGGCTCAGGCGTCCGGCGTGCCACAACAGATTGGTAGCCTTCAGGTCGCCGTGCTGGATGCGCTCGCGGACCAGGGTCGAGAAAGTCGCTCGCAGCGCCCGCGCGAGATCGTCATCAGGCAGCTGATCCGGTTCCAGCACGTGGTTGAGCTCGACGCCGGGGCTCCATTCCGTGACAAGCCAGGCCCTGCGCCGCAGCGGGCCGAAGCGTTCCTCGATCATGGCCAGGGCGCGTGGCGTATCGATGCCGAAGAAGCGCAAGCGGATGGCTGCCAGCCACGACTGCCAAGCGCGGCTCGGCCGCAGCATGCGGGAGAGGCCATGCGCAGCCCCTTTGATGTTGTAGCGTTTGATGACCAGGGCGCGCTCGCCGAGGCGTACCTTGGCGACGGTGACTGTGCGGCCGTCCTTGAGCAGGGCGCCGCGCTCCATGGCGCCGTCCAGGTCGGCCAGCAGCGGTGCGAGGGCGGCTGCCTCCTCGCGCGCAACCGATGAAAATCGCCGGAAGCTTCTGGTTACGGCGAACAGCGTGCAGTCGCGCAGGCCCTTGGCCAGCAGATCGTCGAGACGGCGATGGCGTACATCTTCGACCGCCGCCGCAAGCTGCGTCAGGTCCGGTCGCAGGCCGCCGCCTGCGGCGTAGTGATCCAGCAATTCGTCCAGGCAATCGTCCCAGGCCGGGGGGAGCTGCGCCAGCAGGATGGCCAGGTTGGCGCGCGCCACGGCCGGGGGGAGCGGCAGGGGATAGCGTTCGACGCTGTCGCCGTCGATGACCCAGGTGCGCCCCTCGTCGATCAGGAAGTTGCCGTAGTGCAGGTCGCTTTGCGTCAGGCCGGCTGCATGCATCTGGCCGACGCGAGTGAGGATGGGCGCCAGCACGGTCAGGCTGTCGGCGTCGCCGGGCGGGCGGCTGGCGGCCTTCCACAGTGCGGCAAGGCTGGTAGCCTCAGCCAGAAAACGTGTCAGCAGCACATGCCCGCCGCCGGCGAGCGCGCCGTTCCATACCATCGGAGGGGTATCGATGCCGGCAGCGATCAGGGCCTTTATGCCTTCGCGTTCGCGCTGAACGTGGCGTTCGGCTGCGTCAGCGATGAAGATCTTCGCCAGCACGCGTGTGCCGTCCAGCAGGGCCTCTGCGACGACGCGTTTGCCCGGCAATACACGCAGGGCGCGCAGCAGCTCGATCTCGCGTCCGTCGGCCAGCCGCAAGCGGCAGGGCATGTCTGGCTCCCGGCCGGAGGCGCGCAGCGTGGCGCTGTCGACAAGTGGCGAGTCACTCATTCGCGTCCCTCGAAAAAGCGCAGGATATGACGGATGCGCTTGCGGTCGGTGTCGTCCAGATGTGCTCGGCCGGTGTACTGACGGTAAAAGCGCAGCCGTTGTGTGCGCGTGAGCTGGTATTTGGCGACCTTGTCAAGGCAGGCCAGATCCTTGATGACGCGGTAACTCAGGAAGGGCTCGATCCAGCGCATGCCGCTCGGGCAATCAATCAGATACACGGTTGGCGTGTCGCCCGACGTCACCAGCAGGTTGCGCCACTTCAGGTCATTGTGGGTGAAGCGGTGGGCGTGCATGGTGCGTGTGATGTCCGCGACCTGGCGCGACACGGCACCTACCCAGGCGCTGTCACGCAGGCGCGCATCGCCATGATTGGCGAGCTGAGCCATGTCCATGGTGTCGCGGATTTCCTCGGTGATCAGTGCGCCGCGCACAAAGGCCCCGCCGCGTCGCTCCAGCCCGTAACCGACCACCCGCGCAGTGGGGATGCCCCAGGCTGCGAAGGCGCGCAGGTTCTTCCACTCAAGCTTCACGCGCGGGCGCGCCAACCAGCGCCGCAGCGGGTTCTTGCCGGCGCCCGTGTAGCGCTTCACGTAATAGCGGATGCCGCCGACCTCGACGCGGGTGACGCTCGATAGTGGGTCGGAGGTAATGCGCTCGCCACGCACCGCAAACACCGCATCCAGATCCGGAAAGACCTGTGCGGCCGGGCTGTCGGCGAAGGCTGTGGTCAGCGTCCAGGTCTTCATTGGCCCGCCCCCGGCGCGAACTTGCGCTCCCAGCGCTCCATCAGGCGCTCGCCTTCGCGTTGCAGGAAGGCCAGCGTCGCGGCTTCGTCGCGCGCGATGTCGCGCAGGGGTCTGTCGAAATAGGCACGCGCAAAACGCAGCCGGTCGCGTTTCGTAAGTCCGGCTTCGAGCGAGGCGAAGTACAGTGCGGCCAGATCCTTGTCGCGCCAGCGCCGTGGGGTGGCGTTGCGCAGCTGGGCGCGGTGCAGGTCGATCAGCGAGAGACGGAAATTCTCCGGCGTCGGTGCCGGGTCCAGGTGCAGCAGGAAATGCACGAGGTAGAAATCTCGGTGGTTCATGCCGCCTGCGTGCATGCGCCGCGCCATGTCGGCCACGCGCGCGATCACCGCGCGGCGCCAGCGTGGATCGGGCGGATTGTCACGCCAGCCTCGGCAGTGTTCGTCGAGCGCGACGGTCGGCGCCAGCGCTTCGGTGATGATGAAGGAACGCCGTGTCGCCGGATTGCCGCCACGCTGGCCGAAGGCCACCGGTGTCATGGTGGCCACGCCCAGCTCTTCGAGCCGGCGGATGGCCGAATACTCGTTCTCCGCGCCGAGCACCGGGACGCGCCCGCGAACCAGGTTCTCGACGATCTCGAACCAGCCCACACCGCGGTGCAGCTTGGCGAAGTAGGCGCGGCCTTCACACTCGAAGCGCAGCGTGCGGCGCGCTTCCAGCTCGCGGAAAGTCTCGCCCTGCAGGGCTTCGACCGCCTCGAACGGGTCGCGGTCGGCCCACAGACGGTCGAAGGGCGGGGCGAGCCACAGCCAGTTCATGATGCGGCTCCGGCAAGGATGAGGTCGGCCGCGCGTTCGGGCATGGCGTAGATGTCGGCGTGCTCGGCCCAGTGCAATCCGTTGGCGGACCACTGCGCGCGCGCCGCATCGTCGTTCAGCATGTCTGCCAGCGTGGTGTTCAGGGCGTCCTGCGCGAAGGGTTCCGCCAGCACCCGGCCGGCCTGGGCTTCTTCGATGTAGCGGGCGTAGCCGCATACCACCGTGGTCAGCACCGGCAGGCCGGCGACTACCGCTTCGAGCAGCACCGTGCCGGTGTTCTCAGCATAGGCCGGGTGGATCAGCAGGTCGGCGCCGAGCAGGAAGCGCGGGATGTCGTCGCGCCCCGGCAGGATGGTGACGCGGTCTTCGATGCGCGCGGCCTTGGCCTGGATGCGGAAGGGGCGCGGGTCGTCCTGGCCGATGACGATGCAGCGGGCGCGCGCGCGCAAGGCGTCCGGCAAGGCGGCAAGCGCGGTGAGGCTGCGGTCCAGCCCTTTGGTACGAAAGCCCGAACCGATCTGCACGATCAGGCGCTCGTCGTCTGTCAGACCGAATTCCCGCCGGAAGTCCGCGCGGATTTCCGCGGCGTTGGCCGGCGCGCGGCGATCCTGCGCGATGCCCGGCGGCAGCAGGTGAAAGCGTGCTTTCGGCGTGCCGTAGTGCTTCTCGAACAGCGGCTGCTGCACGGTCGAGATCATCAGGATTTCGGTCTTCGATTCCGGCGCGAACACCGCGCGCTCATAAGCCGAAAAATGCCGGAAGCGGCCGGACAGCCGGTACAGCCAGCCACGCCGCTCGGCGGCCTTCTCGGCGTAGCAGGGGTCGGCGGCGTAATACACGTCCAGCCCCGGCATCTTGTTGAAGCCCACCACGCGGTCGACCGGGCGCGACGCAAGGTCGAGCTGCACGAGGTCGCTGAACATGCGGTAGCGCGCCGGATTGGTCAGGCCGCGGGCAGGCACGATCTCGATTTCCAGATCGGCGGGCCGCTCGCCTTCCCATTCCAGCGTGTAGACGCGCACTGCATGGCCGCGTGCGACGCAGGCCTGTGCGATACGCAGGAAGTCGCGCTGCAGACCGCCGAAGGGGAAGTACTTGTACAGGCAGAAGGCGAGGTTCACGCGGCAGCCTCCGGGGCGGGACGCTTTGCGTCGGCCACCAGCGCTGTCAGTTCGGCGAACACGCGCTCGGGGTTCAGCCGCGTGAAGCACAATGGCGCTTCGTGCGTGAGGTCGAAGCGCGCCGTCTCTTCCGCCGTCGGCGTGTGCTGGCAACGCTGCGACAGGCAGGGCGCGCAGGGAAAGTCCGAGGCGAGATGGCGCTGGCGCGGCCCCCAGGCGCCGGTCAGGCCCGGGTTGGTGGGGCCGAACAGCGAGATGGTCGGCACATCCAGCGCGGCGGCAAGATGTCCGAGCCCGGTATCCACTGCCACGCAGGCCGAGGCGTTGGCCAGTTCCGTTGCGATGCCGGCTAGCTTCAGGCGCGGCAGCACGGTAGCGCGCGGCAGGCCATAGGCGATGCGCTCGGCCCGCTCGCGCTCGGCATCCGAGCCCCACGGCAGGCGCACCTGCCAGCCAGCGGCGGTGCAGCGCTCGGCCAGCGCGCGCCAGTACATCTCCGGCCAGTGCTTGGTGGGCCAGGTGGTGCCGTGCAGGAACAGCAGCGTCGGCACCGAGGTGGGCGCTACGTCGCGCAGTATGCGAGCGTGATCGAGACCGTAGTCGCAGGCTGCGTCCGGCACCGAGTAGCCTAGCGCCATGGCGAACAGGGCGCGCAGACGCTCGACGGCGTGCCAGCCCTTGGCGACGCTGTGCGTGGTGTCGTAGAAGCGCGCGGCGAAGGGTTCGCGCACCGAGGCGCGGTCCAGGCCATGCACGGGCGCCGTGGTGTAGCGGGTCAGCAGGGCGCTCTTGATCAGGCCCTGGGCGTCGATCACCACGTCGGCCGGGCTGGCACTGATCGCCTGTTTCATGGCGCGCCACTCGCCGCTGCGCCAGGCTTGCAGCGGTGCGCGCCGCCAGCGCCGCAGCGCCACCGGGATGACAGTGTCGACCGCCGGATGCCAGGCCGGGATCTCGGCGAAGTTCTCTTCCACCACCCAGTCGAAGCGCACGCCGGGCAGTGCCCGCGAGGCGTCGGTGAGCGCAGGCAACGTGTGGATGACGTCGCCGAGCGAGGAGGTCTTGATGACCAGAACGCGCATCACCGCCCCGGTTGCGTCACGCCCAGCCCGGCGAGCGCGTCGAGCACGCTGGCCGGCGTGATTTCGGTCAGGCAGCGCAGGTGCCCGAGCGGACAGGTGCGCTTGAAACAGGGTGAGCAGTCCAGCGCCAGATAGCGGATGGCTACGCGCTCCGGTGCGGCCAGCGGTGGCGTGTGCTCCGGCGTGGACGAGCCGAACAGCGCCACCAGCGGCACATCCAGCGCGGCGGCGACGTGCATCAGGCCGGAGTCGTTGGTGACGGCGGCTTCGCACATGGCCAGCAGGTCGACGGCGTCACCCAGCGTGGTGTGGCCGCACAGGTTGCGCACGCCGTCACCGGCGCCCTGCACGATGGCCTCGCCGGCATCGGCATCTTTGCCGGAGCCGATCACCCAAACCTCGATTCCGCGCGCGGTGAGCTCGCGCGCCACCGCGGTGAAGTGTTCCAGCGGCCACTGCTTGGCCGGGCCGTATTCGGCGCCGGGCATGAAGGCCACGGCGCGCTGTCCTTCGGCCAGGCCGAAGGTGTTGCGCAGCTTGATCTGGTTCTGCGCGTCGGCCACCAGTTGCGGGCGCGGCAGCGGGTCCGGCAGAGGCTGCTTCCAGGTGCGCCCCAGCGCGACAAAGCGCTGCACCGTCAGCGGCAGGCGTCGCTTGCTCAGCATGCGCATGTCGTTGACGAACCAGTAGCGCATCTCGCCGCGGAAGCCGGTGCGCGTCGGGATGCCGGCAAAGGCCGGAATCAGCGCGGACTTGAATGAATTCGGCAGCACGATGGCCTGGCTGTAGCCGATCTGGCCCAGCTCGCGGCCCAGCGCCCAGCGCTTGCTCAGATCCAGCCTGCCGTGACCCACCGGCATGATCACGCCGCGCCGCACCTCGGGCATGCGTTCGAGGATGTGCAGCGACCATTCGGGCGCGAGCACGTCGATGATGCAGTTCGGTTCGGCGGCCTTGAGCTGCTTGAACAGGCTCTGCGCCATCACCATGTCGCCGACCCACGACGGACCGACGACGAGGATGCCGCGCACCGGGCCGTCCGGCGCCTCGTCGATGTGTTCGACCTGGCTCACAGCCCCCGGCCCTTGAGCCAGTCGAGATAGCGCGGCACGCCTTCCTCGACGGGCAGGAAGCGGTGCTGGCAACCCGCCGCACGGAGTGCGCCCATGTCGGCCTGGGTGAAGCTCTGGTAGCGGCCCTTGAGGTTATCGGGGAAGGGGATGTATTCGATCTCGCCCGCGCCGTGCCAGTCGATCACCGCCTGCGCCACTTCGTTGAAGGTCTGCGCGCGGCCCGTGCCAAGGTTGAAGATGCCCGACACGCCCGGGTTGTCGAGGAACCAAAGGTTCACCGCGACGACGTCATCGACATGGATGAAGTCGCGCTGCTGACCACCCGGGGCGTAGCCCTCGATGCCGTCGAAGAGCCGTGCGCGGCCGTTTTCGCGAATCTGGTTGTAGAAGTGATATGCCACGCTCGCCATCGAGCCCTTGTGCTGCTCGCGCGGGCCGTACACGTTGAAGTAGCGCAGGCCGACGACCTGGCCTTCGAGCTTGTGCATGAGGCGGCGCAGGTGGCAGTCGAACTGGAACTTGGAGTACGCGTACATGTTCAGCGGCTGCTCGAACTCGCGCGCTTCGCGGAAGGTCGGGCCCATGCCGTACACCGAGGCCGACGAGGCGTAGATCAGCGGCACGCGGGTGGGGGCGCACCAGTCGAGCAGCGACTTGGTGTAGTCGTAGTTCACGTTCATCACGAAGCGCCCGTCCCACTCGGTGGTGGAGGAGCAGGCGCCTTCGTGGAAGATGGCCTGGACCTTGCCGAAATCCTGACCGGAACGGATGCGGGCGATGAAATCGTCCTTGTCCAGGTAGTCGGCGATGTTGGCGTCGTTGAGGTTGAGGCACTTGCGGCCATCGGACAGGTCATCGACCACCAGGATGTCGTCGATGCCGCGGGCGTTGAGGCCCTGCACGATGTTGCTGCCGATGAAGCCGGCGCCGCCGGTGACGATGATCATGCGTGTTCTCCGGAAAATGCGTTTTCGAGCCCGTGGGCGAGTTCTTCTGGGCTGACGCTGGCCGTGCCCAGCTTGCCGACCACGATGCCGGCGGCGACGTTGGCCAGCATCATGGATTGGGCCATCGACTGGCCGCTGGCCAGCCCGAGACCGAGCAGCGCCACCACGGTGTCGCCGGCGCCGGTGACATCGAACACGTCGCGTGCGCGGGCCGGCAGGGTCAGGGGTTCGGCGCCGCGCGCCAGCAAGGTCATGCCACGCTCACTGCGCGTGACCAGCACGGCTTCGAGGTCGAGCGCCTCGCGCAGCGCCTCGCCGCGCGCCACCAGCGTGGCTTCGTCGGCGCAGTGACCAACCACCGCTTCAAACTCGGACAGATTGGGTGTGATCACACTGGCACCGCAGTAGCGACCGAAATCAGTCCCCTTGGGGTCGACGACGACCGGCACGCCTTGTTCCCGTGCGGCGCGAATCAGTGAGCCCACCTGCGCCAGCGTGCCCTTGCCGTAGTCCGACAGCACCACCGCAGCGGCGCCGGGCAGGGCGGCTTCGAAGGCACCTTCGACGCCGGCTGAATCGAGCACCGCAAAATTCTCTTCAAAGTCGAGCCGGATCAATTGCTGATGGCGGCTGATGATGCGCAGCTTGGTGATGGTCGGGTGGCTGGGTGCTTCGATGAAGCGGCAATCAACGCCCGCATCGCTGAGCCGACCCTTGAGCAGGGCGCCGGCTTCGTCGCGGCCGATGAGGCCGACCAGTTCGGTCCGGCCGCCCAGCGAAGCGATGTTGAGCGCCACGTTGCCGGCGCCGCCGGCGCGGAATTCGTCCTGTTCGACCTTGACGATGGGTACGGGCGCTTCGGGCGAGATGCGGTTGGTCGAGCCATGCCAGTAACGGTCGAGCATGACGTCGCCGACGACGATGACGCGGCCGGAGCGGAAATCGGGGAGCGGGGCGGACATTGTGTGGCGCTTGCCTGTGCGGTGGGCAGAAGCGGATTATTTCACGATAAGCGCATGGCGCGGCGGGTGCGCCGCAGCATCTCAGGCGCTCTTTGCCTTGCTGGCGGTCTTGCGACCTTTGCGTGCTTGTGACAGACCATGTTCGGCGGCGCGCAGCAGCGATTCGGCATCGGTTCCGTCGGCCGGGTACAGCGCGCTGCTGATGCAGGCTTCGAGCGTGATGCTCTGGTCGTCGAGTTCGAAGGGCTCGGCAAATACCCGCACGACCGATTCCTTCGCGCGTTCCACGTCTTCGCGCTCGAAGACGCCTTCCAGCGCAATGGCAAAGCGGTCGCCTTGCAGATGCGACACCGTGTCTTCGGCGCGCATTGCCTCGCGCAGTTTGCGCGCTACTGCGATCAGCAGCCGGTCACCAGCCTGTTCGCCAAGCCGTTTGTTGAGCGCGCCGAAGGCCTTCAGGTCGAGCACCACCACGCCCAGGCGCGAGTTGTGACGCTGGCCTCGCGTGATGGCGTGGTCGATGCGTTCGGTCAGCAATACGCGGTTGGGGATGCCGGTGAGCGGGTCGCTCAGCGAGATGTCCTTTTCCAGTCGTTCCATCGAGGCCAGCCGCGCACGCAGCGCATCGACTTCTCGCGAGCGCTCGGCCAGCCGGAGGTTCAGGTCCTCATCGCTGCTCGGGCTGATCGGCAGGGTCTGCGGCATGATCTGGTTCGGATCGCGCTTGAGCAGGCGGGCCAGGGCAAAGCCCGCGGCGACGCCAATCAGCAAACTCAGGAGCAGGGGGAGCAATTCGGGCACGGCCACCTCAGTGTGATGTTCAGTCAAAGCCAAAAATTATACGGGACGGCATGGTTTTGCCTGACATCAACGTCCGCCGCTGCCCTGGCCGGCCGGGGCCACGCCGGCACGTTCGCGCAGACAGGCCGCGGCCGTGCGCAGCAGGGGCACGCACAGGGCTGCACCCACGCCGTCGCCCGGGGCCAGATCGCGGTCGAGCAGCGGGGCGGCCTGGAGGGCCTCGGTGAGCCGCAGTTCGCCCTCGCTGGTGGCACGCGTGGCCAGTACGCAGTAATGCGTGACCGCGGGCGCGATGCGTCGGGCGGCTGCCAGAGCGGTGCTGGCAACAAAGCCGTCGAGGATGACCGTGACGCGTTTCTCGGCCGCGCCCAGCAGCGCGCCGACCATCATCACCAGCTCGAAGCCGCCGAACTCCTTCAGTGCGTCGAAAGGGTCGTCGATGCGTCCAGTGCGCGACAGCGTGCGCGCCAGCAGTGCCCGGCGCCGTGACTGGGCGTCTTCGCCTGCGTCCGGTGCACAGGCCGCGAGCACGTCGATCCCGATGTCGCTCATGCAGTGCGCCACCAATGCCGCGGAGGCTTCTGCGCCGACGCCGATTGCGCCCAGGCCGAGCACATTGCCGTCCTGTGCGGCGAAGTCATGGGCAATCCTGCGGCCGTGTTCCAGTGCGCGTTCGAGTTGTGAGCGCCACATCGCCGGTTCCAGCGCGTAGTTGGCCGTGCCGTGTTCGATCTTGGCGGCCAGCAATCCGGGGCGGGAGGAGAAGTCGTGGCTGACCCCGGCGTCGACAACTGTCAGTGCCAGCGCCATTTCGCGGCATGCGGCGTTGAGCAGGGCGGCGCCCGAGAGCATGCGCTCGACGCCTTGCCAGGTAAGCTTTTGCGGCAGTGAGGAGGCGCCGGCGGCGATGGCGCCATGATCTCCGGCGAAGAGCGCGATCGTCGGTCGCCGGACGGTGGGTTGCAGTGTCTGCTGCACCAGTCCGAGTTGCAGCGCCAGCGATGTGACGCGTCCGCGGGGTAGCCCGTCGAGACGGGCGCTGAGGGTGTCGTGCAGGCTGGTGTCGGGCGGATCGATGCGGAACTGCATGCGGCGGTGCCTCTTCCGGAGCGTCCGGGCCAGTCTAGCACCGTGCGCCAGAAGGTTTCAGCGGTTGAACCACTTCAAGGTGGTGCCCCAGTCTTCAATGTCGATACGGGTGCTGTGGGCAAACGCAAAATCCAGTGTCAGCCAGCGCTCGCGTGGCAGGCCCAGCAGGTGCCCGGCGATGGCGCGCAGCGGCCCGCCGTGGGCCACCACCACCACGGGGGCGACCGGTTCTGCGGCCTGCACATCGGCCAGCCAGGCGAGTGTGCGCGCGGCCATCTCGGCCGAGGATTCGCCGCCCGGCGCGCGAAAGCCGAAGGGGTCGTCGGCCCAGGCGTCGATGGCGCTGCCGAGCGTGTCGTAGCGCTGCAGTTCCCACTCGCCGAAGTGCATCTCGGCCAGCCGCGCGTCGATGCGCGGCGTGCCGATGGCCTCGGCCAGCAGGCGCGCGCGGGCGAGCGGGCTGGCGTGCAGTTCGAACGCTTCCGGCAGCAGTGGCGCGAGCCGTTGCGCGGCCACCTCGACCGGCTCGGCCAGCCCGATATCGCTGGAGCCGTAACAAGTGCCGGGCGTGATGTCCGGGCGCGGGTGTCGGATCAGATGGAGTTCCATGTCGCCAGAATCGTCAGGTAGCAGGCCAGTTCGGTGAGTTGCTGTGCAGCGCCCAGGCAGTCGCCGGTGTAGCCGCCGAGCCGGCGCTGGAACAGGCGCGCGCAGTACAGCGTGACCAGCGCAACAACGATGGCGGTGAGCAGGGCCGTCGGCACGCCAAGCAGCAGCAGCGGCAGGCTGCCAGTCCCGGCGGCAATCGTCAGTTCGCGGCGCGAGAGCTGGCGTGCCAGTGGCTTGGCTTTGGAGAGTTCGTCCTCGCGCACGTACTCCAGCGTGTGGATCAGGCTGGTCGAGGCTAGCCGCGAGAACGCATGTGCGGCAATCAGCGCGGCGGCCAGCGCCCACGCGCCGTGCCCGGCCAGCCCGACCAGCGCCGCGGCCTTTGCGAGCAGCATCAGCACCAGCCCGACCGCGCCATAGGTGCCGATGCGCGAGTCCTTCATGATGGTCAGCACCTGCAGGCGCTCCCAGCCGCCACCGAGGCCGTCGCAGGCGTCGGCCCAGCCGTCTTCGTGGAAGGCGCCGGTCAGGCGGATGGTCACCGCCATCGACAGCACCACGGCCACCGTGGCCGGCAGTACGGTCATGGCCAGTGCTGCCGATGCCGCGCCGGCGATGCCGACCACCCAGCCGACCAGCGGGAAGTAGCGCGCCGCGTGGTTGAGGCGTTCGGGCGACCAGGGCACCCAGGCCGGCACCGGAATGCGCGTGAAGAAGCCGAGCGCGGTGAAGAACAGCTCCAGCTCTGCGCGCAGGCGGGGCGGTAGCTTCATGCGGGTTCGCGGCCCGAAACGCCGGCCGATTCGAAGCTTGCCATGTCGTTCAGAAAGGCCGCCGCGGCCTGCAGCAGCGGGAAGGCCAGCGCCGCGCCCGAACCTTCGCCCAGCCGCATGCCGAGGTCGAGCAGCGGCTCTACGCCAAGGTGGGCGAGTTGCTGCGCGTGGCCGGCCTCATCCGAGCAGTGGGCGAACACGCAGTAGTCGAGCACCTCGGGCACGATGCCCTGCGCCGCGAGCAGCGCGGCGGTGACGATGAAGCCGTCGACGACGATGACCATGCGCTTTTCGGCGGCGCCGAGCATGGCGCCGGCCATCATCGCGATCTCGAAGCCGCCGTATTGCATCAATGCGTCATACGGGTTGGTCGGGCGGCCGCCGCGCCTCAAGGCCTGTTCGAGCAAAGCACGTTTGCGTATCACGCCGGCATCATCCAGCCCGGCGCCGCGGCCGGTGATGCGCTCCAGCGGCAGGCCGGTGAGGCAGTGCGTCAGCAGCGAGGCCGAAGCCGTGTTGCCGATGCCCATCTCGCCCAGGCCGAGCGCATTGCTGCCGGCCGCCGCGGCCTGGTGGGCGAGCTGGCGACCACGCTCCAGTGCGGCTTCGAGGACCTCCGGTTCGATGGCGCGGGTTTCAAGGTAGTTGGCCGTGCCGTGCGCGAGCTTGGCGTCGATCAGCCCTTCGCGCGGGCCAAAATTGTGCGCCACGCCGGCGTCCACCACCGACAGCTGCAGCCCGGCCAGCCGCGAGAACACGTTGATGGCCGCACCGCCGGCGAGGAAGTTCTCGACCATCTGCCAGGTCACGTCCTGCGGGTAGGCCGAGATGCCGGCCTTGACTGCGCCATGGTCGCCAGCGAACACCAGCATCTGCGCATTGCACAGGCTCGGTTCGGTGGTGTTCTGGATCAGCCCGAGTTGCAGCGCCAGTCCCTCGATGCGGCCGAGCGCGCCGAGCGGTTTGGTCTTGGCGTCGATACGCGCCTGCAGGGCGGGGGCGAGACGGCGGTCGAGTGGCAGGATCTCGAAGGGCATGGTGGTCGGCGTTGGGGGGTGAAGCGGCGGATGGTAGCACCGGCCGCTGCCGGCTCACGATGCGGCGGGCCTTGTCCGCATGCCTGCAGGGGGAGTAAAAGACGTGCTCTTCGAACGGGCTGCGACGCAGGCACACACATGAACGACGATCACGGCAACAGCCATCGTTTCAACGACGCCGAGCGGCAGGGCGTATATCGCGCCATCTTCGAGCGTCGCGACGTGCGCGCGCAGTTCCGCCCCGACCCCTTGCCGGACGAGGTGCTGGCCCGCCTGCTGGCGGCCGCGCATCACGCGCCGTCGGTGGGTTTCATGCAGCCCTGGGATTTCGTGGTGGTCACCGACCGCGCCGTGCGTCAGCGCGTGAAGGACGGCTTTGACCGCGAGAACGCCCGCGCCGCTACGCTGCATGAAGGCGAGCGCGGCTTGCTGTACCGCCGCCTCAAGCTCGAAGGCATTCTGGAAACGCCGCTCAACCTGTGCATCACCTGCGACCGCAAGCGTGGCGGCACCCATGTGCTGGGTCGCAGCAGCATGCTCGACACCGATCTGTTCAGCACCTGTCTGGCGGTGCAGAACCTGTGGCTGGCGGCGCGCGCCGAGGGCGTCGGGGTGGGCTGGGTCAGCATCATCGACCCGGACGAGCTGGCCGGACTGCTGGGCCTGCCCGACGGCGTCTATCCGCTGGCCTATCTGTGTCTGGGCTATGTGGATGAATTTCTGACCGAACCCGAGCTGGCGCGGGCCGGCTGGCGCCAGCGGCTGGACCTGCGCTCGCTGGTGCACCGCGATGGCTGGGGTGGCGGACTGGCGCAGGACGATCCGTTGCGGTCCGCCCTGGATGCGCTGAAAGTCAGCCCTTGAGGCTCAGCGGCAGTCCTGCCGCAATGAAGCTGACCTTGTCGCAGCCTGCTGCCACGGCCTGATTGAGCCAGCCGGCTTCATCGCGAAAGCGTCGGCCCAGAGGGGTTTCCGGCACTAGGCCGAGGCCGGTCTCGTTGGCCACCAGCAGCACCGTTCCTGGCAGCGTGGGCAGCAATGCCAGCAGCGCGTCGCGCTCGCGCGCCAGTGCGGGCTCGTTCGCGCTGGTGCCATCGCCGAGCAGGTTGGCGAGCCACAGCGTCAGGCAGTCGACGATCACCACGCGCCCCTCGGCGGCTTCGTTCTGCAGGGCATTGGCCAGTGCCAGCGGCGCCTCGACGGTGCGCCAGTCGGCGGGCCGATCGGTCTGATGGCGGCGGATCCGCTCGGCCATCTCATCGTCCAGCGCTTCGCCCGTAACGATGACGCTGACGGGCCCGCCATGGGCGCGGGCGAGCTGTTCGGCGTGGCGGCTCTTGCCCGAACGGGCGCCGCCGAGAATCAGATGGGAACTCATGCAGGCTCAAGTGGTCGCGGCGTTTCAGGCTATCATGCGCGCTCGCCCCACGAGGGGCGAACGTGTTTCAGGTGCCTGACAGCAGTTCATGCTCGAAGGGTAAACGGGAAACAGGTGAGCGACGGATGCCTCCGCGCGATGCCTGTGCTGCCCCCGCAACGGTAAGTGGAAGCAAGGCGCGTCAAAATGCCACTGGACTACGGTCCGGGAAGGCGATGCGTCGGACGATGCAGTGTCGTCCAGCCCATGAGCCCGGATACCGGCCTGCCACACATCGGCGAAGTTCCGCGGGGTGGCGGCGCGACCTGTTTGACCCGGTTTGCTCACTCCCTGGATCTTCGGTTTTGTTCTGGTTCTGCCGCGCGGGGACGCACGGCTGGCCGTCAGGGAGTTGTCCATGCAGTTCAAGATCAAGCTCGCCGCGCTCGCGGTGGCCTCCGTATTTCCGTTTTCCGTTTCCGCCGAAGAGCGTTCCACCAAACTCGACCCGGTGCTGGTGACCGCAACGGGCGTCGAGATGGCCGACGTCGACGCACCCTACGCCTCCGAGGTGCACACCCGCCGCGACATTGAACGTTCCGGCGCCGCCACGCTGGCCGAATACCTGTCGCGCTATTCCTCGGTGAACGTCATGCCTAACTTCGGCAACCGTTTCACGCCGGCCATCGACATGCGTGGCTACGGCATCGGAGATGGCTACCAGAACATCGTCGTGAGCGTGAATGGCCGCCGCCTGAACAACATCGACATGGTGCCGCAGCTGCTCGGCTCGGTATCGCTGGGCGACATCGAGCGCATCGAGATCACCAAGGGCAGCGGCTCGGTGATGTACGGCGATGGCGCCATGGCCGGCACCATCCAGATCTACACACGTGCGCGCACCGGTGTGACGCTAGAAGGCTATGTCGGCAGCCATGGTGCGAGCGGGTTAAGCGCTTCCGCAGGCATCGACCTTGGACGTTTCGCGATCTCGGCCAGCGCCGAAAAGACCGATCACGACGGCTTCAGCAAGAAGGATGTGACCGGCCACCGCGATGAATCGGAGTCCGATTCGTGGCAGCTCAGCCTCAGCGGCAAGCCGGTGGACCGCTTGCGCTTGAGCTTTGATGCGGGCAAGACGCGCATCGACACGCGCTACCCAGGTGACCTGACTCAGGCGCAGTTTGACGAAGACCCTGCGCAGTACAACGATACGCCTAACCCCTTCACCCTTGTCCCTGACCCCTACACCCAGCAGGATTTCAACTCCGACTACTGGCAGGCCGGCGCTGAGTTCGACCTTAGCCGTGAGCTGACGCTGAGCCTGCGCCACTCGCGCGAGGATAAGGAGTCGGTGTTCGCCTCCGGTTTCGCGTCCGATTACGACTATGACTCCACCGATGTGGCGCTGAAATTCCGCCGTGGCGGTCTGGCGCTGACGACTGGCTTGCAGGCCTTCGACGGTCGCCGCACCGGCAGCGACAACAAGACCGACAAGGACAACCTGGGCTGGTTCGTGCAGGGGCAGTACGAGTTCGACCGCTTCCTGGTTTCGGCCGGCTGGCGCAGTGAGCGCGTGAAGTACGCCTACCGCCCGGATGTCGGCGCGGCAGACAAGGATGACCACAAGCTGTCGGCCTGGGATATCGGCGTGAACTACCGCGTCGACGACGCGTGGTCGGTGTTCGCCAACTACAACTCGGCCTTCCAGGCGCCCGACGTGGACCGCTTTTTCGTCTGGGGCGGTGGCTTCAACGCCTTCATCGACCCGGCGCGCGTGCGCACGCTCAACGTCGGCTTCAACCACGTGACGCCCGCCAACCGCCTGAAGGTCACGGCTTTTCACGCGAAGCTGCATGACGAGATCTACTACAACGCCAACACCTTCACGAACACCAACATCGACCGTTCGCACAAGTACGGCATCGAGGTGCAGGACACCTGGCGCATCAACGAGCGCTTCACGGCCGGCGTGAACTACGCCTGGACGCGCGCGATCATTGATCGTGAGAACGACGGCGGTGGCGCCTTCAACGGCAAGAACCTGCCGGGCGTGTCGCGGCATTCGGCGGTGGTCTCGCTCAACGCCAAAGTCGGCGAGAATGGCAACCTCAACCTCTCGCACAGCTGGCGCAGCAAGGCCTACGCCTCGAATGACTTCGACAACAACAATGCGCAGAAGACGAAGGCCTACCACTCCACCGATGTCTCCTACCGCCATCGCGTCGCGCGCGACGTCGAGCTGTTCGCCTCGGTCAGCAATCTGTTCGAGCGCGAAAACGGCTTGTGGGTGCGCGACGACGCGGTTTATCCGGTCGACTTCACGCGTACGTGGCGAATCGGTGCGCGCGTCTCGTTCTGAGCCTGAGCAGGCGGCGTGCGTCTGATGTCCGGGCGCATCCGTCTGCGGATCATTCTTGCCGCGCTCGCGCTGTCCGGCGTGGGCGCGGTGCTGTGGGCGCTTACCGCCGGTGAGTTCGCCGTTACCCCGTTGGCCGCCATGGCTGCGCTGTTCGGCTCGGGCACGGGTATCGAATCCGATGTCGTGCGTCACTTGCGCCTGCCGCGCGCCATTGCCGTGTTTGCCTGCGGCGGCCTTCTGGCGCTGGCCGGTGCGCTGATGCAGGTGCTGCTGCGCAACCCGCTGGCGGACCCCTACATTCTCGGCATTTCCGGCGGCGCGGCGGTCGGCGCATTGTTCGCGATGATGATCGGCCTGGCGCCATGGATGGTCGACGGCGCGGCCTTCGCCGGAGCCCTGGGTGCCATGTTGCTGGTGTTCGGGCTGGCGCACGGCGATGGCTCGTGGACGCAGACGCGCTTGCTGCTCACCGGCGTGGTGGTGGCCGCCGGTTGCGGCGCGCTGGTGTCGCTGATGCTGTCACTCGCCACCGACACCCGCGTGTATTCCATGCTGTTCTGGTTGATGGGCGACGCCAGCGGTGCCACGCAACCTTGGCCGGCGCTGGTGGTGCTGGGCGTGGCGCTGGTGGTGCTGGCGCCGTTCGCGCGCGATCTCAACGTACTCTCTCGCGGTGAGGACGGCGCCCGTGCGCTGGGCGTGGATGTGCGCATGCTGCGCTATCTGCTGTACGCGCTGGCGTCCATGCTCACGGCCGTGTCGGTCACCATGATCGGCTCGGTGGGCTTCGTCGGGCTGATCGTGCCGCACCTGGTGCGGCTGGTCATCGGCAACGACCAGCGCGTGCTGTTGCCGGCCGCCGCGCTGGCGGGCGGCACGCTGCTGACCATTGCCGACACCGCCGCACGCACGGTGCTCTCACCCATCCAGCTGCCAGTCGGCGTGCTCACTGCGCTGATCGGTGTGCCGCTGTTCCTGTTCCTGCTCTCCAGGCGGATGCGCTGATGGCGGTCGGCGACATCCTGCTCGACATCGATCAACTCGCGCTGCGCATGGGCGAGCGCTGGCTGTGCTGCGCCTTCAGCCAGCAACTGCGCGCCGGCGAGGTGCTGGTCTTGCTCGGTCCCAACGGTGCGGGCAAGACCACGCTGCTGCGCACGCTCGCTGGCCTGATGCCCCCTGCCGCCGGCCAACTGTCGATTGCCGGTCGGGCCGTGGCCGACTGGCCGCCGCGCGAGCTGGCGCTTCTGCGCGGTTATCTGCCGCAACAGCAGCCAGACCTCTTTCCGTCCAGCGTGCTGGAGACCGTGCTGGTCGGCCGTCACCCGCATCTGGGACGCTGGGGTTGGGAGGGCGAGCAGGACGTTGCTGTGGCCGAGGCCGCCCTGCGCGAGACCGGCATGCTGGATTTTGCCGCGCGTGACGTGCAGACCCTGTCCGGCGGCGAGCGCCAGCGCGTTGCGATTGCCGCGCTGCTCGCGCAGGCCCCGCGCCTGATGCTGCTCGACGAACCCACCAACCACCTCGACCTGCACCACCAGATCAGCACGCTGGAGCTGCTGCGCGAGCGCGCTTCGCAGGGCTGCGCGGTGGTCACCGTGCTGCACGACATCAACCTCGCCGCAAGGCTGGCCGACCATGTCGTGCTGTTCGATGGCCGTGGCCAGGTGCTGGCCGGCGCGCGCGACGAAGTGCTGCGCCCGGACGTGCTGGAGCAAGCCTTCTCGCAGCCGATGGACTGCCTCGAACACGCCGGCCGGCGCATCTTCGTGCCGCGCTGACCCCCGTTTTTTTCTGTTTTACCGGAGCATTCATGAGCGACGAAACCGAACGCAACCAACGTCACAACGAGCGCATGAAGCGCAAGAAGCAAGTCATCGACGCCAGCATCGCCAAGGCCACTGAGGAGCGCGGCCTGCTGCTGGTGAACACCGGCAACGGCAAGGGCAAATCCAGCGCGGCCTTTGGCGTGCTGGCGCGCGCGCTGGGTCATGGCATGCGCGCTGGCGTGGTGCAGTTCGTGAAGGGGCGTTCCGACACCGGCGAAGAAGCCTTCTTCCGCCAGCAGCCCGGCGTCGAATGGCATGTGATGGGTGAAGGCTTCACCTGGGACACGCAGGATCGCGCGCGCGACATCGCCAAGGCGCAGGAAGGCTGGGCCCAGGCCCGCGCGCTGCTCGACAACCCCGACATCGGGCTGGTCGTGCTCGACGAACTCAACATCGCGCTGAAGTACGGCTATCTGGACGTCACCACGGTGCTGACAGATCTGCAATCCCGCCCGCACATGCAGCATGTCATCGTCACCGGCCGCGGCGCGCCGGACGAACTCATTGAGGCTGCCGATACGGTGACCGACATGGGTATGGTGAAGCATGCCTACAAGGCCGGTGTGCAGGCGATGCCGGGGGTGGAGTTCTGAGGCGGGGCATGGCCTTTAGCGCATCGGGATGTTGCGTTCGCTCAGTACGATCTTGTTGCCATTGGCGTCGAAACGTACAAGTTCCTGGCGGCCGTTGCGGCACCGGGCGTAGATCGTGTTCAGGACGCCGCCGGATTCAGCGATGCATTCCTGCTTGGGGCGAGGCTGGATGGTGATCCATTGTGGTTGCAGTGAGCTGAGGCCCTGTGCGACGCCTGCGCTGAATTCGCCAACGGCTTTGCCAGCCTGATGCGTTGCCGATTGGGCGAACGTAGGGGTGGAGAGACTTAGGGCGAGTGCGAAAAGAAAGATTTTCATGCACCAAGACTAACCTCATCGGGTATTTCCACCACAGTGGAGAATGCAGGTCGTCAGAAACTTTTCCGCACTTCCTCCAACTGCCCACACAGTTTTTCAGCACCATCCAGAATCCGCGGGCTGTGGCGCTGGATCAGATCCGGCGGGATGTGGAACAGATGGCCATTGCGCACGGCGCTGAGGTCGCCCCAACGCCGCCAGTCATCCAGCCATTCCGGCCGCGAGGCGTCCATGCCGCTGGCGACGATGGCCTGGGGGTTGGCGGCCAGTACGCTTTCCATACCGATGCGCGGGGTGAGTACGGGCAGTGCGGCGAAGACGTTTTCGCCGCCGCACAGGCGCAGCACCGCCGAGATCAGGTGATCGCCGTTCACGGTCATCAGCGGCGCATGCCAGACCTGATAGAACACCCGCACGGGAGCCTGTCTGGCGTACTTCGCTTCGAGTGCCGCACGGCGGGCGCGGAAGGCTGCGGCGGCGGCTTCTGCCGTGGCGGAGGTGCCCGCGAGCTGGCCGATGCGCTGCAGGCTGCGGGCGATGTCGTCGAGCGAATGCGGGTCGTTCACGAACACCGCAATGCCCAGCGCCTGCAGGCGTTCGCGCTCGGACGGGCGGTTGCCCTCGCCCCAGCCGATGACCAGATCCGGGCGCAGCGCCAACACCGCCTCGACATCGACCTTGTGATAACCGCCGACGCGCGGCAGGGCTTTGGCGGCTTCGGGGTAGTCGCTGTACGACACCGCGCCGACCACCTGTTCGCCCGCGCCAGCGGCGTAGAGCAGTTCGGTGACGTGCGGCGCGAGGCTGACGATGCGCCGCGCCGGTTCGGCCAGCCGCACTTCGCGGCCCAGATCGTCGGTGACGGTGATGGCGTCCGCCTGCGCCAAGGCGGGCAGCAGGGCGATTGCCAGCGTGGTGAACAGTCGGCGGATCATCGTGAAATTCCGGTCAGGGCGTGGTCGAGTGCGGTAGCCAGTCGCGCCAGTTCTGCTTCGGTGGCGGGCAGGCCGAAGCGCAATGCCGCTGGTTCGGCGAAGCGTCGTACGAGTACGCCCTGTGCGGCCAAGCGCTCCGTCAGAAGGTCGGCGTGCGGCGTGAGTACGCGCTGGAAAAGGGCGGTGCCGTGCGGGGCGAGGCCGCGGGCGCGCAGCACGGCGGCAAGCTTGGCTGCATCCTGCAAGAGGCGCGCCCGTGTCGCGCCTTGCCAGGCGTGATCGGCGAGCGCCGCGCGCAGTGCGTGGCGGGCCGGGCCGCTGACGGCCCACGGGCCGAGGTGTTGGGCCAGCGCCGCGCGCAGTTCGGCCGGTGCAAAAACGAAGCCGCCGCGTGCCCCGGCCAAACCGAAGAACTTGCCGGGCGAGCGCAGTACGATCAGCCCCGGCGCGCCCGTCTGCGGTACGAGCGAATCCTCCGGCGTGTCGTCGATGAAGGCTTCGTCCACGATCAGCCAGCCGCCGCGTGCGGCGAGCTGCTGATGCCAGTCGATCAGCCGGGCGTGGGCAAAGCGTGTGCCGCAAGGGTTGTTGGGGTTGGACAGCACGACGATGTCGCTGTCGGCAACGGCCGCCTCCAACTCATGCGGCGCGCACGGCTGCGGATTGCGCGCGCGCCAGGCCCAGGCGTGTTCGCCGTAGGCGGGGTTGAGCAGGCTCACGCGCGCGCCGGGCAGCACGGTGGGTAGCGCCTGGATGGCGGCCTGCGTGCCGGCCACCGGCAGTAGCGCTGCGCTGCCGTAATAACGGGCGGCGGCGGCTTCGAGTCCGTCGTCGTCTTCCGGCAGGCGCTGCCACACTTCGGGCGGGATCGGCGGCACCGGGTAGGCATGCGGATTGATGCCGGTGGACAGGTCCAGCCAGTCGCTCAAGGCGATGCCGTAACGCTGCGCGGCTTCGCGCAGACGGCCACCGTGTTCGGGATGCGACTTCATATTGCGGCCAGCACAAGCAGGTTGATGGCCAGCACGACCAGCAGCCACAGCCACACGCCCTTGCGCAGCAGCTTCACCGCACGGCGGATGCTGTCGGCATCGGGAGCCCGCCTGCAGCCGAGCGCGGGGCGCGCCTCGATCTGCCCGTGGTAAGGTGCCGGGCCGCCAAGTTGCACCCCCAGCGAGCCCGCGCCCGCGGCCATCACCGGGCCGGCGTTCGGGCTGCTCCACAGCGGAGCCTGCGTGCGCCAGCAGATGAGTGCGTCGCGCGTGCGGCCGAGCAGGGCGTAGGTCAGCGCCGTGAGCCGGGCAGGAATCCAGCCGAGCACGTCGTCGACGCGCGCGGCAAAGCGGCCGAAGCGCAGATAGCGCGGTGTGCGATAGCCCCACATGGCGTCCAGCGTGTTGGCCAGCCGCGCGAGCAGGGCGCCGGCGCTGCCGGCGATGCAGAACCAGAACAGCGTCGAGAAGACGGCATCGTGGCCGTTTTCGAGCACCGATTCGGTGGCGGCGCGGGCCACGCCTGCGGTGTCCAGCGCGGCTGTGTCGCGGCTGACGATGCGCGCGACCTGCTCGCGCGCGGCATCCAGTTCGCCCGCTGCGAGCGGTGCAGCCACGGCTTCGGCGTGCTCACTCAGGCTGCGGGCGCCAAGGGCGAACCACAGCAGGGCGATGTCGATCGGCCAGTGCGCCCACTCGGTGGTGGCGCGCAGCACCAGCGCGAGTGAGACCCAGGGCAGCACGGTGAGACACCAGGCCACGAGGCCGGCGAAAATGCCGTCGCCGAGCAGGCGGCGTGCGAAGGATTCGATGCCGCCGGCCCAGCGGCCGAAGGCCACGAGCGGATGTAAGCGGTTGGGCGGCTCGCCGGCAATACGGTCGAGCAGCAGGCCGAGAGCGAGTTTGAGGGCGAGTTCGGGCATGGCAGGCGGCGAACATAGCACGCAGTGCCGCGTAAGGAACGAGGAGTGAAGTACATGCAGGCCTTGATGGTGCAGGGAACGACGTCGGACGCTGGCAAGAGCACGCTGGTGGCTGGGTTGGCGCGTGTGCTGGCGCGGCGGGGCGTACACGTGGCGCCATTCAAGCCGCAGAACATGGCGCTCAATTCGGCGGTGACGGTGGATGGCGGCGAGATCGGCCGCGCGCAGGCGCTGCAGGCGCTGGCCGCGCGCGTCGAGGCGCGCATCGACTTCAACCCGATCCTGCTCAAGCCGTCGAGCGACACCGGCGCGCAGGTGATCGTGCACGGCCGCGCCGTGGCGCAGCTCGATGCCCGGGCCTACCACGACTACAAGCGCATCGCGATGGCGGCGGTGATGGAGTCCTGGCAGCGCCTGAGCGACGAGTTCGACTATGTGCTGATCGAGGGTGCCGGCAGCCCGGCCGAGATCAACCTGCGCGAGCGCGACATCGCCAACATGGGCTTTGCCGAGGCGGCCGATGTGCCGGTGGTGCTGGTGGCCGACATCGACCGTGGCGGCGTGTTCGCGCATCTGGTCGGCACGCTGGAACTGCTCTCGGAGAGCGAGCAGGCGCGCGTGAAAGGCTTCGTTATCAACCGCTTTCGCGGCGACATCGGACTGCTGCAGTCCGGGCTGGACTGGCTGGAGGCGCGCACCGGCAAGCCGGTGTTCGGCGTGCTGCCCTACCTGCACGGGCTGTTTCTGGACGCCGAGGATGCGCTCTCCGGCAGCGTGGCGGACAAGGGCGAGACCTTGCTGAAGGTGGTGGTGCCGGTGTTCCCGCGCATCTCCAACCACACCGATCTCGATGCGCTGCGCCTGCACCCGCAGGTGGATTTTCATTGGGTCGGGCCGGGGCAGGACATCCCCGCGGCCGACGTGATCGTGCTGCCCGGCTCGAAGAACGTGCGCGCCGATCTGGCCTGGCTGCTTGAGCAGGGCTGGGACGCGGCGATTCGCAGACATCTGCGCTACGGCGGGCGTGTGGTTGGCTTGTGCGGTGGCTTCCAGATGCTGGGTCGCAGCGTGGCCGACCCGCTCGGGCTGGAGGGCGCGCCGGGCGTCAGCGATGGTCTGGGTCTGCTTGAACTCGATACGGTGCTGGAAGCCGAGAAGCAGCTTACGAATGTCAAAGCCACCTGGCTGGGCGCCGAGGCGCCGGTGCGCGGCTACGAAATCCACATGGGCGTGAGTCGCGGCGCGGCGCTGGAGCGACCACTGTTGCGCATGGCCGAAGGGCGATTTGAAGGCGCCTGCTCGGCCGACGGGCAGATTCTGGGCAGCTATGTGCATGGGCTGTTCGATACGCCGGAGGCGCTGGCCGCGCTGCTGACGTGGGCCGGGGTGCGCGATGCGGTGAGGGTGGATCTGGCTGCGCGTCGGGAGGCGGATATTGAGCGGCTCGCGGATGCGGTGGAGGAGTATTGCGATGTGGAGGGGATGCTGGGCGTCGTGAGGGCGAGTTGATCCGTGTTTGTCTTTGCGACGCGGCAGACCCATCCCCACCCCGCCAGGAGTCTCGGCTTCGCCTCGCCGCTCCGCAGGCAGCGAGCATGCTCGCTGAAACCCCTGTTCCGCCCCCTTGAAGGGGAGGGAGAGAAACAGCTCGCTTGAACAATTTGGGCAGACGAATAAGGTCACCGCCTTCGAGGATGCAGCGAGGCTGCTCCTCCCCCTTCAAGGGGGAGGCTGGGAGGGGGATGGGTCATAGCCGCGCCGAGAAGAGCTCGCCTCCAGCGCCCTCCATATCTTCTCCAACACCGCCTCCATTTCCGTCAGCACCTCGTTGTTCCAGAATCGCAACACGCGAAACCCCGCCTGCTCCACGGCTCGCGTACGCGCAGCATCCCGAGCCGCCGCGTCGAAATGCTGAGACCCATCCACCTCAACGACCAGCCGCCGCTCCAGACAGACAAAATCGAGCACGTATTTCCCGAACGGATGTTGCCGACGAAACCTCACGCCGAGCTGCCCGCCGCGGAGCCGGCGCCACAAAGCCTGCTCCGCTTCGGTCATGGCCCGGCGCAGTCGCCTTGCGTGAGTGCGCCCCTTGGGACTTGTCCGTGCATGCCGAGTCGCTCCCGTCCTATGCTGTCAGTGTGGCGTGCCACTTCGTGCGTTCGCGGACGGCATCAAGCTTGAATTGATCTGCCGTTTGCGGGATGCTCCCGCGCCTGTTCATTCCGGAGTCATTCATGTCGTTTCCCGTCATCCGCAACGCTCGTCCCGGCCCGCAGCCGGGCTGCGTCTATCTGGTCGGTGCCGGGCCGGGCGATCCTGAACTGTTGACGCTGCGTGGCGCCACGCTGGTCGCGGGGGCGGACGTGGTGGTGTACGACAACCTCGTCAGCCCGCGCATTCTCGAGCTGGCGCCAGAGTCGGCCGAGCGGGTGTATGTCGGCAAGAAGGCGGCTGACCATGTATTGCCGCAGGACGACATCAATGCGTTGCTGGTGCGCTATGCCCGCGAGGGGCGGCGCGTGGTGCGGCTCAAGGGGGGCGACCCGTTCATCTTCGGGCGTGGCGGCGAGGAGATGGAGGTGCTGGTCGAAGCCGGCATCACCGTCGAAGTCATACCCGGCGTGACGGCCGCGGCCGGCGTGGCGGCCTATGCCGGCATTCCGCTGACGCATCGCGAGCATGCGCAGTCGGTGGTTTTCGCCACGGGTTTCCTGAAGGATGGCGCGCTCGATCTGGACTGGCCGATGCTGGCGCGACCCGGTCAGACGCTGGTGGTCTACATGGCGATTTCGCGTCTCGCCGATATCTGCAACAAGCTGATCGAGCATGGTCTGCCAGCAAGTACGCCGGCCGGCGTCATCGAGCGGGGCACCACGGACGCGCAACGCGTATGTGTGGCAACTCTGGCCGATCTGCCGCAGCGGGTGCTCGAAGCCGGTATTCGTCCGCCGGCGCTGACGGTGGTGGGCGGGGTCGTGGGTTTGTACCCGAAGCTCGCCTGGTTCCAGCCGGAACCTGCGACGGCCAGAACGGATGTGCCGCACGCCGGCTGTGCCGGCGTGCATCGAGCGGCGGACCAGGACTGACCCGCCGCTCGACTGCGTTATTTCTTGACGGTCTGTCCGACGCTGAGCTGATCGCGCAGTTGTTCGACCGACTTCTCCCCGATGCCGGGGACGTTCACAAGATCGTCGACCGATTTGAACGGCCCCTTTTCGCTGCGGTATTTGACGATGGCAGCGGCCTTGGCCGGGCCGATGCCCTTGACCTGTTCCAGTGCGACGGCGTCGGCGGTGTTGATATCCACGGCTGCGAGCGCCCATAGCGGCGACAGCAGCAGTGCGAAGGCCAGAATTCCGAACAGCTTTTTCATGTGATCGCTCCTTTGTTTGCCGGATGGCATAGGAGTGATAAATGCAATTCAAATAAATGACAAAGAAATTATTTTCCTGGCGTGATGTTTTTCATGCTGATTGAATTTCTTATTCTGTTTCGAGCTTTACGGCAGCTCTGGGAGATTCCATGGGCATGGTTTAGGGGGCGAGGGTTTTTTCGTTCCCGGCCCGGTGCATTGGCTCAGGCGTCGGACTCCAGCTTCGTGCCGTGAGGTGTCGCGTGTGGAGACGGCTGAGTACGCTGTGCAACAGAGTCCGGCCGTCCATCTGCCAGTGTGAAATAATCCCGCCCAATCGGGATGTATACGCACCCTCCGAAAGGATGGGCCTATATTCCGCCCGACATCTCGCCGGGGGGCTTGCCTTGGACGGATACACCCAGTTGAACCAGCGCGCGAGGCTCGCGCAGCGTCTCACCTTGCGGGCGGCTTTGGGCTTGGGCGTTGCGTTGATGGTCTTTGCACTTGCGGCAGGTGCGGCATGCTTCGCGCTGTGGCTGGGGCAGAGTCAGGCCTTTTCTGGGCAGTGGGTTTCGGCGCTGTCGTGGATCGCGCTCAGTGGGCTGGGTGCCTGGGTTGCGCTGCGTCTGGGGGGCTGCCTGTTTGCCTCCAATCCGCCGCCGGTCGGCGTGATGCTGTCGCGTGAGCTGGCACCCTCTCTGTATGCCCTGGTCGAGCGGGTGGGCAGTGACTTCGGTGGTGTGCGCGTCGACATCATCTGGATCACCGGCGACATCAATGCGGCTGTGTTGCAGCGTCCGCGTCACGGTCTGTATGGCCGCATGGAAACGCACCTTCTGATCGGCCTGCCACTGGCGCACAGCGTTTCCGAGCGTCAGCTTGGCGCAATCCTCGCGCATGAATTCGGTCACCTGGCCTGCCAGCGTCGTGCGCTTGCAGCCTGGGCATGCCATCTGCGCGCATGGTGGTTTCGCGCAGTCGACAACTGCATCGAGCGTATTCCCTGTGTCGGAGCGCTGATTGACCGCCTGACGCTCGACGACGTGCTGCAGGCGCAGGCGCTGTCGCGTATCGAGGAGTTCGAAGCGGATCGAGTGGCGGCCGACACCGTCGGTGCGCCCTTGCTCGCACAGACCCTGCTCGAAGTGGCCGCGCGCGAGCGCTTTCTGCGTTGTGACTACTGGGTCAAGGTCATGGCGCAATGCGCTGAGTTGCCGCGCCCGTCCGTGCGGCCGTATCGCGACATGGGGCTGGGCATGGTGGCGGGCTTTCTGCCGTCGGATCAGCGTGGTGGCTGTCTGGGTGAGGATTGCGGCGCGGAAGATGGTCTGCACCCGAGCCTGGTGGAACGTCTGGCTGCACTGCGTGAAATGCCTGCGCTCGAAACGCTGGTCGAGGATTCGGTGGCCGAGCGCCATCTCGGGCCGATGCTGCCGCGACTTGCGTGGGAGCTCGATCGTGCCTGGTGGTCCGTTACCCGTGGCGAGTGGCGCCAGATCTACCGCCGTTCGCGCGTGCGTCGGGCGCGCTCAGTCGCCTGATTGCTGCTGTCGCGCCCGGTCGAGCGCGGCGCAGATCGCTTCCACCCCATCGAGAAAGCGCGGCGTTGGCCGCTGCACGATGTCGGGCGCAATGGCGACGAGCTGCTCCTGGCGCACCGCCGCCAGTTGCGGCCAGCGCCGCCAGTCCTGCAGCCAGCTTGGGCTGTCTGCGTTGGAACCACTGGCGATGATTACTTCCGGGTCGGCCAGCAATACGCTCTCGACGCCTACCGCAGGCGCCAGCGTAGTCAGTCCCTCAAACACGTTCTGCCCGCCGCACAGCGACACCGCCTGCGAGATCAGGTGCTCGCCGTTGACCGTCATCAGCGGTTGGTGCCAGATTTGATAGAACACGCGCAGTCGGGGGCCGCTGTGCTCCCGCGCTTTCAGCGCCGCAATGCGTTCGCGCAGTTGAGCGGCGCGGCGGGTGGCTGACGGGCTGGCCGTAATGTGGCCGAAGGTCTCGATGCTCTCGGCAATGTCGTCGATACGACGGATCTCGTTCAGGTACAGCGGGATGCCGAGACGTTCGAGGTTCTGCAGTTGCGGCATGCGGTTGCCGCTGGCCCAGCCGATGACCAGGTCCGGCTTGAGCGCGAGGATGGCTTCCAGATCGAGGCTGGAATGGCGGCCGATGCGCGGCAGTTGGCGCGCTTCGAGCGGGAAGTCGCTGAATTCGTCTGCGCCGACGATGCGGTCTCCCGCCCCTGCGGCGAACAGCAGCTCGGTGATGTGCGGCGCGATGCTGACGATGCGCCGGGCCGGCCCGTCCAGCCGCAGTTCGCGGCCGGTGTCGTCGGTGAGGTGGATCGTTTGCGCCACGGCCGGCAGCGCCATCAGGCAGGCGAACAGCAGGGGCAGCGCACGCATCAAGCCGGCACTCCCAGCGGGAGTTCGGCCTGCGCAGTCTGTGGCGGTGTGTCGTCGGGCGTTTGCAGCGAGCTCACGCGCACACCGAGCAGGCGCAGGCGCTTGTCCAGCGGCACGCGTTTGAGGCACTCGCCGGCCGCACGACGGATTGCGGCCGCGTCAGCCACCGCCGCCGGCAAGGTGTGGTCGCGCGTGACGGTGGTGAAGTCGGCGTAGCGCAGCTTGATGCCGATGGTGCGCCCGGTGACATTCTTGCGCGACAGATCGCCCGCAACGCGCTCGCACAGCGCGGTGAAGATGCCCGACAGGGTTTCGCGGTCGTGCCGCGGGTGCAGGTCGCGCTCGAAGGTGGTCTCGCGGCTGATCGACTTCGGCTCGGAGGACGTAACCACCGGGCGCTCGTCGCGCCCGTGGGTGGCCTCGATCAGCCACTCGGCGTAGCTGCGGCCGAAGTGCTGGCGCAACAGCGCCGGGTCGGCGCGGGCGATGTCGCCGACCGTCTCCAGCCCCAGTGCGGACAGTTTCTCGGCACTCTTGGGGCCGATGCCGTTGATCTTGCGTGCAGCCAGCGGCCAGATGCGTGTTTCCAGATCTGCCATGCTCAGCAAGGTCAGCCCGTCGGGCTTGTCGAGCTCGGATCCGATCTTGGCGAGCAGCTTGTTGGGCGCCACGGCAATCGAACACGACAGCCCGGTGGCGTCGCGCACCGCCTGTTTGATGCGTTGTGCGAGCGGCAGTGTGGCTTCGTCCAGGTCGCTCAGATCGATGTAGATCTCGTCGATGCCGCGGTTCTCGATGCACGGCGCAATGGCGGCCACCGCCTCCTTGAACAGGCGCGAGCAGTGGCGATAGGCGTCGAAGTCGGCCGGCAGCAGCACGGCGTCCGGGGCGAGCCGGGCGGCCTTCATCATGCCCATGGCCGAGAACACGCCCAGCGCGCGCGCTTCGTAGGTCGAGGTGGTTACCACGCCGCGCCCGACGTAATCGGCCAGGCGCGTGAAGCGCCGCGTCCCGTCGGCAAGCGTTTCCGGTGCGTCGGCGCGGCGTCCGCCGACCACCACCGGGTGCCCGCGCAGTTCGGGATAGCGCAGCAGCTCGACCGACGCATAGAAGGCGTCCATGTCGAGGTGGGCGATGCGACGGGGCGTGGGGCTCATGTGCTGCGGGGCGCGACTGGCGGCGGGTGTGACGATGTGGATGGAGGCGAGGATACGCCGAAACCCGCCCCCGGTGCCTGCTTCAGAGGTCCGGCTCGGAGGGGTAGGTGACGACGCGATTGCGGCCACTTTCCTTGGCCGAGTACAGCGCCTGATCTGCGCACCGGATGAGGGTTTCGGCCGTGGTGATGTTGTCGCCGGGCGGCAGTTCGGCAAGACCGATGCTGACCGTCAGTCGCCCGTCCGGGCTGCCCGCGTGCGGCTGCTCCAGCCCGGCAATGGCAGCACGCAGGCGTTCGGCAACCAGTAGCGCGCCAGCGGCGGGCGTGTTCGGCAGCAGTACCGCGAATTCCTCACCGCCGTATCGCGCGGCGAAGTCCCCGCCCCGGTGGGTGGCGATATGGCTGATCACGGCGCTGACGGCGCGCAGGCAATCGTCGCCGGCCAGATGGCCGTAGAGATCGTTGTAGGGTTTGAAGTGATCGACATCGATCAGCAGCAGCGACAGGGCCACATGCTCGCGCCGCGTCCGGCTCAGTTCCGCGGCCAGCCGGTCGTCGAAAGCACGCCGGGTGCCCAGCCCGGTGAGGCCGTCTTCGGCAGCCAGCCGCTGCAGCGAGAGGTTGGCCGTATGCAGGGCATCGCGCGCGCCGCGCAAGGCATCTTCGGCACGCAGACGTTGCGCCACCATGCGCAGGGCGAACAGGCCCAATACGGCCAGCACGATGGACAGCAGCGCCACGCCGAGTGATCGGGCCCGTGCATCCTTGCTCCAGTCGGCCAGCACCTCGTCGCGCGACTGGGTGACGACCACGGCGAGCGGATAGCGCTCGAGGTGTCGGAACGCCACCAGGTGTTGCTGCCCGTCGGCCAGCGGCGCGCGCAGTACGCCGCGGCCGCGCAGGAGTATCTCGTCACGATAGAGTGGGTCGTCGCCGAGCAGCGTGCCCATGACGTCTTCCGCAAACGGGTGGCGGGCCAGCAGCGTGCCGTTGGACTGCAGCAGGGTGATGGTGCCGGCGTTGCCGATGTTGTAGCCGCTGTAATACTCGTTGAAATGGCTCATTGCCATGGTCGCCAGCACGACGCCGCCGAAGTTGCCATCGAGCTTGTCGACGCGGCGCGACACCGTGATGATCCAGTCGCCGGTCGAGCGGCTGCGGATCGGCGGGCCGACATACACGTGGTCATCCGGGTTGTCGCGGTGGTGGATGAAGTAGTTGCGGTCGGAGTTGTTGAACTGGGTCAGCAGCACCGGCTGGGAGTTCACCACCCAGCGCCCGGCTTCGTCATAGACGAACAGGCCGTGCAGCTGCGGCATTTCGCGTACGGCGCTCATCAGCAGCGGATGCAGGCGTGCCGCGTGCGCTTCATCCATGCCTTCGACCTGCAGCCGTTCGACCATTTGATCCAGGTAGGTGTCGGCTTCCTTGATCTTGTCTTCGGCGTGTTGCGCCAGCGAGCGCGTGAAGTTGGTCAGTACCGTTTCGGCCTGGGTCAGGCGCAGCTCGCGCGACTCGTGCGAGTGGCGGGCGTCGAGCGCGACCAGGGATACGCACAGCACCAGGATCAGCGCGCCGGCCAGCAGCATGGCCGCCCGCCGCGCACGCTGGCTGCGCGGGGCGGTGGCGTCAAGGCGTTCGACGGATTCGGGTGTGTTGGAGAGCTCGGACATTGCAAATGCAGCTTAACTTCAATCGCCGAAATGCCGTCGGGCTTTGTATGAGCAGATATGACTTCCGTCAAGGCAGCGGGCACATGTCGTTGCACGCACTTGAGCAAGCAGGGATGATGGCGACCCGAACCGCTGCGGAGTTGCACCGATGATCCGATCGTTTTTTGCTCTGTCCGTATTCGCCCTGTTGTGTGTCGCGCCGCTGGCCCAGGCCGAGCCGGTCGTGACCGCCAGCGGCCTGGTCTATGAAGAACTGCGGGCCGGCGAGGGCGTCAGCCCCGGTCCGCGTGACCGGGTGCGCGTGCACTATCGCGGCACGCTCGCCGACGGGCGTGAATTCGACAGCTCGTATGCGCGTGGCCAGTCCATCGATTTCGGGCTCAACCAGGTCATTGCCTGCTGGACCGAGGGCCTGCAGCGCATGCAGGTTGGCGGCAAGGCCCGGCTGATCTGCCCGCCGGCCATCGCTTACGGCAGTCGCGGAGCGGGGCGCGTGATTCCGCCCAATGCCAAGTTGATGTTCGAAGTCGAGCTGCTCGACGTGCTGCGCTGATTTTCCTGATACCGAACCGAGGTTTTTCCCATGTCTCTTGACGCCATCGAACACGAAACCGGCAGCAACCCGCAGGCCAG
Organism: Pseudazoarcus sp. NS36; assembly: GCF_059703705.1. Lineage (NCBI taxonomy): Bacteria > Pseudomonadati > Pseudomonadota > Betaproteobacteria > Rhodocyclales > Zoogloeaceae > Pseudazoarcus > Pseudazoarcus sp. NS36. The sequence continues at coordinate 391,353 of NZ_BAAKJA010000002.1, read as the reverse complement.
CATCATCGTCATGCACGGCCTGGGTGCCGACGGCAATGACTTCGTCCCGATCTGCGACCAGCTCGACCTCAAGTCGGTCGGGTCGGTGCGCTACGTCTTTCCGCACGCGCCGGTACGCCCGGTCACCATCAACGGCGGCCACCGCATGCGCGCGTGGTTCGACATCCTCAGCTTCGAGCGCGGCAAGAACGAGGACGAACCCGGTCTGCGCGAGTCGCAGGCCGAGGTGGCTGCGCTGATCGATGCCGAGATTGCGCGCGGCGTACCGGCCGAGCGCATCGTGCTGATGGGTTTCTCGCAGGGCTGCGCAATGACGCTGATGGCCGGCCTGCGCTACCCGCAGCGTCTGGCGGGTCTGGTTGGCCTGTCCGGTTATCTGCCGCTGCCCGATACGCTGGCGGCCGAGCGTGCGCCCGCCAACGCCGATGTGCCGATCTTCCTCGCGCACGGCACGGCCGATCCGGTCATCCCCTTCGCACGTGCCGAATTTTCGCGCGACGTGTTGACCGGCCTGGACTATCCGGTGGAATGGCGTCCGTACAGCATGGTGCACACCGTCACGCCGCAGGAGCTGCTGCATATCCACGCCTTCCTGCTCAAAGTGCTGGCTCGATGAATGACGCGACGCCGCGCATCGCGTGGCGTGACGCGGCCGGGCAGGACCACTCCGCGCGCTGGCTGAGCGAGAGCGCTGCCAAGCCGCCCGCGCGCGTGCAGCTGGCCGACGACACCCTGCCGGCCGACACGGCTTACAGGCTGGTGTGCGAAGGCACGGCGCTGCTGTGGGCGGGCGATTATCACAACGCCCGTCAGCTGCTGCAGGCCATGGGCCGGCGCTTCGACCGCAGCCGTGCGAAACGCAAGGCGCCCGTCGACCCGACCGAAGCCTTCAACCTCTATCGCCTGACCCAGGCCCAGCGCGCTCGTACGCTCGGCTTGTTGCTGATTCCGGTCGAGCCGGGCTGGCGGGTGCCACTGGGTCGTGCGCCGGATGTTGCGGCGGCCTGCAGCGAGGCCTGGGGCGAGCTTGCCGAGCCCGCGGCGCTGTCGCTGCGTGAGTTGCAGGGTGCGCTGGGTGCCTATCAATGGCAGCTCAATGGTGTCGAGGTGCCCGCGCTGGGCGAGCGCATTCATGCGCGCTACGGCGTGTTCTCCCCGGTGCGTGGCGAATACGTGGATCTGGTTGCGCAGGCGCCGCTGCCGGCGGGTGCGCGGCGGGCCTTCGATCTCGGCACCGGCACCGGCGTACTGGCAGCGGTGCTGGCGCGGCGTGGCGTGGAGCAGGTGGTGGCCACTGACAATTCGCCGCGGGCGCTGCGTTGTGCGCAGGACAACCTTGCGCGGCTGGGCCTGGCGGAACGCGTCGACGTGCTCGACGCCGATCTCTATCCGACCGGTCGCGCCGATCTGGTGGTGTGCAACCCGCCGTGGCTGCCGGCCAAGGCCGGCTCGTCGCTCGACCGCGCGGTGTATGACCCCGACGGCGCGATGCTGAAGGGCTTTCTGGCCGGTCTGGCTGAACATCTGGAAGCGGGTGGCGAGGGCTGGCTGATCCTGTCGGACCTGGCGGAGCGGCTCGGGCTGCGGGCGCCGGGCGAACTCGAAGCGGCTTTTGCCGCGGCCGGTTTGCGGGTGCTCGGGCGGCTCGACGCGCAACCGCGCCACGGCCGCGCGTCCGACCCGGACGACCCGCTGCACGCCGCGCGCAAGGACGAGCTCACGACGCTGTGGCGCCTGGCGGCCGTCACGTCGCTGTAACCCGGCAGACGAATAATGCGATCCCATTCCGACGGAGATGCCAGCATGGGTCGCATGCACGCAGATGATGTCCTGCCGGCCAGCCCCGGCCGGCGCGGCCGTTCCTTGCTGCAGCGTTCGCCGCTGGCGGCGCTGATCGACGAGGAGCGGCTGCGCTTCGTGTTCCAGCCGATTGCCGATCTGGCGGGCGGTTCCGTGTTTGGCTACGAGGCCCTGATGCGCGGGCCTGCCGGCACGCCGCTGGAGTCGCCGGAAGTCATGCTGCGCTGCGCCGCAGAGGAAGGGCGTCTGCTGGAGCTGGAAGTCGCGGCGGCGCTCGGCGCGATCACGGCTTTTGGCCGGCTCGGCCTGCCTGGCAAGCTCTTCATCAATCTCGGCGCACCTGCCATCGAAGCCTTTGCCGCCGATCGCGGTGCGCTGCTGTTCCGTGCTGCAGTGGATGCCGGGGTGGCGCCGGCGCGCCTGATGATCGAGCTGACCGAGCACGAGCGCGTAGAGCACCCGGAACGCCTGCGCGAGGCGCTGACGGTATTTGCGGCGCAGGACATCGGCCTTGCGCTGGACGACTTCGGCGACGGGCGCTCCAGCCTGCGCCTGTGGTCGCAGCTCAAGCCGGCCATCGTCAAGCTCGACAAGTTCTTCGCGCGCGAGGTGCATCGCGACCCGCGCAAGGTCGACGTGGTGCGCGCCATGCTGACGCTGGCCGAGCGCTTCGGTACGCTGCTGGTGGCCGAGGGCATCGAGACGCCGTCCGAGCTGACGGTGCTGCGCGATCTGGGCTGCCGCTTTGCGCAGGGCTACCTGCTCGGGCGCCCGCTGCCCGTGCCGGCTTTGGTGCTGCCGGAAGAGGTCGGTTCGCTGCTGGCTTCGTCGAAGATTGCGGTGTTGCCCAACGCCATGCCGGATCCGCACCCCGATCACACGGTGTCGCGCCTGATCGTCGCCGCGCCGACGGTGGCGTCCGACGCCTGCAACGAAGACGTGCGCCGCGTCTTCGCGAAGTGGCCGGACCTGCATGCGGTGGCCGTGGTGGAGCGCGATTACCCGGTCGGCTTGATCGACCGTCGCACCTTCCTCGACCGTTACGCCCAACCCTATTTCAACGAGCTGTATGGTCGCCGCGCCTGCACCGGCCTGATGAACGCCCAGCCGCTGCGCGTGGATCGCGCGGTGAACATCGACTCGATGGTGCGCATGCTGGCGGGTGACGACCAGCGCTACCTGTTCGAAGGCTTCATCGTCACCGACGGTGGCCGCTATGCCGGGCTGGCCACTGGCGAGAGCCTGGTGCGTGCCGTGACCGAGCGGCGCATCGAGGCCGCGCGGCACGCCAACCCGCTGACGCTGCTGCCCGGCAACATCCCGATCACTGAGCACATCCGCCGCCTGCTCGAAGCCGGAGCGAGCTTCACCGCCTGCTATTTCGATCTGAACAACTTCAAGCCGTACAACGACCTCTACGGCTACTGGCGCGGCGACGAGATGATCAAGCTGGCAGCCCAGAACATTCTCGATGCCTGCGATCAGGGCCAGGATTTCGTCGGCCATGTCGGTGGTGACGATTTTGTCGTGCTGTTCCAGAGCGAGGACTGGGAGTTGCGCTGCCGCCGCGCCGTGCACGAATTCTCCGGCCGTGCCCGTGCGCTGTTCGATGACGCAGATCTGGCGCGCAACGGTTTCGAGAGTGAGGACCGCCGCGGTTTCCGTGCCTTCTTTCCGCTCACCGCGCTGTCGGTCGGTGCGGTCGAGGTCACGCGCGGCCAGTTTCGCTCCCCCGAGGACGTGGCTTCCGCCGCGGCCGCCGCCAAGAAAGTCGCCAAGGGTTCTCCCGGCGGCTTCCATCTGCAGCTTCCTGTTTCCGCACAACCCGGCAGCGTTCGCTGATTCCGGCGGGCGGGCGCTACAATCGCGCCTGGCCCCGCACAAACCGGAATCCCATGCAGAACCTCGCTCCCGCCGATCTCGCCCGCCGCCTGACCCAGTCTGAAACACCCGCGCCGCTGCTGCTCGACGTACGCGAGCCGTGGGAGTTCGCCACCTGCCACATTGCCGGCTCGCAGCCGATGCCGATGTCTAGCGTGCCGGCCCGCGTCGAAGAGCTCGATCCCGAGGCCGAGATCGTCGTCATCTGCCATCACGGCATGCGCAGTGCGCAGGTCTGCATGTTCCTCGAACGCCAGGGCTTTTCGCGTGTCTTCAATCTCGCCGGGGGCGTGGCTGCGTGGGCAGCCGACGTTGATCCGGCCATGCCCCAGTACTGACCGGAGTTCTTGATGAAGCGAACGCTGATTGTCTGCATCGCCAGCCTTTTCCCGCTAGCCGCCTCGGCCGCCGACCTGCTCGGTACCTACCAGCAGGCGCTGGCCAACGATGCCCAGTTTGCCGCCGCCCGGGCCGAACTGCTGGCCGGGCAGGAGCGTGTGGTGCAGGGGCGCGCGGGGCTGTTGCCCGACATCGCGCTGACGGCCAATGCCGCGCGCAACGTGGTCGACCCCTCCGGCGGGCCGTCCGACAGTTTCAGCAGCAACTCCTGGCGTGTGCAGCTCACGCAGCCGCTGTTCCGCATGCAGAACTTCATCGCGGCCAAACAGGGCGCATTGCAGACCGATCTGGCCAACGTGCGCTTCGGTCAGGCCCGGCAGGATCTGATCCTGCGCGTGGCGCAAGACTATTTCGGCGTGCTCAACGCTCTCGACGCACTCGATGCGGTCACGCAACTGCGCACCGCGGCTGAGGAACAACTCGAAATTGCCAAGACCAGCTTCGAGGTCGGCACCGTCACCATCACCGACGTGTACGAGGCGCAGTCGCGCTTCGATCTGGCGCAGGCGCAGGTGATTGCCGCCGAGGCCGCGCTTGACGTGGCGCGTGACACGCTGGCACGCACTGTCGGTGGTGAGCCGGGTGAGCTCGCCCGGCTGCGTTCCGGGGTGTCCTTTGCCGCGCCCGAGCCGGCCGACCCGATGAGCTGGGCGGGCGCCGCATCGGACGCCAGCCTGGAGGTGCAGGTGCAATTGCTGTTGCAGGAGATCGCCTCCCGCGAGGTGGCTCGCGCCCGCGCCGGGCATCTGCCCACACTCGATCTGGTGGCCAGCCACGGTGTCGGCACGCGCCAGAACAACGGCCTGTCGCCGCGCACCGAGAGCACCACCATCGGCCTGCAGTTCAACATGCCGCTGTATGCCGGCGGTCGCATCTCGTCGGTGTCGCGTGAGACGGCGGCGCTGAAGGTGCGTGCCGACGCGGATCTGGAGTTCGCCCGCCGAGGTTCGGCGCTGGCTGCGCGTGAAGCCTATCTCGGCGTGTCGAGCGGGCTGGCGCGTATCCGCGCGCTGGAAGCGGCCGAGGTTTCGTCGCTGTCCGCACTGGAGGCCAATCGCCTCGGGTACGAAGTGGGTGTGCGCATCAACATCGACGTGCTGAACTCACTGACCCAATTGGCCCAGACGCGTCAGGACTTGGCCCAGGCGCGCTACGACACGCTGATTGCGCAGCTGCGGCTGAAGGCTGCGTCCGGCATGCTGGCTGAAACCGATCTGGAAACCATCAACGCGCTGCTCGCGCGTTGAATTCAGTGGCGTAGGGCGCAATAAGCGCAGCGCATTGCGCCGCATGGAGTGTTCGCGAGGCGTGCGTTGCCGGAGCTTGGCGAATACGGCGAAATGCCTTTCAGTTATTGCGCCCTACGATCCGCACCTCGATCAGCCGCAGGGTGTGTTCCGTCGCCCCGCGATGGGCGGCGGTGAAGGCCCGTCCGGCCTGTGACGAGCGTTCGCGGGCCGTCGGGTCTGCGATGAGGGTCAGCGCGGCCTGCATGCCGGCTGCCACATCGGCCGCACGTAGCGCTGCGCCGCATTCCACCGCCTGTTCGGCCACCTGCAGGAAGTTGTAGGTGTGCGGGCCGACCAGCGCGGGGGTGCCCACCGCGCTGGCCTCGATCAGGTTCTGTCCGCCGAAGGGCAGCCAGCTGCCGCCGATCAGCGCGGCATCGGCCGCCGCGTAGTACGCAAACATCTCGCCCATTGAATCGCCCAGCCATACGCGCGTATCGGCCGTGATGATCTCGTCACGGCTGCGGCGCGCCAGCTTCAGGCCGCGCGCTTCGACCAGCGCGGCCACTTCGTCAAAGCGCTGCGGGTGACGCGGCACGATGACCAGCAGCGTGTCGGCCGGCGCCTGCCGGGTGAAGGCGTCGAGGATCAGCGCTTCCTCGCCATCGCGCGTGCTGGCGGCGAGCACGGCAGGGCGGTCATTGAATCCCGCCCGGAAGGCCTCGCCCAGGGCGAGTTGTGTGGCCGGCGGGGCGATGTCGAACTTCACGTTGCCGGTGATTTCCACGGCCTGTGCGCCGATGCGGCGCAGACGTTCGGCGTCACCCGCGGTTTGCGCGCCGATGGCATCCAGTGCGCCGACCGTGAGCGCGGCCAGCGTTGGCCAGCGTGCATAGCGTCGCGCAGAGCGCTCGGACAGGCGCGCATTCGCAAGCAGCACCGGCACGCCAGCGCTGCGCGCTGCGAGCAGGGTGTTGGGCCACAGCTCGGTTTCCATGACGATGCCGATGTGCGGTCTGAAATGCGCGAAGAAGCGCTTTGCCAGCATCGGCAGGTCGTAGGGCAGCCACACGATGCGCACGCCGTCGTCACTGCCGAACAGCGCCTGCGCGGTTTCGCGACCGGTCGGCGTCATCTGCGTCAGCACCACGGTGTGGTCGGGCCAGCGTGCGCGCAGCGCACGCACCAGCGGTTCGGCTGCGCGCGTTTCGCCGACGGATACGGCATGCAGCCAGATCGCGCGCTGCGGCGCGGGGCTGTCGAAGCACGCAAAACGCTGACCGATGTCCTGCACATAGCCCGGTTGCCGGCGTGCGCGCCACAGCAGGCGCAGCAGCACGAAGGGCAAGGCGAGAAGCCACAGCAGGGAGTAGGCGAGGCGGGCGGGCATGCAGGGCGGGTGATTGGCGACGGGCGCCCAGTATAGCGAACGGGCCATGCGATAATCGGCCACACCTTATTCATGGATTCATCGCGCATGAAAGTTCTCGTCACCGGCGCCGCCGGCTTCATCGGCATGCATGTGAGCCTGGTCTTGCTTGCGCGGGGCGATGAGGTGGTCGGTCTCGACAATCTCAACGATTACTACGACCCCACGCTGAAAGAAGCGCGGCTGGCTCGCCTCACGCCACACGCAGCTTTCCGTTTCGTGCGCATGGACGTGGCGGACCGCGACGGCATGGCACGCTTGTTTGCTGACGAGCGTTTCGACCGCGTGGTGCATCTGGCCGCCCAGGCTGGCGTGCGCTATTCGCTGGAGAACCCGCACGCCTACGTCGACAGCAACCTTGTCGGTTTCATGAACATCCTCGAAGGTTGCCGCCACGGCGGTGTGCAGCATCTGGTGTATGCCAGCAGCTCCAGCGTGTATGGCGGTAACGAGAAGATGCCGTTCTCCGAGCACGACAGCGTGGATCACCCGGTGAGTATTTACGCCGCCACCAAGAAGGCCAACGAGCTGATGGCCCACACCTACAGCCATCTCTACGGTCTGCCCACCACCGGCCTGCGCTTTTTCACGGTGTATGGCCCGTGGGGCCGGCCCGACATGGCGCTGTTCCTGTTCGCATCAGCCATGCTCGAAGGGCGGCCCATCGACGTCTTCAACCATGGCCGCATGCGGCGCGACTTCACCTACATCGACGACATCGTCGAAGGCGTGGTGCGCACGCTTGATCGCGTGCCGCAGTCCGATCCGGACTACGACGCGGTAGCCGCCGACCCCGCCCGTTCGCGTGCCCCGTATCGAGTGTTCAACATCGGCAACAACGACCCGGTGCCGCTGATGGATTTCATTTCCGCCATCGAGGCCTCGCTGGGTCTTGAGGCGCAGAAGAACTTCCTGCCGCTGCAGGCCGGCGACGTGCCGGCCACTGCTGCCGACACCGCCGAACTGGCCGAGTGGGTGGGCTTTGCGCCGGCCACACCGGTGCGGGACGGCGTGGCGCGCTTTGTTTCCTGGTACCGCGACTACTACGGGCGCTGATGGCTACTTACGCAATCGGAGACATCCAGGGCTGCTACACGCCGTTCTCGCGCCTGCTCGAACGCATCCGCTTCGACCCGTCGGCGGACCGGCTGTGGATTGCCGGCGATCTGGTCAACCGCGGCCCGCATTCGGCCGAGGTCATGCGTGTGGTGCGTGGGTTGGGCAATGCGGCCATCACCGTGCTCGGCAACCATGATCTCTACCTCTTGATGGTGGCCGCCAAGGCCGCGCCGCGGACGCGCGACGACACGCTCGACAACGTGCTCAAGGCCGTTGACCGCGATGAGCTGCTTGACTGGCTGGCGCGGCGGCCGATGGTGCATGTGGAGGGCGATCACCTGCTGGTGCATGCCGGTCTGGTGCCGCAATGGAGCGCCCGTCAGGCGTTGCAACTGGGCGGTGAGGTCGAGGCTGCGTTGCGTGGCACAGACGCGAAGGATTTCCTCAAGCACCTGTTTGGCGACAAGCCCGCCAAGTGGAGCTCCGATCTGAAAGGCTGGGACCGCCTGCGTTTCATCGTCAACACCATGACCCGCATGCGCTTCTGCTCGCCCGAGGGGCGTCTTGCGCTCGATGGCAAGGGGCCGCCGTCCAAGGGGCCGTCCGGCAGCGTGCCGTGGTTCCGCGCAGACAAACCGGCCTGGAAGACGCACACCGTGGTGTGTGGCCATTGGTCAGCGCTGGGCTTTCACCGCGAGCCTGGGTTGATCGCGCTGGACTCGGGTTGCGTGTGGGGCGGCAAGCTCACCGCCGTGCGGCTGGAAGACGGGCAGGTGTTTCAGGAAGACGGCTGAGCCGGCTGCCTCAGGCGGCCGTGACGCGCTCCGCAATGCGCGCTTGCAGCGCGTTGGCGAGCGGGCGACGGTCCAGCTCCGGCGCGTGGGTTTCGGCCGGCATCACCTCCACCTCGGCCACGATGGCCGGTTCCGACACGATGTTGCTGATGCATTCGATCAGCGACATCTCTCCGTAGTAGGCCGCAGCGAGCGTGAACTCACCCTGCGCGTTGCGGTAGCGCAGCGCCAGCGGCTGGATCGGGCTGCTGGTGTCGAGCGCCGGTTGCAGCAGCGCGGCGTGGAAGTGCAGCACGTGGCTGCCGTCGGTGGTCGTGCCTTCGGGAAAGAGCGCCACCGTCGAGCCGGCCTGCAGCGCACGGCCGATCTCGCCGCCGATGATGCGGGCGTGACCGCGGCTGCCGCGCTGCAGGAACACCGTTTCGTTCTTGGCCGCGAGCCAGCCGATGGCCGGCCACTTGCGCACCTCGGCCTTGGAGATGAAGGCCGCCGGTGCCACCGCGTTGATCACGAAGATGTCGATCCACGACACGTGGTTGGCCACCAGCATGGTGCCCGGCGCAATTGCCGCGCCGCCGGTGCGCAATTCGATACCGAGAATGTTCAGAAGCCGCAGCGACCAGCGCTGGCGCAGCTTGCGCCGCGTGGCCAGACTCACGAACGGAAAGACGGTGATGACGGTGGCGAGCCCGGCGAACAGGTGCAGCGTGAGGCGCGTCTTGCGCCAGAAGCGCTTCAGTCCGGACGGCCGGTGTAGTGACGGGCGTAGCGGTCCTGCAACCGGTTCATCGGCAGCAGGATCGGCAGGTCGGCGGTGTTGAAGTCCGGATCCCATGCAGGGTCCCCACAAATCCACGCTCCGGCGCGCAGGTAACCCTTGATCAGCGGCGGGGTGTGCGTTTCGAGATCGCCGCGCAGTCGTTCCAGCGGCAGCGGGTGGCGCGGGAAGACGTGATACTCCAGCGGCGCCAGGTGCTCATTTTTGAGCTGATTGTACAGGCTGGCCGCATTGTGCCCGCCGTCGGCCATGCTCACCGAGGCGCAGCCCATCAGGTACTCGTACTTGTTCTCCAGCATGTAGCGCGCCAGCCCCGACCATAGCAGCGTGATCACCGCGCCGCTGCGGTATTCCGGGTCGATGCACGAGCGGCCGATCTCGACGATGCGCTCGCGCAGGTGCTGCAGGCGGGTGATGTCGAACTCGTTCTCGGAGTAGTAACCGCCCACCTTGCGCGCCGCCGACGGCGACAGGATGCGGTAGGTGCCGACGATGCGGCCGAGGTTCTCGTCGCGCACGATCAGGTGCTCGCAGAACGGGTCATACACGTCGCGATCCACGCCCGGCGTGCGGCTGGAGAGGCGTGCGCCCATCTCGTCGTGGAACACCCGGTAGCGCAGCTTCTGCGCTTCGAGCACTTCGGTCTCGCAGTTGGCCAGGGTCACGTGAAGGCTGCGAGGTTCGCGCAGGAAGGCACGGCGGTCGGTCTGCAACATCGTCATCGTCTTTGTCCTCGTCTGTTTTGCGGCCATTGTGGGAAGGCCGCGTTGCAGTCGAATGACGAGAGAGTTACGCCGCGGTTACGCCGGGGCGCGAGCCGGGACGCCTATAATCAGCGTTTTCGCAAGGAGCGGGACGATGACGATTCTGGTGTGCGGTTCGATGGCCTACGACACGATCATGGTGTTCCATGATCGTTTCAGGAATCACATCCTGCCGGACAAGATCCACGTCCTGAACGTCGCCTTTCTGGTGCCCGACATGCGCCGCGAGTTCGGCGGCTGCGCCGGCAACATTGCCTACAACCTCAAGCTGCTCGGCGCCGACGCCCGCATCATGGCCACCGTCGGGGACGACGCCGCGCCGTACATCAGCCGCCTCGACACGCTCGGCCTGTCGCGCGCCAACCTGCGCCAGGTGCCCGGCACCTTCACCGCCCAGGCCTTCATCACCACTGATCTGGACGACAACCAGATCACCGCCTTCCACCCCGGTGCGATGAGCTTTGCGCACGAGAACGCCGTCACCGACGCCCCCGGCGTGAAGCTCGGCATCGTCGCCCCGGACGGCCGCGACGGCATGGTGCAGCACGCCGAACAGTTCGCCGCCGCCGGCATCCCCTTCATCTTCGATCCGGGTCAGGGGCTGCCGATGTTCAATGGTGAGGAATTGTTGCGCTTCCTGAACCTCGCCACCTGGTGTGCCGTCAACGACTACGAGGGGCAGATGCTGTGCGAGCGCACCGGTCTGTCGCTGGAAGAGGTCGCCACGCGGGTGGAAGCGCTGGTCGTCACGCGCGGTGCCGAAGGCTCGCACATCTACACCGGCGGCGAGCGCATCGACATCCCCTGCGTGGCCGCGGCGTCCATCGAAGACCCCACCGGCTGCGGCGACGCCTACCGCGCCGGCCTGCTGTACGGTCTTGCCAACAATCTCGGCTGGGAGCGCACCGGCCGGCTGGCCTCGGTCATGGGGGCCGTCAAGATTGCCCGGCGCGGCGGGCAGAACCACTGCCCGTCGCGCGACGACATCGCGCGCATCTATCGTGAAGCGTTTGAAGAGGAACTGTGGTCATGAACATCAGCAAACAGTATTCCGGCTGGATCGTCATCGCCCTTGCCGCGTTGCTGCTCGGCGGTTGCGCCTCCGGCCTGGGCGGCGGCACCTATGAGCGCGGCGAAGCCCGTCGCGCCATGGACATCGAAATGGGCACCATCGAATCCGTGCGCGCCGTGCGTCTCGAAGGCACCAAGACCCCCGTCGGCACCATCGCCGGCGGCGCCATAGGCGGTATTGCCGGCAGCAGCGTAGGCGGCGGCAGCGGCCGCAGCATCGCCATGGTGCTCGGCGCCGTCGCCGGCGGCCTCGCCGGCTCCGCAGTCGAAGAAGGCGTCACCCGCAGCAATGGCGTGGAAGTCACCGTCCAGCTCGATAGCGGCCGCCTGATCGCCGTCGTGCAGGAAGACCAAGGTGAGAACTTCGCACCGGGGCAGAGGGTGAGGTTGGTGAAAGATGGGCGGACAACGCGCGTAACGCGCTGAGCTAGACAAGGCGGCCTTCGGGCCGCTTCTGTTTTGTGTGTGGTGTTTCTGTGTGATATCCGTTTATGCTGAAGACGTAGTTGTTATGTTCGGGAGCCATGGGAAGAACGGCGGTTTGGTAGTGGTGCTTTTGCTTTTGTTCTGTCGTTGATTCTGTGGGTTTGTGGGCCTGATGTCAGACAGTTTGCGGCCTAAGCCAAAGTTAGAGGAGGCGGGTAGGTATGGATGCGTCAGGAGTCGAACTTGGTGACGCGGAGCTCCGCGACATTGAGTTAAAAAATTTCTTTCAGGCCGTGGGTGAAGAGGGTGACGCGACGATGCTGATTCTCAGAGGGCACCTGTTTACTGAGAATCTTCTTGAGCGACTAATTCGGCTCTCCCTTCCTCGCGGCGATAAGGTCATCGAGGCGGCCTCTCTGTCTTATGCTCAAAAGTTGGTATTGGTTGAGGCGGTTCAGCACCTTGCTGATTCCGTTGCCTCAAGTCTGCGTGGCCTCAACAAAATAAGAAACCAGTGCGCACATGAACTTGGTAGAGCGATCGCTGACGCCGATGTTGTACGCATCGGTAGCCCTCTCGGGAAAAATTTCACAGAGCTTCATAGGGCGGCTAAGTACGACCCGGTTGAAACTCTAAAGAGCGTTATCAGCTACCTTGCTGGCTACATGACCAGCGCCTGTCATCTGTTGGAAGAAAAGGCGGTTGGCTCGAAAGAGGAGGGGGCTGACGGCACTAGTACAACCACTGCCTATGCATTCCAACGCAGCGTCTAGCCCGCGTAGGGCGCAATAACCGAAGGGCATTGCGCCGCATGAAAGGTCCAATCGTCGCGAAGGTCGCTACAGTGATCCGTGCCTGCATGCTGGCGCTTCTGTGTTTGGCAAGCACCATCGCCGCCTCGCAGCAAGCCGCTGTCCGCTCCTTCAGCGTCGACATGCCACACGGTGGATGCCGGCTGATGGTTCATCAGAATCGTCCTGCGACCATCAGCTACGGTGCTCTGCCGCGCTTGGTGCGCGTGTCGGACGGGGTGTTTGAGTTCGAGCGCTTGCGTGAAGCCTTGATGGTCAGGGCGTTTCCGCAGAGCGAACGTAACGGCAGGCCCGAGGGGCTGCCGATGGGGAGTCTCTGGTTGTCCGACGGGGGTGAGCTGTTGCTGATCGATGACGCGGACTTTGTGCGTGCGCTGCTGGAGCGTGGCTGGGCGGCAAGGCAGCGCCCGGTGAGTGCAGCCGAAGTCGAGGCGCATGGCTGGATTTCGAGTCTGTGTGAGCTGAATCCCTAGCCTTGGGTGTTGCGCTCAGGGATAGAACGCCACCACCCTGAACCCCGTAACCCCTTTCAGCTCACGCGCCGCGAATGGCAGTGTGAATTCCACGCGTGCGCCGGCCGCAATTCCGTCCTCCTGCACGAAACCCTTGGGCAGCCACTCCGCCGGCGTGAGGGCGCGGCGCATCAGCGGTTGGTCGGCGGTGTCGGTGAGGGTGAGTTCGATGTGCGGCACTTGTTGCGGGTGAGCGGCGCGGTTGTGCACGACGGCTTGCAGCTCGTAGTAGGGGCTGCCGGGGGCGTTGAATTCGAGGTTGGAGCGCACGATGGCCAGGTCGCCGATGACGCGCGGCAGCGGCAGGGTGCAGCCGAGGCGGGCGCAGGCTTCGAGGTAGAGCGGGCGCAGTTGCGGGAATTCGCGGGTGATGGGTTCGCGCCAGATGTAGCTGGCCTGTGCGGCAAGGCTGCCCAGCAGGGTGCCGATGCAGAGCGCCCACAGCCAGCGGTGGCGCACGGGTTTGGCGGGCGGGGCGTAGACCTTGGTGCGCCAGTGGTCGACGTCGTCCTCGATGGCCTGGGCGCGCGCTTCGACCGAGGCGGGGGCGGGCGGCGGCAGGCCGTCGTCGGAATCGTCCAGTGCGGGCTCGATGCGGGTTTCGGTGCTGTGCCAGGGGTGACCCATGGCTTCGAGCGTGGTGGCGCGCTCTTCGACCGGCTTCCATTTGAGTTCGGTGCGCGGGTCGATGTCGATCCAGGTGTCCGGCTCGTCCACGTACGGCAGCTCCGGGAGCTGGAAGTCGAGGTCCGGGAGCTCGGACAGCGGGGCGGGTTCTGGCTCACGTTCAGCTTGCGCGGCGGGTGCTGCAGGCGCAGGCGCCGCTGCTTGCGCAGGGGGCGCAGGGGGCGGCGCTGCGGGTGCCGTCGGCGGTGTGACGGGAGAAGGCGGGCGGGCCGGTGTGGGGGTGGCCGCCGGTGTGTGAGCGGATACCCGGCGCGGCTGGATGACCGGCGGAATCTGCGAGGGCGGTTCCGGGGCAGCAAGCGGCTCGTCGGGAATGCGATGCGCCAGCGCGTCGAAGGGGCGGTAGCAGTGGCCGCAGCGCACGCGACCGTTGCGCAGCGCAAGCTGCTCGGGGCTGACCCGGAACGCGGTCGAGCAGGCCGGGCAGCGTGTGATGGTCATGGTGCGGGCGGTTTGTGGCCTTGCAGCCGTGCCCAGCCTTCGTGGGTGGCGCCGACTTCGAGTGCGAGGAAGGGGGCGTAGGCGGCGATAACGTCGTCGGCCTGCTCACTCAGCACGCCGGACAGCGCAATGCGCCCGCCGGGCGCGACACGGGCGGCCAGCAGCGGTGCGAGCACCTTGAGCGGGTTGGTCAGGATGTTGGCTACGACGATGTCGAACTGCTCACCCAGCGGCTGGCCGGAGTGTTGCAGGCGCATTGCCACATGGTTGCGCTGGGCGTTGTCGCGGGCGGCCTCGACGGCTTTCTCGTCGATGTCGATGCCGAGCACGTCACCGGCGCCAAGGCGCACCGCGGCGATGCCGAGAATGCCGGAGCCGCAACCATAGTCGAGCACCGTCGCACCCGGCGTGACGGCCTCGCACAGCCACTCCAGGCACAGCCGGGTGGTGGGGTGCGAGCCGGTGCCGAAGGCCATGCCGGGGTCGAGCTCAATGTTGATCGCGTTGTTGTCAGGCGCGTCGTGCCACGACGGCACGATCCACATGCGGTCGGTGATGCGGATGGGGTCGAACTGGCTCTGCGTGAGCTGCACCCAGTTCTGCTCCGCCACTTCCTCGCAGGTGAAGGGCGGCACCGCAGCGAGGCCCGCGGCGGTGGCGGCCTCGACCAGTGCGCGTTCCAGCGGGGTGGTGGTGTCGAACAGGGCGACGACGCGGCTGTGATCCCACAGCGCGGTGGGCAGGTGCCCCGGTTCGCCGAACTGGGGGGTTTCCGCGTCGGTGCCGGCGTCGGCGTCCTCGATGGACACCGACAGGGCGCCGGCCTCCATCAATGTTTCGGACAGGGTTTCGGCCTGATTCGCCTCAGCCTGCAGCGTGACCGAAATCCACATCCGTGCCTCCGTGGCGTTCAGCCGTGCTTCAGATCGCCGCGTTCAGCGAGACGATGTTCGAGGTAATGGATGCTGGTGCCGCCTTCGACGAAGCGGTTGTCGAACATCAGCTCCTGGTGCAGCGGCACGTTGGTCTTGATGCCTTCGACCACCATCTCGGACAGTGCGATGCGCATGCGGCGGATGGCCTGCTCGCGCGTGTCGCCGTAGCTGATGAGCTTGCCGATCATCGAGTCGTAATGCGGCGGGATGGTGTAGCCGCTGTACACGTGAGAATCCACACGGATGCCGGGGCCGCCCGGCATGTGCCAGTTGGTGACCTTACCGGGGCTGGGCGTGAACTTGAACGGGTCTTCGGCGTTGATGCGGCATTCCACGGCGTGACCACGGAACTCGATATCGTTCTGGCCGAACCACAGCTTCTCGCCGGCAGCGACGCGGATCTGCGCCTGCACGATGTCGATGCCGGTGATCATCTCGGTCACCGGATGTTCGACCTGCACGCGGGTGTTCATCTCGATGAAGTAGAACTCACCGTTTTCGTAAAGGAATTCGAAGGTGCCGGCGCCGCGGTAGCCGATGCGGCGGCAGGCTTCGGCGCAGCGCTCGCCGACCTTGGCGATCAGCTCACGCGGGATGCCGGGGGCCGGCGCTTCTTCGATGACCTTCTGGTGGCGGCGCTGCATGGAGCAGTCGCGCTCGCCCAGATGCACGGCGTTGCCGTGCTGGTCGGCCAGCACCTGGAACTCGACGTGACGCGGGTTCTCGAGGAACTTCTCCATGTACACGGTCGGGTTGCCAAAGGCTGAGCCGGCTTCGGTCTGCGTCATGGTGACGGCGCTGAGCAGTGCGGCTTCGGTATGCACCACGCGCATGCCGCGCCCGCCACCGCCGCCGGCCGCCTTAATGATGACCGGGTAGCCGACATCGCGCCCGATGCGGATGATCTCGGCCGGGTCGTCCGGCAGCGCGCCGTCGGAGCCGGGTACGCAGGGTACGGCAGCGATCTTCATGGCGTCTTTGGCGGAAACCTTGTCGCCCATCAGACGGATGGTTTCGGCGCGCGGGCCGATGAAGGTGAAGCCGGACTGTTCCACTCGTTCGGCAAAGTCGGCGTTTTCCGACAGGAAGCCGTAACCGGGGTGGATGGCTTCGGCGTCGGTCACTTCGGCCGCAGCGATGATGCTCGGAATGTGCAGGTAGCTCTGGCCGGACGGCGCCGGGCCGATGCAAACGGATTCGTCGGCGAGCTTGACGTACTTGGCCTCGGTGTCGGCCTCGGAATGCACGGCGACGGTGCGGATGTCGAGCTCGCGGCAGGCGCGCAGCACGCGGAGGGCAATTTCCCCCCGGTTGGCGATCAGGATCTTTTCAAACATGCGCGCGCTCAGCCGATGATGAACAGCGGCTGGCCGTATTCGACCGGCTGGCCGTTCTCGACAAGGATGGCCTTGACCACGCCGTCGGCGTCGCATTCGATTTCGTTCATCAGCTTCATGGCTTCGATCAGGCACAGACGGGCGCCGGTCGTGACGTTGTCACCCACCTCGACGAAGGCCTTGGCGCCCGGCGACGGTGCGCGATAGAAGGTGCCGACCATCGGCGATTTGACGACATGGCCGCTCGGCAGCGCATCGGGTGCAACGTCGGCAACCGCTGCCGGTCCGGCTGCAACGGCGGCCGGCGCCGGTGCGGCGGTAACGTAGCTGACGGCTTGGGAGGCCGGCAGATGCTTGGCAATGCGGACCTTCTCTTCGCCTTCGGTGACCTCCAGCTCGGAAATGCCCGATTCCTGAACGAGGTCGATGAGTTTCTTCAGCTTGCGCAAATCCATTCTTGTCTCCGTGAGCGGCGGACGCTGCGAGGCGTTGCCAGAGGTGGTTTCAGTCTTGTCCGAGTCGCGCCAGAGCGTAGTCCAGCGCGGCCATGTAGCCGTCTGCACCCAATCCGCAGATCACGCCGACGGCGCGGTCCGAGAAGTACGAATGATGGCGGAAGGCTTCGCGCGCATGGACATTCGACAGGTGCACTTCAATATAGGGAATGCTCACCGCCGCCAGCGCGTCACGCAGGGCGACGCTGGTGTGGGTGTAGGCAGCGGGGTTGATGATGATGAAATCAATGCCCTCGGCAGCGGCGGCCTGCACGCGGTCGACGAGCTGGCCTTCGTGGTTGCTCTGGAACGATTCGACGACCACCCCCTGCGCCTGCGCGCGTGCTTCCATCGCGGCGTGGATGTCGGCGAGCGTAGTGCGACCGTAAACCTCGGGTTCGCGCGTGCCGAGCAGGTTCAGGTTGGGGCCGTGCAGGGCAAGAATGCGGCCGCGAGGAGGCGGTGCTTCCGAGGATTTCTTGCGTTTTGATTGCATCATGTCGGCGAGTTTGCCGTAGATCGATGCATTTTGTCCAGCGCCGGGCGCTACGCAGGATGCATCACGAGCGCAGAAGGGACTCGATTTTGCTCTTGAGTTGGGCCTCGCTCAAGGTGCCCAGTGTGACATCGTGTACTTGTCCGTCAAGGCCGAGAATGACCGTGAAGGGCAGCGCGCGGGCCGTATTGCCGAATTCGGCGGCGAGTCGGAGCGTGTCGGTCGTGCCGACGAGCAGCGGGTAGGGTACGTCGAAACGCTCACGGAAGTCGCGCACATTGTCGGCAGAATCAATCGACAGGCCGACGAACTGTACCGGCTGATCGGCATAGTGGCGGCTCACAGCCGAGAACTCGGGGATTTCCTTGACGCAGGGCGGGCACCAGGTGGCCCAGAAATTGACCACCAGCACCTTGCCTTGCCAGTCCGACAGGGTGTGCGTCACGCCGTCGGCGTCGGGCAGGGCCGTTGCCATGAGGGCCGGTAGTGCGGCCGCGGTGACGCCTTCGGGTGCGCGCGGCTTGTTGACGATCTGCCCGGCGTAGATGCCGGCGGCACCCGCTGCGAGGGCCGCGACGACGATCAACAGGCTGCGCAGGCTTTTCTTCATTCTTCTCCCGATTCCTCTTCTTGCAGCAGCGCCTCGATGGCGGCTACGCGGGCGCGCTCGGCGCCGCGCCGCGGCGCACGTTCGGCGACCTGCTCATGCACGGTCAGTCGCACCGGCACTTCAGCCCATTCAAAGCTGAGGATGACTTCCGGCATGTGGTTGGTCACGCGCCGCGATTCCCGGTGCTCGTAGTGCACGTCCTGGTTGAGCAGGAAGATCTCGACGTCCTTGGCGCTCTCGGGGTAGAGCTCGATCTCGACCTCCGAGTAACGTCCGGCCGTGCCTTCGAGTACGCCGCCGGTGAGGTAGGGGCGGAACTCGTCGAGCAGGTGCATGATTTCGACGGCCGTCTCGCGCATGGCGCGAATGCGGTCTTCCTGCTCGTCGTCCTGGTAGATGGCGTGCCAGGCGCGCAGTTCCGCTTCGATCTCGGCATTGTTGGGAAGTGCTTCGGTTTCGGATACGCCAAGCTGCTTTGCGGCCTTGCGCTTGGCAAATCCGAAGTCGTTGATGCCGTCCTCGGCCATCAGACGGGCAGCCAGCGCGGCGATCTCGCGCCGGATGTAGCTGCCTCGCGGCGGGTTGGGATGGTGGCGCATGCTGGCGGCTCGGGGCTCGTCGGCGTGGATGTAGAATGCCCCGATTCTACACGGCCCTCCTGACTCGGGGCCGCTTCCGGGAGCACGAATGCACATCCACATCCTTGGCATCTGCGGCACCTTCATGGGCGGTGTTGCGCTGCTGGCGCGCGCGGCAGGCCATACCGTGACGGGCTGCGACGCCAACGTCTATCCGCCGATGAGCACGCAGCTCGAAGAGCAGGGCATCCGTCTGGTCGAGGGCTATGACGCGGCGCAGGCCGGCATCGGCGCTGATCTGTTCGTGGTCGGCAACGCGGTGTCGCGCGGCAATCCGCTGCTGGAGGAGATTCTGGACCGCGGTCTGCCGTATGTGTCCGGCCCGCAGTGGCTGGCCGAGCATGTGCTGGCCGGGCGCTGGGTGCTGGCGGTGGCGGGCACTCACGGCAAGACCACGACCAGTTCGATGCTGGCCTGGATGCTCGAATACGGCGGGCTGAAGCCGGGCTTCCTGATTGGCGGTGTGCCGGGCAATTTCGGCATTTCGGCGCGGCTCGGCGAAACGCCGTTCTTCGTGATCGAAGCCGACGAGTACGACACGGCCTTTTGCGACAAGCGTTCGAAGTTCGTGCACTACCGTCCGCGCACGGCGATCCTGAACAACCTCGAGTTCGACCACGCCGACATCTTTGCCGATCTGGCCGCCATCGAGACGCAGTTCCATCACCTGGTGCGCACCGTGCCGCGCAGCGGACGCATCATCGCAAATGCCGCCGAAGCCAGCCTTGATCGTGTGCTGGAGCGCGGCTGCTGGTCGGAGGTGGAGCGCTTTGGCGATGGAGCGGAGTGGAGTGTGTCGGCCCCGGACGAACGGACGGCGGTGTTCGAGCACGCCGGTCGCGAGGCCGGTCGCGCGCTGATGCCGATGTCGGGTAGCCACAACCGCAGCAATGCGCTGGCAGCCGTTGCGGCTGCGCGCCATGTCGGCGTGCCGGCAGCAGTGGCCATCGAGGCGCTGGAGAGCTTCTCCGGCATTCGCCGCCGCATGGAGGTGCGCGGTGTCGAGCGTGGCGTGACCGTGTATGACGACTTCGCCCACCACCCGACCGCCATCGCGCTCACCGTCGAGGGGCTGCGCAAGCGCGAGACCGGCGGGCGCATTCTGGCCGTGCTGGAACCGCGCTCCAACACCATGAAACTCGGCACGATGAAGTCACGCCTTGCCGACAGCCTGTTGCTGGCGGATGAGGTGTATTGCTACGGCAAGGGGCTGGGCTGGGATGCCGCCGAGGCGCTGGCGCCGCTGGGCGGGCGTCTGGGCGGGGTGTTCGAGGAGCTGGACGCACTGGTCGCCGCCGTGGTGCGCGAAGCGCGGGACGGCGACCATGTGCTGGTGATGAGCAACGGCGGATTCGGCGGCGTGCATGGCAAGCTGCTGACCGCTCTGGCGCGCTAGCGCGCGCCGTTGTTCAGTTGCCGTTTTCGGCTTTCTTGCCGGCGTCGAACTTGGCGGCTTGTTCCGCGCTGACGATCTCGAATACACGTACGACCTTCGTCACGCCACGGGTCGTGCGAGCGACTTCGGTGGCGGCCTCGGCTTCAGGCTGGGTCACGATGCCCATCAGGTACACCGTGGCGCCTTCGGTCACGACCTTGATGTGGTTGGCGGCGAGCCGCTTGTCGTCAACCAGGCGGGCCTTGACCATCGAGGTCAGCATGGCGTCGTTGCTGCGCTCGGACAGCGTGCTCAGGCCGGAAACCTGCAGCTCGTTGACCATGCCCTGCACGTTCTCGACCTGCGCGGCGATCTGCTGGGCTTCGTCGCGCATGGTGGCGTAGGGCACCTGGCCGGTCAGCAGCACGGTGCGGTTGTAGGACGTGACGCTGATGTTCACGGCGTTGCCGAAGCGGTCGCGCAGGCGGCGGCGGGTGCGCCACTCGATGCCTTCGTCCTCGACCATGGCGCCGGAGGTGCGGCGGTCGTTGTAGGCCACGACTGCGCCGGCAGCGCCGCCGCCGACGAGCAGCGGGGCGCAGCCCTGAACCAGCGGCAGGCTTGCGCCGGCGGCAAGTCCGAGCAGGATCCGGCGGCGGTTGAGAGCGGGGGTGTGATTCATTCTTCGACTCCTAGCAGAAGACAATCGATTCCGTCGCACAGGCAATGCAGCACCACGAGGTGTACTTCCTGAATGCGGGCCGTGCGATCGGACGGGACACAGATGTGGATGTCGTTCGGGCCGAGCAGTTCGGTCATCTTGCCGCCGCCCTTGCCAGTCAGTGCGACCACACGCACTTCACGTTCGTGTGCAGCATGGATGGCGTCGATGACATTGGGCGAGTTGCCGCTGGTCGAGATCGCCAGCAGCACGTCGCCGGGTTGCCCCAGCGCACGCAGTTGCTTGGAGAAGACCTGCACATAGTCGTAATCGTTCGCGATCGAGGTCAGCGTCGAGCTGTCCGTGGTCAGCGCGATGGCCGCCAGCGGCGGGCGCTCCATCTCGAAACGGTTGAGCAGTTCGGCGGCGAAATGCTGCGCATCGGCGGCCGATCCGCCGTTGCCGCAGGCCATGATCTTGCCGTTGGCGAGCAGGCTCTGGGTCATCGCCTCGACGGCACCGGCAATCGGCGCGGCGAGTTGTGACTGGGCCCGCAGCTTGACGGCGGCACTGTCTTCGAACTGGCGGGATATACGCTTGATGAGATCCATGATGGCGGGGCAGAAAACGCCGTGATCCGGCGGGAGCCGCAGTCTAGCATGCGTGCTGCGGCGCAGAATCGACGGGCAAAGTATGCCCCTCGATGTTCTGCGCATGCGGCGCGTCTTACACGAAGTTACCAAGCGCTCATGTCGAAGGCGCCGCGCAGCCAGCGCGCCGAGTCGGCCTCGAGTTGTCCGAACAGCACCGCGTCAAAACGCATCGGTCGGCGCGCGTGGGCTTGCCCCACACCGGCCAGCCACCACTGGGCTGCGTGGATGATGCGCTGCTGCTTGGTCTGGGTGATGCTGTCTCCGGCGTCACCGAAGCGCCCGGGCGCGCGCAGACGCACTTCGACAAATACCAGCGTGCGGCCATCCAGGCAGATCAGGTCGATCTCGCCACCGCGACAACGCAGGCGTCGTTCGAGGATTTGCAGGCCTTGTCGCGAGAGGAGTTGCTCGGCCAACGCCTCGGCCTGCAGCCCGCGCGCTTGCGCGCGGACGCCGCCGGAGCCGACAATGCCTGCCTTTCCCGATTCGGACTGTCCGCCCATGCGCGACTCCGCGAGTTTTCTTTCCAGTACGCCGTCATTGTATGTGGTGGCCACGCCGATCGGACACCTGTCCGACCTCAGTGCGCGTGCGCTCGGGGTGCTGGGCGAGGTCGATGTGGTGGCGGCCGAGGACACGCGCCACAGTCAGCGATTGCTCGACGCCCATGGCGTGCGTGCCCATCTGCTGGCGCTGCACGAACACAATGAACAGACGGCGGCCACCAAGCTGATCGCGCTGCTTGGTGACGGCAAGCACGTCGCACTGATCAGCGACGCCGGAACGCCCGGCGTGTCGGACCCCGGAGCGCGCGCCGTGGCGCGGGTGCTGGAGGCCGGTTTTCCGGTGGTACCGGTGCCGGGTGCGTGTGCGGCGATTGCAGCCTTGTCGGCCTCAGGCATGGGCGAAGCGGGCTTCCAGTTTGTTGGTTTCCTGCCGCCGAAGTCGGGGGCGCGCCGCACGGCGCTGCAGGCCTTGGCGGACTCGTCGGTGCCGCTGGTGCTGTATGAGTCGCCGCACCGTATCGCCGAGTGTCTGGCCGATCTGGCCGAGGTGCTTGGGACGGAGCGTGAGATCGTGGTTGCACGTGAGCTGACCAAGCGCTTCGAGCAGATCGTGCGCATGCCGCTGGCCGAAGCATCGGCGTGGCTGGCAGCCGATTCGGACCGCGGGCGCGGAGAGTTCGTGCTGGTGGTTTCGGGGTGCCCTCCGGTTGAAGGCATGTCGCCGGAGGTCGAGCGGGTGTTGGGTGTTTTGTTGCGCGAACTGCCGCTGAAATCGGCCGCGCAGCTGGCTGCAGAGATCACCGGAGCGCCGCGCAAGCTGCTGTATGCCCGCGCGCTCGAACTGAAACAGGGATTAGAATGACGTCATCAAGCAAGGCTCAGGAAAACATGCAATCGATCACCCTCGTGCGGCCCGATGACTGGCATCTGCACGTACGCGACGGCGACGCGCTGGCGGCCGTCGTACCTCATACCGCAGAGCGTTTCGGGCGTGCCATCATCATGCCCAACCTGCGTCCGCCGGTGACCACCGCCGAGCAGGCGCTGGCCTACCGCGAGCGCATCCTCGCGGCGGTGCCGGCCGGCTTGAAGTTCGACCCGCTGATGACGCTGTACCTGACCGACAACATGTCGCCCGACGAGATCGACCGCGCCAAGGATTCCGGTGTGGTGGTGGCGCTCAAGCTGTATCCGGCCGGGGCGACGACCAACTCGGATTCCGGTGTGACCGACATCACCAAGGTCTATCCGGTGCTCGAGCGCATGGAGCAGCGTGGCCTGGTGCTGTGCGTACATGGTGAGGTGACGGATGCTGAAATCGACGTGTTCGACCGCGAGCACGTCTTCATCGAACGCATCCTGACGCCGCTCGTCGAGCGCTTCCCCGGCTTGCGCGTGGTGTTCGAGCACATCACCACTTCGGCGGCGGTGGACTTCGTGCGTTCGCGTGAGCGTAACGTCGGCGCCACCATCACCCCGCATCACCTGTTGATGAACCGCAATGCGATCTTCGCGGGCGGTATCCGGCCGCATCACTACTGCCTGCCTGTGCTCAAGCGCGAGCAGCATCGCCGTGCGCTGGTCGAGGCGGCGACCTCCGGTGATGCGCGCTTCTTTCTCGGCACCGATTCGGCCCCGCACGCCAAGGGTGATAAGGAATCGGCCTGCGGTTGCGCGGGTTGCTATGTTGCAAACGCGGGCATCGAACTCTATGCAGAAGTATTCGAGCGTGCGGGCGCGCTCGACAAGCTGGAGGCGTTTGCCAGCCTGAATGGCCCCGCGTTCTACGGACTCGCGCCCAATCGTGAGTCCATCACGCTGGTGAGGGAATCATGGACCGTTCCGCAATCGTATCCGTGGATCAACGGACAAGTCGTGGTGCCGCTGCGCGCAGGCGAGAGCGTAGGCTGGCGTCTGGTCGGGGCATGAAGCGCAGCCTGCGTCTGGCGCTATTGGCGCTGTGTGCGCTGCTGCTGGCGGCGTGCGAGAACAGTGCGACCGCCTACACCCTGGAGAGCAGCCAGCATGCGGTAATCCTGGTGCGTGAGCAGCCGTATTTCTGGGACAAGGAAGTCAATCAGTACATCGTCGTGTCGCGTCTGCCTTCCTGCCAGCGCAAGGTCGCCATCCACGGCGACGCCAAGACCATGACGCCGATTGATGTCTATGAAGCCGGGTATCTGATGTGGGCCATGCAACAGGGCGATCGCTGGTATCTCGCCAGTACCGAGCGCTGTCTGGTACAGGACTGGGCGAATCCCACCGGCGCCCAGCCCGGTCCGGCCGTCGGTCAGTTCCGTGCAGGCTCTGACAAGCCCGTATTCGTCCCGACCCCCGGCTGAGGCCGGCGTATAATCCGCCCCGGAAGTTCGCCAGGCAATCGCTGCGCGCCTTGTCGCGTGTGGAGGAAAGTCCGGGCCCCGTAGAGCAGGATGCCGGCTAACGGCCGGGCGCCGTGAGGCGACGGAAAGTGCAACAGAGAGCAGACCGCCGATGGCTCGGACTTCGCCGCCGCAAGGCGGCAAAGTCCTTTTTGAAGAGTGAACCGCAAGGTTCGCGCTTCGAAATGAAGAGTGGGCCGAAGGGCCCGCTGTTCAGGGCACAGGTAAGGGTGAAACGGTGCGGGGTCGAGCGTGAGCGAGGCCCCGGGCGGTGCGAAAGCGCCGCCAGGTAAGAGCTCACCGCGGGACTGGTAACAGGACCGGCACGGTAAACCCCATCCGGGGCAAGGCCAAATAGGGGAGTAATGGCGTGGCTCGCGTCGCTCCCGGGTAGGCTGCTAGAGGGTCGTGGCAACGCGGCTCCCAGAGGAATGATTGCCCGGGTTCGCCGCTCACGCGGCGGGCCTCGACAGAACCCGGCTTACCGGCGAACTTCCACTTCCTTTCAGCGCCACCGTCGCAATGCGCGACGGTGGCGCTTTTCATTGCGTCGCAGTGTTTCGTCATTTCCTTCGAGATGTTTCCGCGCTCTTCGGGTGCGATCTCAAGACCTGTGTCCGGAGCATTGATTTGTCGGGAAATCCGGGTGTTTTGGCGATCCCGGTAAGTCCTTGTGATGCAAAGAAAATCCCCTTGACGGCGGCTTGACCGTGGAAATTCTTTACTCTAGAGTGGCAACAAGTGGAAAAAAGTGGGGTTCGGTGGTGATTTAAGCCGAATCCGGATCAAAACTCAGGGGGTGCGATGTTCCAGGGTGCAGCCGCGCTCAGTGTCGATGCCAAGGGTCGCCTTGCGGTCCCGGCGCGCCATCGCGACGCACTTGTGCCGGACGGTGCACCGCTGGTCATCACCGCGCACCCCCACCGCTGTCTAGTCGTTTATCCGCAGCACGCCTGGGAGCCGATCAGTCGTCAGATCGCCGCAATGCCCGGGCTGGATCCCCGTACCGCCACCCTCAAACGTCTGTTCATCGGTTACGCCCAGTGTGAAACGCTGGACGGCGCCGGCCGCACGCTGATTGCGCCGTCACTGCGCCAGTGGGCGGGCCTGGACAAGCAGGTCTGGCTGGTCGGGCAGGGTTCGCATTTCGAGCTGTGGTCGGACGCCGGCTGGCAGGCGCAGCAGGAGGCGATGCAGTCGCTCGACGGCGACGGTTTGCCGCCGGGGTTCGAGAGTCTGGCGCTATGAGTGCAGAGCGGACGCATGTCACGGTCCTGCTCGCGGAGGCGGTCGATGCACTGGAGGTCAAACCCGATGGCCTTTACGTCGACGGCACCTTCGGGCGTGGCGGGCATAGCCGGGCGATTCTCGCGCGGCTCGGCGCGCAGGGGCGGCTGGTGGCCTTTGATCGAGATCCCCGTGCCATCGCGGCCGGACGCGAGATCGACGACGCACGTCTGACGCTGGTGCATGCGCCGTTCAGCGATTTGAGCGCATGTCTTGACGAGCTGGGTGTGGAACACGTTGACGGTGTGTTGCTCGATCTGGGGGTTTCGTCCCCGCAACTCGACGAAGCCGAGCGCGGCATGAGTTTCCGTTTTGATGCGCCGCTCGACATGCGCATGGATACGACTCGCGGGCCCACGGTGGCGGACTGGCTGGCGACCGCCAGCGTCGCCGAAATCACGGAGGTGTTGAGGGACTATGGAGAAGAACGGTTTGCTCATGCGATTGCAAAGGCGATTGCAACTGCTCGGACAGGGGGGGCTGTTGCGACCACTGGACAACTTGCCGCGCTCGTGGAAAAGGCGGTCCGCACACGCGAGCCGGGGCAGCACCCGGCGACGCGCAGCTTTCAGGCTTTACGGATTTTCATCAATCAGGAGCTCGAGGAGCTGAGTCACGTGCTGCCCGCTGCAATGGCGCGTCTGGTGCCGGGCGGGCGTCTCGTGGTGATCAGCTTCCACAGCCTCGAGGATCGCATCGTGAAACGCTTCATGCGTGATGAGGCACGTCCCGACAGCGGGCCTGCGCGATTGCCGCTGCGGGCCAGCGAACTGCCGCAGCCGCGGATGCGTCTGGTGGGCAAGGCGGTCAAGCCGTCAGCCGACGAGGTGCGTGCGAATCCGCGTTCGCGCAGCGCGGTCATGCGTGTGGCCGAGCGCACCGAGGTGGCAGCGTGATGCGCCTCGAAATCCCCTTGGTGGCGCTGGTCGTGGCCAGCTCCTTGGGCGTGGTGGCGGCGCAGCACCAGTCGCGCAAGCTGTACTCCGAATATGAACGCGAGCAGGCGCGCGCTCACCAGCTCGAGGTCGAGTGGGGGCAGCTGCAACTGGAAGTGAGTACGGTGGCTGCGCTGAGTCGTATCGAGCCGATCGCGCGCGAACGCCTCGGCTTGTCCGAGCCGGCCGCGGGTCGGGTCATCGTGGTCGGAGAAGGAAGATGAGCAAGCGTCGCACGGCGCGTCCGCACAACCCCTTGCTTGAGAGCAGCTTGCAGACCTGGCGCGCGCGTCTGGTGCTGGTGCTGCTGCTCACGGGTTCGGTTGTGCTGATGGCGCGCGCGGCGTGGCTGCAGGGCTTCAATCACGAGGCCCTGCAGGCCCGTGGTGAGCAGCGCTTTGCTCGAGTGGTGCCGATTCCGGCCTCGCGCGGGCGCATCACCGACCGTCACGGCGACATTCTGGCAGTGAGCACGCCGGTGCGGGCCATCTGGGCCGCGCCGCGTGAGGCGCAGTTCGAACCGGCCGAGGCGCGCAAGCTGGCGGGCCTGCTCGGCATGGATGTCGAGGCGCTGAACCGCCTTCTGAGCACCACGCGCGACCGCATCTACCTGCACCGTCAGGTCGCGCCGGACGTGGCGCGCCGCATTGCCGAACTGCGTCTGCCAGGCATTGGCCAGGATCAGGCCTACAAGCGCTTCTATCCGGGTGGTGAGGTGTGGGCGCATGTGCTGGGCTTCACCAATATCGATGATCGTGGTCAGGAAGGCATGGAGCTAGCCTTCGACAACCGCCTGCGCGGTGAGCCCGGCGCACGTCGCGTGATCCGCGACCGGCGCGGCGAGATCATCGAGGAGGTTGGTTCGATCCGTGCGCCGCGCGACGGCGAGGATGTTGCGCTGTCGATCGACAAGCAGATCCAGTTCATCGCCCATACCGCCCTGCGTCAGGCCATGACCGAGCATCAGGCTGCGGCCGGTGCCGTGGCCGTCCTCGACGTACGCACCGGCGAGCTGTTGGCGCTGGTCAATGCGCCAACCTTCAATCCGAACAACCGCAGCACGCTGTCCGGCGCCCAGTTGCGCAACCGTGCCGTGACCGATCTGTACGAGCCGGGCTCGACGATGAAGCCCTTCATCGGCGCGCTGGCCATGGAAATGCGCCGCGTCACGCCGGATACGCTGATCGACACCGAGGGCGGGCGCATGACCATCGGTCGCGCCACCATCAGCGACGTGCGCAATCACGGACAGCTGACGGTTTCGCAGGTGATCGAGAAGTCGTCCAACATCGGCACCGCCCGCATCGCACTCGACATGGATCCGCAGGACATGTGGAACATGTTCTCCGCGCTGGGGCTGGGCGTGCCGCTGGAACTGGGTTTCCCCGGTGCGGCGGGTGGTCTGCTGCGGCCTGCGAGCAGCTGGCGACCGATCGAGCAGGCCACCATGTCCTACGGCCACGGCTTGTCGACGACCTTGTTGCACATGGCGAGGGCCTACCTCGTCTTCGCGCGCGACGGCGATCTTCTGCCGTTGTCGCTGGTGCGCACGGATACGCCGCCCGAGGGGCGGCGTGTGTTCTCTGTTGCGACCGCGCAAACCATGCGTGCCGTGCTCGAAAAAGCAGCCGGCCCGGGCGGCACGGCACCGCGCGCGCGCGTCACCGGTTACCGCGTGGCCGGCAAGACCGGCACCGCGCACAAGGTCGAAGCCGGTCGCTACACGGACAAATATGTGTCGTCCTTCGTCGGTTTCGCGCCGGCCTCCGATCCGCGCATCGTGGTGGCGGTGATGATTGACGAGCCCACGGCCGGTCAGCACTTCGGTGGAGCGGTTGCCGCGCCGGTGTTCTCGCGCGTGACCGAGGCCAGCCTGCGCGCACTCGGCGTGGCGCCGGATGCGCCGCTGGTGCCGCTGCATCTGGCCGAGAATGAAGTCGCACCGCGGGGAAAGATGTGAGCGCCGCACAACAGGCCCGCGAACTGATCGAGCGTCTGCGCGCAGGCGGCGTGAAGCCGTCCGGCCTGCAGTCGGACTCGCGTCGCGTTGAATCGGGCGACCTGTTCCTGGCTATGCCCGGCGCCCGGGCCGACGGGCGTGACCATATCGCTGCAGCAGTGGCCGGTGGCGCTGTCGCCGTCTTGTGCGAGAGCGCAGACGGCCGCGTTCCGGCCGTTTCTGCCGTGCCGTGCATCGGCGTCAGCGATCTGCGTGCGCTGTCAGGGCATCTCGCGCACGAGTTCCACGGCGCGCCGTCAGAGGACATCTGGGTGGCCGGCGTCACCGGCACCAATGGCAAGACCACGTCCAGTCAGTGGCTGGCGCAGGCGCTTGACGCCATCGGCACACACTGCGGCGTGATCGGCACCCTCGGCTGGGGCGTGCAGGGGCAGCTCGAGCCGCTGGCCAACACCACGCCCGACGCGCTCGCCGTGCACAGCATGCTTGCGCAGTTTCGCGACCAGGGCGTGCGTGCGGTGGCGATGGAAGTGTCCTCCATCGGGCTCGATCAGGGGCGGGTCAACGGTGTGCGCTTCGCGGTGGCCATGTTCACCAACCTGACCCGCGACCACCTCGAATACCACGGCACCATGGAAGCCTACGCCGAGGCCAAGGCCAGGTTGTTCGAGCAGTGCGATGTCGGGCATGCGGTCATCAATATCGACGATGTGTTCGGGCTCGCGCTGGCGCAAGGCCTTGCCGCGCGAGGCGTGCCCGTCATCGCCTGCACGCGCGTCGGCACCGCTGCAAGCTTTGATTCGGTGCTCGAAGCCAGCGCCATCACCAACACCCCGACCGGCTTGCGCTTCAGCGTGCACTGGCAGGGCGCGCGGGCTGATGTGACGCTGGGTATGGTCGGTGAATTCAATGTTTCCAATGCACTTGGCGTGATCGGCGCCTTGCTGACGCGCGGAATCGCTTTTGACGATGCAGTGCGCGCCGTCAGCCGACTGGTGCCGCCCGCGGGCCGCATGCAGCTCTTCGGCGGTGTCGGCGAGCCGCTGGTGCTGGTCGATTACGCGCACACGCCGGATGCCCTTAGCAAGGTGCTTGAAGCTGCGCGCGACACGGCACGTGGACGTGGCGGGCGCGTGGTGTGCGTGTTCGGTTGCGGCGGTGATCGCGATCCGGGCAAGCGCCCGCTCATGGGCGAGGTGGCCGCCCAGTTGGCCGATCACGTGCTGGTGACCAGCGACAACCCGCGCAGTGAAGACCCGACAGCCATTGCCGCCATGGTGCTGGCCGGATGCGGTGCGGCGGCCGAATGCGAGATGGACCGCGCCCGCGCAATCTCCCGCGCAGTGGCCTCAGCCGCTGCCAACGACGTGGTGGTGGTCGCCGGCAAGGGACACGAGCCCTATCAGGAAGTGCGCGGGGAGCGCCTGCCGTTTTCCGATGCTGAACAGGTGGTTGCTGCGCTGCGCGCACGCAACGCAGCAGGAGGCGCGGCGACATGATGCGAGTGGACGAACTGCGTGACGTGCTCGGCGCTGAACTGCGCGGTAGCGGCGACGTGCGCTTCGACGCGGTTGGCAGCGACAGCCGCGCGGTCACCTCGGGCATGTTGTTCGTAGCCTTGCGCGGCGAGCGTTTCGATGCCCACGATTTTGTTGCCGATGCGTTTGCGTCAGGCGCCGCCGCGGCGCTTGTCGAGCGAGCTGCTGCCGAACGTCTGGCCGGTCTGTCCGGCGCCTTGCTGCTGGTCGAGGACACGCGTGAAGCACTCGGTCGCATGGCCGCGCACTGGCGCGCGCGCTTCGACATTCCGTTGATCGGCGTGACCGGCAGCAACGGCAAGACCACCGTCAAGGACATGTGCACGTCCATCCTGCGCGCGGCCTTCGGCGACGATGCGGTGCTGTCCACCCAGGGCAATCTGAACAACGACATCGGTTTGCCGCTGACGCTGTTGCGGCTGCGTGCCGGACACCGCGCAGCCGTGATCGAGATGGGCATGAACCACCCCGGTGAAATCGCCACGCTGGCGGCCATTGCGCGCCCCACCGTGGCCATCGTCACCAATGCGCAGCGCGCGCATCTGCAGGGCATGGGGTCGCTCGACGAAGTGGCGCGCGAGAAGGGCAGCATCTATGTCGCCGGCAGCACCGAGACGGTGGCCGTGATCAATGCCGACGACGCGCATGCCGACTACTGGCGCGGCATCGTGGCCGGGCGCCGCATGCTGGCCTTCGGGCTGGAGCGCGATGCCGACGTGCGCGGGCGTGCCGTGCTGCACGGTCTGGGCGCCCGCCTGGAACTTGAATCCTTCGCCGGGCGCGCCAGCGTGGCGCTTGGCGTACCCGGCGAGCACAACGTGCGCAACGCGCTCGGCGCAGCCGCGGCCTGCCTTGCGGCGGGCGTGGCGCTGCCGGCGGTGGTGGCCGGGCTGGAGGCTTACGGTGGCACCCGCGGGCGTCTGCAGCGCAAGGCAGGCCCGCGCGGCGCCTTGCTCATTGATGACAGCTACAACGCCAACCCGGATTCCGTGCGCGCCGCCATCGACGTGCTGGCCGCCCTGCCGGGCCGGCGCACGCTGGTGTTGGGCGACATGGGCGAAGTCGGCGAAATCAGCGCGCAGGTGCACGACGAGGTCGGTGGTTACGCCAAGAGCAAGGGGGTCGAGTCCCTGTATGCCCTCGGTGAAATGAGTGTGCTGGCGGCGCGCAACTTCGGTGAGGGCGCGCAGCACTTTGCAACGCCGGAGGCGCTGCTTGCGGCCTTGCTGCCCCGTCTGGATGCCGACAGCGTGGTGCTCGTGAAGGGATCGCGCTTCATGCGCATGGAACGTGTGGTCGACGGCGTGCTGGCCGCCGCCAAGGGAGAAGACGATGTTGCTTGAACTCGCGCTGTGGCTCGGGCAGGACATCCGGGCATTCAACGTATTCGGCTACATCACGCTGCGCACGGTGATGGCGGCGATGACCGCACTGGGTATCTCGTTCATCTTCGGGCCGCCGGTGATTCGCTGGCTGGCAGCCAAGAAGATTGGTCAGGCGGTGCGCGACGACGGACCGAAATCCCACCTCACCAAGGCCGGCACGCCGACCATGGGCGGCGCGTTGATCCTGATCGCCATTGCGGTCACGACGCTGCTGTGGGGCGATCTGTCGAATCAGTACGTGTGGGTCACCCTGTTCGTCACGCTGGGCTTCGGTGCAGTCGGCTGGGTGGATGACTGGCGCAAGGTGGTGCACCGCGATCCGCGCGGCCTGCCCAGCCGCTGGAAGTATCTGTGGACTTCGCTGATCGCGCTGGCCGCTGCGCTGTATCTGGGTCTGACTGCCACCGAGCCGGCACAGACCGAACTGATCGTGCCCTTCTTCAAGTCGGTGGCGCTGCCACTGGGTCTGTTCGGCTTCGTGGCTCTGTCCTATTTCGTCATCAACGGCACCAGCCACGCGGTGAACCTCACCGACGGTCTGGATGGCCTGGCCATCATGCCCACCGTGATGGTGGCCGGTGCGCTGGCAATCTTCGCCTATGTGGCGGGTCATGCCGGCTTCTCGAAATACCTTGGCGTGCCGTACATCCCCGGCGCCGGCGAACTGGCCGTGGTGTGTGGCGCGATCTGCGGCGCGGGCCTGGGCTTTCTGTGGTTCAACGCCTATCCGGCCGAAGTGTTCATGGGCGACGTCGGCGCGCTGGCGCTGGGTGCGGCGCTCGGCGTGATTGCCGTGATCGTGCGTCAGGAAATCGTGCTGTTCATCATGGGTGGCCTGTTTGTGGCCGAGACCCTGTCGGTGATGCTGCAGGTGGCCTACTTCCGGATGAGCGGCGGCAAACGCATCTTCCGCATGGCGCCCCTGCACCACCACTACGAACTCAGCGGCTGGAAGGAGACGCAGGTCGTCGTGCGCTTCTGGATCATCACCATCATGCTCGTGCTGTTCGGGCTGTCGACCTTGAAACTCCGATGACAACATTGCGCGACGCTCTCGTGCTGGTTCTGGGGATCGGCGAGTCCGGTCTGGCGATGGCGCGCTGGTGCGCCCGCGCCGGTGCACGCCTGCGCGTGGCCGACAGCCGTGCCGAGCCGCCGATGCGTCGTGCTCTGAGCGAAGCAGTCCCGGCAGCGAAAGTACGTGTCGGTGGCTTCCCGCTGGACCTGCTCGATGGCGTCGATGTGCTTGCGCTGAGCCCGGGCATCGACCTGCGCGACCCGATCGTGCTGGCCGCACGCGAACGCGGCATCGAGGTGGTTGGCGAAATGGCCTTGTTTGCCGATGCGCTCGATGCCCTTGGCGAACGTGGCGCGACGCGCATCGTGGCCATCACCGGCACTAACGGCAAGACCACCACCACGGCGCTGACGGCACATCTGCTGCAGGGCGCCGGGCTGGATGCGGTCGCTGCGGGCAACATCAGTCCGGCCGCGTTGGCAGTGCTGGTCGACCGCCTCGAAGCGCAGCAGGCGCTGCCGCAGTGCTGGGTGATCGAACTGTCGAGCTTCCAGCTCGAAACGGCCGGCGCCTTTGCGGCCGATGCTGCGGTCGTGCTCAACGTGACGGACGATCATCTCGACCGCCATGGCAGCCTTGAGGCCTACGCTGAAATCAAGGCCCGGATCTACGCTGGCGGTGGCGTGCAAGTCATCAATCATGACGACCCGCAGGTGGCCGCCATGGCCAAGGCCGGGCGCCGCTGCACCGGCTTTGGCGCAGGCGCGCCGCGCATCGGCGGATTCGGTCTGGTCGATTACGACGGTGAGACGTGGCTCGCGTATGGCAGCGAACGTCTGCTGCGTCAGTCCGAACTGCCGATGGCCGGCCGTCACAACGCACTCAATGCGATGGCGGCGCTGGCACTGGGCAGTGCAATCGGGGTGCCGATGGCTGCCATGTTGGCGGCCCTGCGCACCTTTCGCGGTCTGCCGCATCGTGTCGAGCCGGTGGCGCGCCGGGCCGACGGCGTCGTGTTCTATGACGATTCCAAAGGCACCAACGTCGGTTCGACGGTGGCCGCACTGGAAGGTCTGGGTTGCCCGGTGGTGTTGATTGCCGGCGGCGACGGCAAGGGCCAGGATTTTCGTCCGCTGGCAGAAGTGGTGGCGCGCCACGCCCGCGCGGTGGTGCTGATCGGGCGTGATGCGCCGCGTATCGAGGCGGCGCTGCAGGCGGCTGGCGCCAGCAGCGAGCGCGCGGCTACGCTGGAATCGGCCGTCGGTCGCGCCAATGCGCTGGCGCAGACGGGCGACGCGGTGCTGTTGTCACCCGCATGTGCCAGTCTCGACATGTTCCGCAACTACGTGCATCGCGCCGAGGTCTTCGTCGCAGCGGTGCGCGCCCTGCCGGAAGTGGAGGCCGCATGAGCATCCTGTCCGGACTCTTCGGTAGCGGTCACAGCGACGCCGGTCGCATTCAGGCCATGCACGCGGTGCGCCGCGTGACGCCGGGCGAGCGGCAGGTCGGTGAATTCGACCCGCTCGTGGTGTGGTCTGCCGCGGCCCTGATCCTGATCGGGCTGATCATGGTCTATTCGGCCTCCATCGCGGTGGCCGAAGGCAGCAGTTTCACCGGCAACCGCGCGCACTTCTTCCTGCAGCGCCATGCCATCTTCCTGTTCATCGGCGTGACCGTTGCCGCCCTTGCTTTCCGCATCCCGATGCGGCGCTGGCAGCAGCTCGCGCCGTGGCTGTTCTTTGGCGGTGTCGTCCTGCTGGTGGTGGTGCTGCTGCCGGGCATCGGCAAGTCGGTCAATGGTGCCCAGCGCTGGATCGGCTTCGGCCCGATCAACCTGCAACCTTCTGAACTGATGAAGGTTTTCGTGGCGCTGTATGCCGCCGACTACACCGTGCGCAAGTTGCCGGTTATGGGCACCGTGCGTCAGGGCTTCCTGCCGATGGCGACCGTGATTCTGCTGGTCGGCAGCCTGCTGCTGCTCGAACCGGACTTCGGCGCCTTCGTAGTGATCTGCGCGGTGGCTTTCGGCGTGCTGTTCCTCGGCGGCATGAACGTGCGCTTCTTTGCACTGCTGCTGGTGGTGGCGCTGGTTGGCTTCATCGTGCTGATCTGGATGTCGCCGTATCGGCGCGACCGCGTGTTCGGCTTCATGGACCCGTGGGAAGACCCGTTCGGTCGTGGCTATCAGTTGTCACACGCGCTGATCGCCTTCGGCCGTGGCGAGTGGTTTGGCGTCGGTCTGGGGGGCAGCGTCGAAAAGCTGTTCTACCTGCCCGAGGCGCATACCGACTTCCTGCTCGCGGTGATTGCCGAGGAGCTCGGCTTCATCGGTGTGCTGACGGTGGTCGTGCTGTTCGCCATCCTGATCCAGCGCGCTTTCGCCATCGGCCGCGAGGCAATCAACCTTGAGCGCTACTTTGCCGGCCTGGTGGCCATGGGTATCGGGCTGTGGCTGGGCGTGCAGTCCTTCATCAACATGGGCGTGAACATGGGCCTGTTGCCGACCAAGGGGCTGACCCTGCCGCTGATGAGTTTCGGCGGCTCGGCCATTGTCGGTGGCCTGCTGTTCGTTGCCATCCTGCTGCGCGTGGATTGGGAGAACCGCCAGATGCGCAAGGGGGTGAGCCCGTGAGCCAGCAACCGACCATCCTGATCATGGCCGGCGGCACCGGCGGGCACATCTACCCGGGTATCGCGGTGGCTGAGGTGCTGCGCGCACGCGGCTGGCGCATCGTGTGGCTGGGCAACCCGGACGGCATGGAAGCGCGCATCGTGCCGGAGCGTGGTTACGAGACCGCATGGATCCGTTTCGGCGCACTGCGCGGCAAGGGAATCGTGCGCAAACTGCTGTTGCCCCTGAATCTGCTCTCCGGCTTCTGGCAGGCGCTGGGCGCACTGCGCCGCGTCAAGCCTGACGTGGTGCTGGGCATGGGCGGCTACATCAGTTTTCCGGCCGGCATGATGGCCGCGCTGATCGGGCGACCGCTGGTGCTGCATGAACAGAACTCCGTGTCCGGGCTGGCCAACAAGGTGCTGGCCGGCGTCGCCGACCGCGTGCTGACCGGTTTCCCGAACGTATTGAAGAAGGGCACTTGGGTGGGCAATCCGGTGCGTGCCGAGATTGCCGCTGTCGAGTCGCCGGCCACCCGGCTGGCCGGTCGCGAAGGCCGTCTGCGCGTGTTGGTGGTCGGTGGCAGCCTGGGCGCGACGGCGCTCAACTCCATCGTGCCGCAGGCGCTGGCGCGCATTCCGGCGGAGGAGCGGCCGGTGGTGACGCATCAGGCCGGTCGCAAGCAGTTCGAGGCCTTGCAGCAGTCCTACGCCAACGCCGGTGTGGAGGGCGAACTGCTGGATTTCATCGAGGACATGGATGTGCGCTACGCCGCCGCCGATCTGGTGATCTGCCGGGCCGGCGCGACCACCGTGGCCGAGCTCGCCGCGGCCGGTGCAGCCAGCCTGCTGGTGCCGTTCCCGCATGCGGTGGACGACCACCAGACCGGCAATGCCCGTTTCCTCGCCGATCGCGGCGCGGCGATGTTGCTGCCGCAAACCGAACTCGAACCCATCAGCCTCGCCGGCATCCTGCGCGGGCTGGAGCGCGACCGCCTCGCCGATATGGCGCAGCGCGCGCGTGAGCTGGCCCGGGCCGATGCGGCCGAGGTCGTCGCAGACGAGTGTGAAGCCCTCGTCAAAGGACGCAAACAATGAAACACAAGGTCAAACGCATTCACTTCGTCGGCGTCGGTGGTGCCGGCATGAGCGGCATTGCCGAGGTGCTGGCCAACCTCGGTTTCGGCGTGACGGGCTCGGACCTGCATGACAGCGCGACGACGCGACGTCTGCGCACGCTGGGGGTCACCGTGCTGATCGGGCACGACGCAGCCAACGTCGAGGGCGCCGATGCGGTGGTGATCTCCACCGCGGTTGCGGCTGACAACCCGGAAGTGATCGCCGCACGTTCGCGCGACATTCCGGTGGTGCCACGCGCACAGATGCTGGCCGAGCTGATGCGCCTGAAGCAGGGCATCGCCATTGCGGGCACGCACGGCAAGACCACGACTACCTCGCTGGTCGCGAGCATCCTGGCCGAAGGCGCGATGGACCCGACCTTCGTCATCGGCGGGCGTCTGACCGCGGCCGGTGCCAACGCACGGCTGGGCAAGGGCGACTTCCTGGTGGCCGAGGCGGACGAATCCGACGCCTCCTTCCTGTTGCTGAATCCGGTCATCTCGGTGGTCACCAACATCGACGCCGACCACATGGAAACCTACGGCCACGACTTCGCGCGGCTCAAGCAGGCCTTCGTGGATTTCCTGCAGCGCCTGCCGTTCTACGGCGTGGCGGTGCTGTGCGAGGACGACCCCAACGTGCGCGAGATCGCGCCGCTGGTATCCAAGCAGATCATGCGTTTCGGCTTCTCCGAAACGGCCAACATCCGCGCCGAGAACGTGCGCGCCGACGGCCGTCGCATGCTCTTTGACGTGGTGCGAGTGAATGGCACGACCACGCGTCTGGCCATCGAGCTGAACCTGCCGGGCCGTCACAACGTGCTCAACGCGCTGGCCGCGATCGCCGTGGCCACCGAGGTGCAGGTGTCGGACGAGGCCATCGTCAAGGCGCTGGCCGAGTTCCGCGGTGTGGGGCGTCGCTTCCAGGATTACGGGGAAATCGCCCTGCCGGCGGGGGGCACTTTCACGTTGATCGACGACTACGGCCATCACCCGGTCGAAATGGCGGCAACCATCGCCGCCGCGCGCGGCGCCTACCCGGATCGCCGGCTGGTGCTGGCCTTTCAGCCGCATCGCTACACCCGCACGCGGGATTGTTTCGAGGATTTCGTGAAAGTGCTGTCGGCGGTCGACGGGCTGGTGCTGGCTGAGGTCTATGCCGCCGGCGAGCCGCCCATCGTGGCGGCTGATGGGCGCAGTCTGGCGCGCGCGCTGCGCGTGGCCGGCAAGGTCGAGCCGGTCTTCGTCGAGGCCATCGACGATCTGCCGGATGCCATTCTGAGCACGGTGCAGGATGGCGATGTGGTGATCACCATGGGTGCGGGCTCGGTCGGCGCGGTGCCGGGCAAGCTCGCCGAATCGAATGGAGTGAAGTCGTGAGTCAGGCGTTCGGCAAGGTCGCAGTGTTGTTCGGTGGCAGCTCGGCAGAGCGCGAGGTCTCGCTGATGTCGGGCCAGGCCGTGCTCGAAGCGCTGCTGCGCTGCGGGGTCGACGCGCATGCCTTCGATCCGGCCGAGCGCGACGTGTGGACGCTGCGCGACGAGGGCTTCGAGCGCGCCTTCATTGCCTTGCATGGCCGTGGCGGCGAGGACGGCACCCTGCAGGGGGCACTCGAGACACTGAACGTTCCCTACACCGGTAGCGGCGTGATGGCTTCCGCGCTGTCGATGGACAAGTGGCGGACCAAGATGGTGTGGGCGGCCTGTGGCCTGCCGACGCCGCGCTATGCGCTGCTTGAAGAGCACACCGATTTCGACGCCGTGGCGCGCGAGCTGGGTCTGCCGATCTTCGTCAAGCCGGCGCATGAAGGCTCCAGCATGGGCGCCACCAAGGTCATGCGCGCCGAAGACCTGCGCGCCGCCTGGGCGCTGGCCGCGCGTTACGACAACCTCGTGCTGGCCGAAGAGTTCATCGACGGTGCCGAGCTGACCGTGCCTTTCCTTGGCGAGCGAGCGCTGCCGGTGATCCGCATCGAAGCGCCGGGCGGCAACTACGACTACCAGAACAAGTATTTCAGCGACGACACGCGCTACCTGTGCCCGGCCGGGCTGGCCGACGCGCAGGAGGCGGAGCTGCGCGCACTGGCGCTGAAGAGCGCTGCCGTGCTGGGCTGCCGTGGCTGGGGCCGCGTCGACATCATGCTCGATCGCAACGGCCGCCCGTGGCTGCTGGAAATGAACACCTCACCGGGCATGACCGGGCATTCGCTGGTGCCGATGTCGGCGCGAGCCCAAGGCGTTGAGTTTGACGAGCTGTGCATGAGCATCCTGGAGGGCGCGCGCCTTGGCTGAACAGCGGACCGTGTCGAAGCATGGCAGACAGAGCGAGGGCGGGCTGTGGCATCGCCCGGTCGCGCTCAATCTGCTGTCCGACATGCTGCTGCTGTTTGCGGCGGCCGCTTTCGGCTGGGCGCTGGTGGCGTGGTTTCTGAGTCGTCCGTTCTTTCCGCTGCGCGAGGTCGTGGTGGTGACGCAGCCGGGGCAGGTGACGCCGGCACAGATCGAGTACGCCGCCCGTTCGGCAATCCGCGGCAACTTCTTCACCGTCGGTCTGGGTGAGGTGCGCGAGAACTTCGAGAAGCTGCCTTGGGTGCGTCGTGCCGAAGTGCGCCGGCGCTGGCCCGACAAGCTTGAGTTGCGCCTGGAAGAGCATCAGCCGGTGGCGTACTGGAATCCGCTCGGCAGCGACGAGGTGCATCTGGTCAATCTGCAGGGCGAGGTCTTTGTGGCCGCGAGCAATGCGCGACTGCCGTCCTACTCCGGCCCGCAGGGCGCTGCCGGTTATCTGCACGCGCGCTATGCCGAGTTCTCGAAAGTGCTCGAGCCGCTGGGCGTGCGCATGACGCGGCTGTGGCTGTCGGCGCGCGAGGCCTGGGCGATCGAGCTGGACAACGGCATGGTCGTGCTGCTCGGACGTGACCGCGAGCGCGCACCGGTGGCCGAACGACTGGCCGGCTTCGTGGCCTCGTGGCCGGCCGCGCAGGCCCAGGTCGGAATCGATATTGCGGTGGCGGACGTGCGCTACCAACGAGGATTTGCATTGACACCGGCGGCCAGGCCGCGGGATGGGAAACAGGCGCGATGAGCAAGGAATACAAGGATCTTGTAGTCGGACTGGATATCGGCACCTCCAAGGTCACCTGCCTGGTGGTCGAGGCGCTGCCGGACGGTCAGTTCGAGGTGATCGGGATCGGCACGCAGCCGATGAGCGGGCTCAAGCGCGGTGTGGTGGTGAACATCGAGGCCACCGTGGATGCGATCTCGCGCGTCGTGCAGGAAGTCGAGCTGATGGCCGAGTGCAAGGTGCACGACGTCTTCACCGGCATCGCGGGCAGCCATATCAAGAGCTTCAACTCCAGCGGCACGGTGGCCATCAAGGACAAGGAAGTCACCGCGATGGACGTCGAGCGCGTCATCGAAGTCGCGCGCGCCATGCCGATTCCGGCCGAGCAGCAGGTGCTCGACATCCTGACGCAGGAATTCATCATCGACGGCCAGGGCGGCGTGCGCGTGCCGGTGGGCATGAGCGGCGTGCGCCTGGAAGTGAAGGTGCATATCGCCACCGGCGCCGTGTCGGCGGCGCAGAACGTCATCAAGTGTGTGCGTCGCTGCGGGCTGGAGGTCGTCGGTCTGATCCTGCAGCCGCTGGCATCCAGCCACGCCGTGCTGACCGAGGACGAGAAGGAACTCGGTGTGTGCCTGATCGACATCGGTGGCGGCACCACTGACATCGCCGTGTTCACGCAAGGTGCGATCCGTCATACGGCGGTACTGCCGGTGGCCGGTGACCAGATCACCAACGACATCGCCATGGCCTTGCGCACGCCGACTTCGGAGGCCGAGGACCTGAAGCGCCAGTACGGCATTGCCATGCACGCCATGGCCGACCCGGAACAGATGATCGAGGTGCCGGGGGTGGGTGATCGTTCGCCGCGTCCGCTGTCGCGCCAGCGTCTGGCCGACGTCATCGAGCCGCGCGTGTCCGAACTGTTCGAGCTGGTGCAGGCCGAATTGCGCCGCAGCGGCTACGAGGAATTGCTGTCTTCCGGCGTGGTGCTGACCGGCGGGGCCTCGGTGATGCCGGGCATGGTCGAGCTGGCTGAGGAAGTCTTCAATCTGCCCGCGCGTGTCGGGGCGCCGCAGTACGACGGTGCTCTCTCGGACGTGGTGTGCAAGCCGCATTTTGCCACCGCAATGGGCTTGGTCATGGAGGGCATGACGCAGCGTCGAAAGGGCATGCTCGGACGCGATGCACGCAATCTGCGGCAGTGGTTCGGGCGGGTGAAATCGTGGTTGGAGCGCAATTTCTGAGCGACCCTCGGAAAACGCGTATTTTTTCGGAAAATTGCCTGTAAAAACAGGCTATTTAGTTATAGACTGCAAAAGGCTTACTAAATGGCGGGGTACGTCATCTGTAAGCGGGTTAAAGGAGGCTGGCAATGACGTTCGAAATCGTTGAGAAGGACCAGGCCAATACCGTGATCAAGGTCATCGGTGTCGGCGGCGCGGGCGGTAACGCGGTGGATCACATGATCCGGGAAGGGGTGCAGGGCGTGGAGTTCGTGGCCGCGAACACCGACGCTCAGGCCCTCAAGCGTTGCTTGGCTCCGCACAAGGTGCAACTCGGCACGACCGGTCTCGGCGCCGGTTCCAAGCCGGAAGCCGGCCGCGTGGCTGCGCAGGAATCGCGCGACGCCATCGCAGCTGCACTCGAAGGCGCCCACATGTGCTTCATCACCGGCGGCATGGGTGGCGGCACCGGTACTGGCGCCGCTCCGGTGGTCGCCGAGATCGCCAAGGAAATGGGCATTCTGTGCGTAGGCGTGGTGACCAAGCCCTTCGACTTCGAGAACCGCCTGCGTGTGGCCGAGAGCGGTGTCGACGAGCTGTCGCGTCATGTCGATTCGCTGATCGTCGTGCTCAACGACAAGCTGCTCGACGTGTTCGGTGACGATGCCGGCTTCGAAGACTGCTTCCGTTCGGCCGACAACGTGCTGAAGAACGCCGTCGGCGGCATTGCCGAGATCATCAACGTGCCGGGTCTGGTCAACGTCGATTTCCAGGACGTGCGCACCGCCATGGGCGAGATGGGCCGCGCGATGATGGGTTCGGCCGAGTCCTCCGGTCTGGATCGCGCCCGCATCGCGGCCGAGCAGGCCGCCGTCAGCCCGCTGCTGGAAGGCACCGAGCTGTCCGGCGCACGCTGCGTGCTGATCAACATCACGGCTGCGCGTGGTTCGCTGAAGATGGCTGAAGTACGCGATGCAGTGAAGACCGTGCAGGCCTTCGCTGCGCCGGAAGCCTTCGTCAAGTACGGCACGGTGTTTGACGATGCGATGGAAGACCGCGTGCGCGTCACCGTCGTCGCGACGGGGCTGGGTTCGCAGGGTGTCGCGCGTCAGCCGGTGATGGAAGTGGTACGCGGTACCGGCACCTACGGCGACGGCGGCTATGCGCAGGATTCCGATGTGCCGGCCGTGATGCGTACCAACCGCCGTACCACGGTTGAGGCCATGAGCACCAACGGCATGGGCACCTACGACATTCCGGCCTTCCTGCGCCGTCAGGCCGACTGAGCCTTCTCGCGCCACAAGGGCGCACGTTGTGCAGACCTCCGCCTCCGGTCTGCGCAACGTGCGCTTTTTCCTTTCGGAACATTGCACTTGCGTGACGTGTCTGAGCACGAAAGGTAAAATCAAGCCATTCCCGAGGAAAGCCCGATGATCCGACAGCGCACGCTCAAATCCATTGTTACCGCCACCGGCGTCGGCCTGCACGGCGGCCGCAAGGTCACGATGACGCTGCGTCCGGCTGCGCCCGATACGGGGATCGCCTTTCACCGCGTAGACCTTGATCCGGTCGTCACGCTGCCGGCTGACCCGTATTCCGTGTGCGACACGCGCATGTGCTCCGGTCTGCAGCAGGGCGAAGCCAAGGTCGGTACGGTGGAGCACTTGATGTCGGCGCTGGCAGGGTTGGGCGTGGACAACGTACACGTCGACATCGACGCGCCCGAGATCCCCATTCTGGATGGCAGCTCCAGCCCCTTCGTTTTCCTGCTGCGCTCGGCCGGTATCGAGGAGCAGGCTGCGGCCAAGCGCTTCATCCGCGTCAAGAAGCCGGTGGAGTTCCGTGACGGCGACAAGTGGGTCAAGCTCGAGCCGCATGACGGCTTCCGGCTGGATTTCTCCATCGTCTTCAATCATCCGGCCATTGACGGCACGGCCACCCAGGTCACCGTCGACTTCGCCGAGCATTCCTACGAGCGTGACGTAGCGCGTGCGCGCACTTTCGGTTTCATGCAGGACGTGGAGTTCATGCGTTCGAACGGTTTGGCGCTGGGCGGCAGTCTGGCCAACGCCATCGTGCTCGACGAGTATCGCGTGCTCAACTCCGAGGGCTTGCGCTACGCAGACGAGTTCGTGAAGCACAAGGTGCTTGACGCCATCGGCGATCTTTACCTTTGCGGTCATCCGCTGCTTGCGGGCTACTCGGCGCACAAGTCCGGCCACGCCATGAACAACGAGGTGCTGCGTGCGCTGCTCGAAGACGAGACGGCGTGGGAGTACGTCAGTTTCGACGCGGCCGAGCGGGCCCCTCAATCGGTGAGCCGCCAGTTCGGCGCCGAGCCGGTCCTCGCCTGAAGTCCGCGTGTTCGCAATCCGACTGATCGCTCTGGCTGCGCTGCTGGCAATCGGTGGCGCCATGCTGGCTTGGTTTCTGACAGGCAATCCACGCTACAAGCGTGTTGCCTGGAATATCACCCTCGGTGGTTTGCTGGCCTTGCTGGCAGTGATGCTGATCTTTGTCGCGGAACGCTTGGCCTGAGTCTTACTCCGGCCGGCTGCGGTCAAGCAGTCGTTGCAGCGATTCGCGCAGTGGTGCGCCTTCAGGGAGGTCCGCAATCAGGCTGGCGAGGCTGTCCCGCCCGCCTTGCCCGAGCACGCGGGCTTCGCGCGGCGGCGGCGCTTCGGCATCGACCACAATGCCGACCTTGACCTGAATGGCGTTGACGATCTGGCCGCGGGCGGCAAAACCGTTGATCAGGCTCGGAACCATCTGGCGCAATCGCGAGGCAACGCTGCCATTGCGCGCAAACACCACCATGCTGCCGTCCCGGATGTTGGCGACCGAACAGGCCTGTCCCAGCGGCTGAGGCAGCATGCCGCGCAAGGATTCCTGCGCGCGCAGAAGAATGCGTGCGTGGTCCTGAAGGCGAGACAGGGACTCGCCAGCGCCTAGAAAGCGGTGAAGTGGATTGCTCATGCTGTGGGCATGGTTGCTGCAGGCCTTCGCGGCAACACGGGAGGGGGATGGCTGCATGCTACACTAGCGCCCTTGCCGAATCGACCCATCACACACTCATGATCTCCGGCCTCATCAAGAAGATTTTCGGTAGTCGCAACGACCGCCTGATCCGCCAGTATTCCAACAAAGTCCGCGCCATCAATGCCCTGGAGCCCGAGATTTCGGCCCT
The DNA here is from genome assembly GCF_059703705.1 of Pseudazoarcus sp. NS36. Lineage (NCBI taxonomy): Bacteria > Pseudomonadati > Pseudomonadota > Betaproteobacteria > Rhodocyclales > Zoogloeaceae > Pseudazoarcus > Pseudazoarcus sp. NS36. The sequence continues at coordinate 347,858 of NZ_BAAKJA010000002.1, read as the reverse complement.
CTCCGACGAGGCTTTGCGTGCCAAGACCGCGGAATTTCGCGATCGCCTGGCTAACGGGGCCAAGCTCGACGATCTGCTCGTCGAGGCTTTTGCCGTCGTGCGCGAGGCGGGCAAGCGTGTGCATGGCATGCGGCACTTCGATACGCAGCTGATCGGCGGCATGGTCCTGCACGACGGGCGCATCGCCGAGATGAAGACCGGTGAGGGCAAGACCCTGGTCGCGACCCTGGCGGCGTATCTGAACGCGCTGGCTGGAAAGGGCGTGCATGTGGTGACGGTAAACGACTACCTCGCCAGCCGTGACGCCGACTGGATGGGCCGCATCTACGGTTTCCTGGGGCTGAGCACCGGCTGCAACCTGTCGCGTATGGCGCATGCCGAGAAGCAGGCGGCCTATAACGCCGATATCACCTACGGCACCAACAACGAATTCGGTTTCGACTACCTGCGTGACAACATGGTGTATTCGACGGCCGAGCGCGTGCAGCGTCCGTTGTCGTTTGCCATCGTCGACGAGGTCGACTCCATCCTGATCGACGAGGCGCGTACGCCACTGATCATCTCCGGTCAGGCCGAGGATCACACCGAGCTGTACCTGCGCCTGAACGACCTGCCGCGCCAGCTCAGCGAGCAGAAGGGCGAGGGCGACGACATCACCCAGCCGGGCGACTACACGCTGGATCTGAAGGCGCGCCAGGTGTTGCTGACCGAGCAGGGCCATGAGAACGCCGAGAACATTCTGGTGAACATGGGGCTGCTCAAGGAGGGTGCGAGCCTCTACGACCCGGCCAACATCATGCTGGTGCATCACCTGTACGCCGCGCTGCGCGCACACACGATGTTCCACAAGGATCAGCACTACGTGGTGCAGGACGGCGAGGTCATCATCGTCGACGAATTCACCGGCCGCCTGATGCCGGGTCGTCGCTGGTCCGATGGCCTGCACCAGGCCGTCGAAGCTAAGGAAGGCGCAAAGATCCAGGCCGAGAACCAGACACTGGCCTCGATCACCTTCCAGAACTACTTCCGCATGTACGGCAAGCTCGCCGGCATGACCGGTACGGCTGACACCGAAGCCTACGAGTTTCACCAGATCTACAGTCTGGAAACCGTGCTGGTGCCGACCAACCGTCCGATGCAGCGCAAGGACGAGAACGACAAGGTCTATCGCACCGCCAAGGAAAAATGGGATGCGGTGATCGCCGACATCCGAGATTGCGTCCAGCGCGGCCAGCCGGTGCTGGTCGGCACCACGTCCATCGAGGTCAACGAGTTCCTGTCGGACGTGCTAAAGCGCGAGAAAGTCCCCCACCAGGTACTCAACGCCAAGCAGCACGACAGCGAAGCCAGCATCGTGGCGCAGGCCGGCCGTCCGGGCGTCGTGACGATTGCCACCAACATGGCCGGCCGCGGTACCGACATCGTGCTTGGGGGCAACATCGAACGCGAACTGGAAGCGGTGCGTACCGACGAAGCCCTGGATGACGCAGCGAAAGAGGCGAAGCTGGCCGCGATGCGCGCCGACTGGCAGCAGGTGCACGACGCCGTGATCGCGGCCGGTGGCCTGCACATCATCGGCACCGAGCGGCATGAATCGCGCCGCATCGACAACCAGCTGCGCGGCCGTTCGGGGCGTCAGGGTGATCCGGGTTCGAGCCGCTTCTACCTGTCGCTCGAAGACCCGCTGATGAAGATCTTCGCTGGTGACCGCCTGAATACCATCATGGTCCGCCTGAAGATGCCCGAAGGTGAGGCTATCGAGCACGGCATGGTCACGCGCTCGCTCGAATCCGCCCAGCGCAAGGTCGAGCAACGCAACTTCGACATCCGCAAGCAACTGCTTGAGTACGACGACGTTGCCAACGACCAGCGCAAGGTGATCTACGAGCAGCGCAACGAACTGCTCGCCAACGAAGACATCTCCGAGACCATTACCGCCATGCGTCACGGTGTGATGGCTGACACGCTGCGCGTTTACGTGCCGGATGAAAGTGTCGAGGAACAGTGGGACATCCCGGCGCTGGAAACGGCGCTGGTTGGCGAGTTCCAGCTCAAGCTGCCGGTTGGCGAGTGGCTCAAGGCCGAGCCCGAGTTGGACGACGAAACCATGCTGTCGCGCATTGTCGAGGCTGCAGACAAGGCTTACGCCGACAAGATCGCCATCGTCGATCCGGCCGCCTGGCATCAGTTCGAGCGTAATGTGATGCTGCAGAGTCTCGATAATCACTGGCGGGATCACCTGTCGGCGCTGGATCAGCTGCGCCAGGGCATTCATCTGCGCGGCTATGCACAGAAGAACCCCAAGCAGGAATACAAGCGCGAGTCCTTCGAGCTGTTCGAGGCGCTGCTCGACACCGTGCGTCTGGATGTCACCAAGATCCTGATGACGGTGCAGGTGCGTACCCGCGAAGCGCTGGAAGAGGCGGAAAAGCCCGCCGAAGTCGAGAATGTGCAGTACCGCCACCCGGGCTCCGATGAGCCTGCTGCCGAGGCAGCTGCAGAGCAGGGCGGTCCGCGCGTCGGTCGCAATGAACCGTGCCCTTGCGGTTCGGGCAAGAAGTACAAGCATTGCCACGGCAAGCTTGCCTGACCGTACACAGCCGTCCGGAAAGAGCCCGCGTCAGCGGGCTTTTTCGTTTGTATCGGCGGCAGCGTGTGGACGCCTTGAAGTAAACTGTGGCGGTCCGCGGCGCCTTGCGCCGTCTTGCTGAATCCCAGGAGTTGCGCTGATGCCCGTGAATCTCGTCCCCATCTCGTCTGACACCCTCAAGCCGATTGCCGGTGTGCAACTCGGTATCGCGCAGGCCGGCATCCGCAAGGCCGGCCGGCGTGACCTTACGCTGATCGAACTGGCCGAGGGTAGCCGCGTTGCCGGCGTATTCACGAAGAACCGTTTCTGCGCTGCGCCGGTACAGTTGTGCCGCGAACATCTGCGCAGTCCCAACGTGCGCGCACTGGTCATCAACACCGGCATCGCCAACGCCGGCACCGGCGAGCAGGGCATGCAGGCCGCCCGCGCCACCTGCGAGGCGGTGGCCCAGGTGCTCGAGATTGCCCCGAGTCAGGTGCTGCCGTTCTCGACCGGCGTGATTCTGGAACAACTGCCGGTCGAGCGTCTGGTCGCCGGTCTGCCGGCAGCACGAGCTGACCTGCGGGCCGACGCCTGGTTTGATGCGGCACACGCCATCATGACCACCGATACGATGGCCAAGGCTGCCTCGCGCACGGTCGATATCGACGGCCGCACGGTCACGCTGACCGGCATGAGCAAAGGCGCCGGCATGATCAAGCCGAACATGGCGACCATGCTTGGCTATGTCGCGACCGACGCCAATGTGTCGCAAGCCCTGCTCGAACAGTTGGTGACCGAGGCGGCCGACGAGTCGTTCAACAGCATCACGATCGACGGCGACACCTCGACCAACGATTCCTTCATCCTGATCGCGACGGGCAAGGCCGAGAATCCGGAAATCACCGATGCGGCATCGCCGGCCTATGCGGCGTTGCGAGAAGCGGTGGTCGGCATTTCGGTCGAGCTGGCGCAGGCCATCGTGCGGGACGGTGAAGGCGCAACCAAGTTCATCGCAGTGGTGGTCGAGGGCGGGCAGGATCGCGACGAGTGCCGCAAGATCGCGTATGCCGTCGGGCATTCGCCGCTGGTCAAGACGGCCTTCTTTGCTTCCGATCCCAACCTGGGCCGTATCCTGGCCGCCATCGGTTATGCCGGCGTCGATGACCTCGACGTGGAGACGCTCAGCGTGCGGCTGGAGAGCGGTGGGGAATCGGTATTGGTCGCCGAGCGCGGTGGCCGCGCTGCGGGCTATCGCGAAGAGGACGGTGCCCGCGTGATGAAGCGCGAGGAGATCACGGTGCGCATTGCGCTTGCGCGAGGCGAGGCCGCCGCAACGGTATGGACCTGCGATTTCTCCTACGACTACGTCAAGATCAACGCCGAATATCGCAGCTGATGCGCTGTTGAAATGAGAACCGCCCGCCAGGTCAGGCGGGCCGTTTTGCGTTGTGCGGCGGGCAGTCTTCAGCGTTCGATCTTGGTCATCTTCGAGCCCTCGAAGGTCAGGTTGTACATCAGCCCCTTGTTCGAGAAGATGAAGCCGATGATCGGCTGTTGTGCGGTTTCGGTGTCGATGGCGCCGCCTGCTCCCAGTGTTGCCAATGCAACGCTGCCGTCCACTCCCGCCTTCCAGCCCTCGCTGTTGCGGAATCCGTCCAGCGCGGCCTGCGTCATGAACAGCACGATCTGCGCACGCTTCTGGGCGCCTAGCTGGAAGCCGATGGAGGCGGACGCCAGGCTGTAATAGTCCACCGTCTGGCCGTTGATCATCAGCGCGCCTTCGCCATACTCGCCGCCGATACCCATGCCGGCCTTGATCACGCTGGGGAAGACCAGCACGCCGACAGCCTTCTGCGACAGTTCGTGTCCGGCACTGGTGGTCTCGCGGAATTCGGTCAGTGCTTCGCGCACTTCCGCGTCGATCTGTTCCTTTGATGCGGCGCCGGCGGTTGCAGTGGCCAGCGCGAGCAGGGTCGCAAGCAGCAGTTTCATGTTGGTGCTCTCCGGTTAGGTCGACTCACAAGTGGATACTAGACCACTGCTCCGAGTTCCGACGTAAGGAAAAACGGCGCCCGTGGGCGCCGTTGGAGAGTGTGCTGCCTGCCTGAGGGTCAGGCGTCGATGCGCTTGTCGCGTTCGATGATGGCGTAGGCCGAATGGTTGTGGATGGACTCGAAGTTCTCCGCTTCCAGTGCATAGGCCACGATGCGCGGTTCGGCATTGAGCTGGCCGGCGACGTCACGCACGAGGTCTTCGACGAACTTGGGATTGTCGTAGGCGCGCTCGGTGACGTACTTCTCGTCCGGGCGCTTGAGCAGCGCATAGACCTCGCACGAGGCCTGTTTCTCGACCAGGTCGACGACTTCCTCGATCCACACGTGGTCGCCCAGCGTAGCGGTGACGGTAATGTGCGAGCGCTGGTTGTGCGCGCCGTAGTCGGAGATCTTCTTTGAGCACGGGCACAGGCTGGTGGCGGCGACCACCACCTTCATCGTGAATTCATACACGCCGCCCTGACGGATCTCGCCGATGAAGGTCACTTCGTAGTCCATCAGGCTCTGCACGCCCGACACCGGTGCGGTCTTGTTGATGAAATACGGGAAGGTCATTTCTACGTGACCGGTCTCCGCCTCCAGGCGCGTCACCATCTCGCGCAGCATGGGCTCGAAGGATTCGACCGAGATCTCGCGTTCGGAGCCGTTAAGCAGCTCGACGAAGCGCGACATGTGGGTGCCCTTGAAGTTGTGCGGCAGCCCCACGTACATGTTGAACATCGCCACCGTGTGCTGCACGCCGCCGCTCCGGTCGCTGACCTTGATCGGGTGGCGGATCGACTTGATGCCGACCTTGTTGATGGCGATCTGCCGGCTGTCCTGCGAACTCTGGACGTCCGGAATGGTTTGGAGATCGTTGGGGTTCATCATGAAACTCTGGTGGGGAGCGAGGCGCGGATCGTAGCAAATCCGACCAAATCGCTCAACTATTGGCTCGATTCGCTTTGTCAATCGCCGCAACGATGCCGGCGGCGTCCAGACCCAGCGGCGCGAGCAGCTGGCCTTGTTCGCCATGGTCCTCGAAACGGTCGGGCAGCCCCAGACGCAGCATGCGCGGACGCTGTGCGAGCGCGTCGAGCACGCGCGAGACTTCGCTGCCGGCACCGCCGATCACGGCGTTCTCCTCGACACTGACGATCAGCTCGTGACTGGCGGCCAGTTCGCGGATGCAGTCTTCGTCGAGCGGCTTGGCAAAGCGCATGTTCACTACCGTGGCGTCGATCTCTTCGCCCGCGGCCAGAGCCGGTGCGAGCATCGAGCCGAATGCCAGGATCGCGACCTTGCTGCCGCTGCGGCGTACTTCGGCCTTGCCGAGCGGGATGGCGGTCATCTGTTCCTGCAGCGGCACGTTCATGCCGCCGCCACGCGGGTAACGCACGGCGCTGGGGCCGTCGTGACAGTAGGCGGTGTACAGCATCTGGCGGCACTCGTTCTCGTCGGCCGGCGTCATCACCACCATGTTGGGGATGCACAGCAGGTAGGACAGATCGAAGGCGCCGTGGTGGGTGGCACCGTCGGCGCCGACCAAGCCGGCACGGTCGATGGCAAACACCACCGGCAGGTTCTGCAGCGCAACGTCGTGGATGAGCTGGTCGTAGGCGCGCTGCAGGAAGGTCGAGTAGATCGCCACGACCGGCTTGAGCCCTTCACAGGCCAGCCCTGCCGCGAAGGTCACGGCGTGTTGTTCGGCGATGCCTACGTCGTGGTAGCGCGACGGATACTCCTGGGCGAAGCGCACCAGGCCGGAGCCTTCGCGCATGGCCGGGGTGATGGCCACCAGCCGCTCGTCCTGCGCGGCCATGTCGCACAGCCAGTCGCCGAAGACCTTGGTGTAGGTCAGCTTGCCGCCGCCCTTGCCGGTGGCGATACCGGCCGAAGGCTCGAACTGCGAAACGCCGTGGTACAGGATGGGGTCGGCCTCAGCGAGCTTGTAGCCCTGGCCCTTGCGGGTGACCACGTGCAGGAACTGCAGGCCCGGCAGCTTCTTGAGGTTCTGCAGCATCGGGATCAGCGCGTTCAGGTCGTGACCGTCGATGGGGCCGTAGTAGTGAAAGCCGAATTCCTCGAACAGCGTGCCCGGCGTCACCAGACCGATCACGTGCTCTTCGACCTTGCGCGCGAATTCCAGCACCGGCGGGGCGATCGACAGCACCTTCTCGCCGGCCTTGCGGGCCGCGTTGTAGGTACGCCCCGACAGCATGCGCGCGAGGATGCGCGTCATCGCGCCGACCGGCGGCGAGATCGACATCTCGTTGTCGTTGAGGATCACCAGCAGGTTGATGCCGTCGAGCTCGCCGGCATTGTTCAGCGCTTCGAAAGCCATGCCGGCGCTCATCGCGCCGTCGCCGATGACGGCGATGCTCTGACGTGACTCACCCTTGTCGCGGGCCGCTACGGCCATGCCCATGGCGGCCGAAATGGAGGTCGACGAGTGCGCGGTGCCGAAGGTGTCGTACTCGCTCTCGCAGCGCCGCGGAAAGCCCGAGATGCCGCCGTAACGGCGCAGGCCGTCCATCTTGCCGCGCCGACCGGTGAGGATCTTGTGACCGTAGGTCTGGTGGCCCACATCCCAAACGATGCGGTCTTCGGGCGTGTCGTAGATGTAGTGCAGGGCGATGGAGAGTTCGACCGTGCCGAGGTTGGACGACAGGTGGCCGCCGGTCTTCGATACCGATTCGATCAGGAAGGCGCGCAGTTCGTCGGCGAGCGCCGGCAGCTCGCTGCGGTCGAGCTTGCGCAGTTCGGCCGGAGAGTCGATGCGTTCAAGCAGGGGATGGTTGGACATGGTGTCGGCCGTGAATCAGGTCAGAACTTGCGATGAACGATGAAGTCGGCGAGCTCGCGCAAACGGCGCGCCGCGTCGCCGAGGGGCGTCAGCGCCTCGTGCGCCTCGTGCAGCAGGCTGTCGGCCAGCGCGCGCGCTTCGGTCATGCCAAGCAGCGAGACATAGGTGGGCTTGTCGTGCTCGGCATCCTTGCCGGCCGTCTTGCCCAGCGTGGCGGTGTCGGATTCCGCGTCGAGGAGGTCATCCACCACCTGGAACAACAAACCGATCAGCTTGCCATAGCGGTCGAGACGATCAAGTGCGTCGGGCGTGGAGGTGCCGCACATCGCGCCAAGCATGACCGAGGCCCGAATCAGTGCCCCGGTCTTGTGGATGTGCATGTATTCGAGCTCTTCGCGCGTCAGCTCCTTGCCCACCGCTGCGAGGTCAATGGCCTGCCCGCCGGCCATGCCGCGCGAGCCTGAGGCACAGGCGAGTTGGGCCAGCATGTCGATGCGGGTGGTGGCGTCCACGCCCGGCAGCGCTTCGGTCAGGCACTGGAAGGCCAGCGTCTGCAGCGCATCGCCGGTAAGCAGCGCGGTGGCTTCGCCGAATTCGACGTGCACGGTGGGTTTGCCGCGGCGCAGTACGTCGTTGTCCATGCACGGCAGATCGTCATGTACGAGCGAATAGGCGTGGATCAGCTCCACCGCACAGGCGGCTGCGTCGGCCGCTTCGGCCTGGGCGCCGGCCAACTCGCCAGCAGCGTGGGCTAGCAGCGCACGCACGCGCTTGCCGCCACCGAGTACCGCGTAGCGCATGGCGGCATGCAACTCGCCGGGTGCCAGTTCGGCCGCCGGCAACCGGGCATCCAGTGCGTGCTCAGTGCGGCACTGGATGTCCGCCATCCAGTTGGCGAAATCGTGCGTGTTCAAGCCTTGCTCTCCGGCGCGATGTCGGTCAGTTGTTCGCCTTCCAGCTGCCGCACACGCTGTTCGGCATCGCGAAGCGTGCCCTGACAGTAGCGCAGCAGGCCCACGCCGCGCTGATAGTGATTGAGTGCCTGTTCGAGGCTGATCTGCCCGGTTTCCATGGCGCGCACGATGTCCTCCAGCTCGGTGACGGCGGATTCGAAGGACTTGGGGGCGGCGGCGGTTTTGGTCATGGGTGCGCAGATGGGGAAAAGTCCCTGAAAATAACCGATGGCACAACTGGCGGTCAAACGCCTTTTTGCCTAGAATTGCCGGTCCTTTTCCGCCGAATTTCTTTGGTTCTCGCTTTGGGGGGTTCGGGCATGTCCGACATCGCTTCCAGGACGCTGCTGGCGCCGGGAGTTTCGCAACTTCCGGTTTCGACGTATTTCGATGAGCAGGTTTTCGAGCAGGAGTTGAAGCTTCTCTTCGATGCCGGACCGGGCTATGTCGGCCACGAGTTGATGGTACCCGAAGTCGGAAACTACCGTTCCCTCGAATGGCTGGATCACTCCGCCTTGCTGTTCAATACGGCAGACGGCATCCATCGCATGTCCAACGTGTGCCGCCACCGCCAGGCCATCATGCTCGAAGGCAGCGGCTCGGCCGAGCGCGTGGTGTGTCCGGTGCATCGCTGGACCTACGACAACACCGGCGTGCTGCAGGGCGCACCGCATTTCCCCGAGAATCCGTGCCTGAACCTGCGTCGTGATCCGCTGGAGCGCTGGAACGGCCTGTTGTTCAAGGGACCGCGTTCCGTCTCGGCCGATCTGGCCGGCATGAAGGTGGCACCGGAGTTCGATTTCTCCGGTTACAAGCTCGACCGGGTCGAGATTCACGAGTGCAATTACAACTGGAAAACCTTCATCGAGGTCTATCTCGAGGATTACCACGTTGCGCCCTTCCATCCAGGGCTGGGCAACTTCGTTTCCTGCGATGACCTGACGTGGCAGTTCGGCGACTGGTATTCGGTGCAGCGCGTGGGCATCACCTCGCTGGCCAAGCCGGGCTCGGCCACCTATGCGCGCTGGCACGAAGCCGTGCAGATGATCTACGGTGACCAGCAACCTCCGCATGGCGCGCTGTGGCTGACCTACTTCCCGAGCGTGATGGTCGAGTGGTATCCGCACGTGCTGGTGGTCAGTTCGCTGATTCCGCGGGACGTGAACAAGACCACCAACGTGGTCGAGTTCTACTACCCGGAAGAGATCATGGAGTTCGAGCGCGACTTCGTCGAAGCCGAGCAGGCGGCTTACATGGAGACCGCCATCGAGGACGACGAGATCGCCGAGCGCATGGATCGCGGTCGTCTGGCGCTGTACCGCGAGGGGCGCAACGAGGTCGGCCCCTATCAATCGCCGATGGAAGACGGCATGCAGCACTTCCATGAGTTCTATCGACGCGTGATGGGAATGCAGGGCTGAAGCGCGTCAGTCGGAATAAAAAAGGGCCGCAATTCGCGGCCCTTTTCGTTTTGGTGCGCTTCTTTCAGGGCGTCTGCTGCAATTCCTTGGGCAGCGCGAACACCACCTTTTCCTGTACGCCGTCGAGCGTGCGTACGGTTGCAGCGCCCAGTGCGCGCACGCGCTCGATGACCGACTTGACCAGCACTTCCGGCGCCGAGGCGCCAGCCGTGATGCCGATGCGGCGCTTGCCTTCGAGCCAGCTCGGGTCGATGGCCTCGGCGTTCTCCACCAGCCAGGCCGGCACGCCGCGCAGTGCGGCGACCTCACGCAGACGGTTGGAGTTGGAACTGTTCGGCGAACCGACGACCAGCACCGCATCGACCTGCGGTGTCATGAACTTCACCGCGTCCTGGCGGTTCTGCGTGGCGTAGCAGATGTCGTCCTTGCGTGGCCCCTGGATGGCCGGGAAGCGCGCGCGCAGGGCGTCCACGATGCTGGCTGCGTCGTCCATTGACAGCGTGGTCTGGGTGACGAAGGCGAGCTGCGCGGGGTCGGCTACCTGCAGCGTGGCGACGTCCTCGGCCGATTCCACGAGGTGGATGCCGCCGGCGATCTGGCCCATCGTGCCTTCCACCTCGGGATGTCCGCGGTGACCGATCATGATGATCTCGCGCCCCAAGCCGTGCATGCGCATGACCTCGTTGTGCACTTTGGTGACCAGCGGGCAGGTGGCGTCGAACACCTTCAGTCCGCGGCGTTCGGCCTCGTCGCGTACGGCCTGGGGTACGCCGTGTGCACTGAAGATCACCGTGTTGCCCGCCGGGACCTCGTCGAGCTCTTCGACGAAGATCGCGCCCTTGGCGCGCAGGTCATCGACGACGAACTTGTTGTGCACCACTTCATGGCGCACGTAGATCGGTGCGCCGAGTTGCTCGAGCGCGCGCTCGACGATCTCGATGGCGCGCTCGACTCCGGCACAGAAGCCGCGTGGGCTGGCGAGGAGGATTTCGCGGTCGTTCATGAGCAGGCTCGCAATGCGTTAGAGCACACCGACAATGCGCACATCCACACGGATCTGCTTGCCGGCGAGCGGGTGGTTGAAGTCGATCAGGATCGCGTCGTCGTCGACCTGGGTGATCAGGCCCGAGTAACGCGAACCGTCCGGTGCGCTGAACTCCATGATGCTCATGGCTTCGACCACTTCGGTCGCCGGAAGGTGCTCGCGTTTGACGCGCTCGATCAGGTCGTCGCGGCGTACGCCGAAGGCCTGCTCCGGCTCAAGATCGAAGCTGTGCTCGGAGCCGGATTCCAGCCCGTCGAGCAGGCGCTCGATCTGCGGCAGCAGTTCGCCCGCGCCCAGCTGCAGGGTGGCCGGGTTGCCGTCGAAGGTGCTGATCAACGGCTGGCCGCCGGGCAGGGCGATGCGGTAGTGGAGGGTGACGAGGCTGTCAGGCGAGACTTGCTGGTTCATTTTGCAGTTTCCTTGGTGGAGCGGTGAGGCCGGAACTGCGACCACAGCATGAGCACGACACCGATGGTGATGGCCGAATCGGCCAGATTGAACGCCGGCCAGCCGTACTTGCCAACGTGAAAGTAGAGGAAGTCTACGACTGCGCCGTGCGCAATTCGATCGTAGATGTTGCCGACCGCGCCGCCAATGATGAGGCTGAAGGCCAGCGGCAGGGCGCGTTCGGCGCGGTGCTGCCACATCAGTGCGAGCAGCCAGCCGCAGATCACGACGCCGAGCACGACAAAGAACCAGCGCTGCCAGCCGGACTGGTCGGCCAGGAAGCTGAAGGCGGCGCCGGGGTTGTGCACCAGGATGAGCTTGAAGAAGTCGGTCACGGTGACCATCGAGCCCGAGCCCAGCCACTGCGTCATGGTCCACTTGGAGGCCTGGTCGGCGATGGCGACGAGCACGGCGAGCGCCATCCAGGCGGCAAAGCGGAGCTTCAAGCGCTGGCCGTCAGGCATGCGTGCGCACCTCGGGGGTGTCGGTCAGGTTGCCGTGGCAGCGGCCGCACAGCTCCGGGTGGTCGGCGATGGAGCCCACGTCTTCGCGATAGTGCCAGCAGCGTTCGCACTTGGTGTGGGCTGACGGCGTTGCGACGATGGACTGTTCGGCCTCGGCAGCCACACGTTCCAGCGTGGCGCCGGAGGTGATCATGACAAAGCGCAGGTCGTCGCCAAGGCCGTGCAGCGCATCGAAGCGCTCGCCGGCTGCGCGGATGTGAATGGTGGCCTGCAGCGAGGCACCGATGCTGCCGGCGGTACGCAGGTCTTCCAGCACCTTCTGCGCTTCGGCGCGCGCCTCGCGGATCAGTGTCCAGCGTGCGGTCAGGGCCTCGGCGTCGTCGATGGCAGGGATGTCGTGCCAGGTGTGGAACATCACGCTGTCGTCCGGGCCGTCACCGATCAGGGCGTGAATCTCTTCCGCCGTGAAGGACAGGATCGGTGCCATCAGGCGCGTCACGGCCTGCGTGATGTGCCACAGGGCGGTCTGTGCCGAGCGGCGCGCCAACGAATCGGGCTGCGTGGTGTACAGCCGGTCCTTGAGCACGTCGAGGTAGAAGGCGCCAAGGTCTTCGGATGCGTAGTTCTGCAGCGCCTGCACGATGCGGTGGAACTCGTAGCGCGCGTAGTCGCCGGTGATCTGCTGCTGCAGGCCCGCGAGATGGGCCAGCGCGTAGCGGTCGATGTCGAGCAGCTGATCCGGCGCCACGCCGTCTTTCGCAAAGTCGAAGTCCGAGGTGTTGGCGAGCAGGAAGCGCAGCGTGTTGCGCAGACGGCGGTAGGTCTCGACCACGCGGTCGAGGATTTCCTTGGAGATCGACAGTTCGCCCGAATAGTCCGTTGCGGCCAGCCACAGGCGCAGGATCTCGATGCCCAGCTTGTTGCCGATTTCCTGCGGCTCGATGCCGTTGCCGAGCGACTTGGACATCTTGCGGCCCTGCGCGTCGACAGTGAAGCCGTGCGTCAGCAGCGCGCGGTAGGGCGCTTGGCCGTCGATGGCGCAGCCGGTCAGTAGCGAGGAATGGAACCAGCCGCGATGCTGGTCCGAGCCTTCCAGGTACAGATCGGCCACCGGGCCGCCGTCGGTGCGGGCGAGTTCGGCGTGCGAGCCGCGCAGCACGTGCCAGTGCGTGGTGCCCGAGTCGAACCACACGTCCAGCGTGTCGCTGATCTTCTCGTACTGCGCTGCGTCCGCGCCGAGCAACTCGGCGGCGTCGAGATCGAACCAGGCGTCGATGCCCGATTGCTCGACGCGTTTGGCGACTTCCTCGATCAGCTCGACCGTGCGCGGGTGCAGTTCGCCGGTGGCGCGATGGATGAAGAACGGAATCGGCACGCCCCAGTTGCGCTGGCGCGAGATGCACCAGTCCGGGCGGTTGGCGATCATCGACGCCAGGCGAGCCTTGCCCCAGTCCGGGTAGAAGTCGGTGTTCTCGATGGCGGCCAGCGCGGACTCGCGCAGGCTCGGGCTACCGTCGGGCTTCAGATCCATGCCGACGAACCACTGCGCGGTGGCGCGGTAGATCACCGGGGTCTTGTGGCGCCAGCAGTGCATGTAGCTGTGCTGCACCTTGGCGTGCGAGAACAGTGCGCCGGCCTCATCAAGTTTTTCAGTGATGACCGGATTGGCCTTCCAGATGTGCAGGCCGCCGAACAATGGAAGGTCTTCGGCATATACCCCGTTGCTCTGAACCGGGTTGAGCACGTCTTCGACGGAGAAGCCGTTCTTCATGCAGGTCTGGAAGTCATCCACGCCATAGGCCGGCGCGCAATGCACGATGCCGGTGCCCGCATCGATGCCGACATACTCGGCTAACAGCACCGGGGAGGAGCGCTCATACAGCGGGTGGCGGAAGGCGATGCCGGCCAGGGCTGCACCAGCGCAGCTATGGTCGAAGTTACTGGTCGAGTCTTTGCGTGCGATTCCGAAGCGTTGCAGGCATTCTTCCTTCAGTTCGCTTGCAACCAGCACGCAGCCGCGGTCACGGGTTTCGACCAGCGAGTACAGATGTTCCGGGTGGACGTTCAGCGCTTGGTTGGCGGGGATGGTCCACGGCGTCGTGGTCCAGATGATCGCGTGAATCGGGCCGTCGGGCAGGTTCTCCATCCCCAGCGCAAGACGCAGGTTCTCGCGCTCGGAGTCGGGCAGTGGGAAACCGACGTCCACCGTCGGGCTGGTGCGATCCTGATATTCAACTTCCGCCTCGGCCAGTGCCGAGCCGCAGTCGAAACACCAGTTCACCGGCTTGAGGCCGCGATACACCCAGCCCTTCTTGACCATCTCGGCCAGCGCGCGGATTTCGCCGGCCTCGTTGCCGAAGTCCATGGTGCGGTAGGGACGGTTCCAGTCGCCGAGCACGCCGAGACGGATGAAACCCTGCTTCTGCGTTTCGACCTGGGTGGCGGCGAAGGCGCGCGAGAGCTTGCGCACTTCGGGGGCGGGCAGGTTCTTGCCGTGCTTTTTCTCGATCTGATGTTCGATCGGCAGGCCGTGGCAGTCCCAGCCCGGCACGTAGGGCGCGTCGAAGCCGGCCAGCGTCTTGGAGCGGACGATGATGTCCTTGAGGATCTTGTTCACCGCGTGGCCTAGGTGGATGTCACCGTTGGCATACGGCGGGCCGTCGTGCAGGACGAACTTGGGCCGGCCCTGTGCTTTCTCGCGGATGCGCTGATACAGGCGACGCGCCTGCCAGTCGGCGATCCACGCGGGCTCGCGCTGCGCGAGGTTGCCGCGCATCGGGAAGGGCGTATCCGTGAGGTTGAGCGTCTTGCGGTAGTCGGCCATGTTCTTTTTGCTGTGTCAGTCTTGAATGGGGTTGCGCGTAAACCATGTACGCGCGGCGTCTTCGTCGCGCCGGATCTGTTGTGTCAGTGCTTCGAGCGAATCGTAGCGTGCCTCATCGCGCAGCTTGTGCAGAAACTGCACGCGCAGATGAGCGCCGTAGCAGTCGCCCTGCCAGTCGAGCAGATGCACCTCGAGATTGGGCCTGTCGCCGCCCACCGTCGGCCGCGAACCGAGGTTGGCAATGCCGGCAGTACAGCCGGCACCCAGCCCTTCTACCCGTACTGCAAACACGCCCGACAGCGCAGGCTTGCTCATGCGCAACACGATGTTGGCGGTCGGGTAACCGATGCTGCGACCCAGCCGGCGACCCGAAACCACACGCCCGGAAATGCTGTAGGGCCTGCCGAGCAGTTCGGTCGCACGCTTCATCGCGCCACTGGCGAGTGCTTCGCGTACCGCCGAGCTCGATACGCGCACGGGCCCGTCGGCCAGCGTAGGCATGGCTTCGACCGCGAAGCCGAGCCGCGCGCCTTCGCGCTGCAGCAGCGCGAAATCGCCCTGGCGTTTTGCCCCGAAGCGGAAGTCGTCGCCGATGATCAGGTGGCGCACGCCCAGGCCACGTACCAGCACGTCCTCAATGAAGCGATCGGCATGCAGCGCGGCGAAACCGGCATTGAAACGGCACACATGCACGCGGTCGACGCCGTTTTGCGAGAGTTGCAGCAGCTTGTCGCGCAAGGAGGCCAGGCGAGCAGGGGCGGTCTGCGGCGAGAAGTACTCGCGCGGGTGCGGCTCGAAGGTCAGCACGGTAGCCGCAGCGCCGCATGCACGGGCGCTCGCGACGAGCATTTCGAGCAGGGCCTGGTGTCCGCGGTGAACGCCGTCGAAGTTGCCGATGGTGAGCACCGAGGGTTGCGCGGCGCGCTCCGGAATCCCTCGAAGAACCTGCATAAGCGCCTGAAAAAAGCCGCAATTATACGGCATCGGGGCGGCTTGCGCGCCCCGTCGGCGGGCTTACTCTGCGCGCGCTACGGTGGTGCGGCGGACTGGCGGATTGCTGGCGAAGTACTGGCGGATGCCGGACACGATGGCGTCGGCCATCTTGTCCTGATAGGCCTTGTCGTTGAGGCGGCGCTCTTCGTCCGGATTGCTGATGAAGGCGGTCTCCACCAGAATGGACGGCACGTCCGGCGAGCGCAGCACGGCAAAGCCGGCTTGTTCGACCTGAGGTTTGTGCAGACGGTTGATGCCGCCGATCTGCGACAGCACGGCCGAGGCCAGTTTGAGGCTGTCGTTGATCGTGGCGGTCTGCGACAGGTCGAGCAGGGTGCGTGCGAGATGGCCTTCCTGGCGTGCGATGTTCACGCCACCGATCAGGTCGGCCTCGTTTTCCTTCTGCGCGAGCCAGCGGGCGGCGGTGCTGCTGGCGCCGCGTTCGGACAGCACATACACCGAGCTGCCGTTGGCCTCCGGACGCGTGAAAGCGTCGGCATGCACCGAGACGAACAGATCGGCCTGCGCGCGCCGCGCGATGGATACGCGCTTGTACAACGGCACGAAGTAGTCGCCGTTGCGCGTCAGTACGGCCTGCATGTTGGGTTCTGCGTCGATCTTGCTCTTGAGGCGACGTGCGATCGACAGCGTCACGTTCTTCTCGTGCGAGCCGCGCCGGCCGATGGCGCCCGGGTCCTCGCCGCCATGGCCGGGATCGATGACGATGGTGAGGATGCGGTTTTCCACGGCGGCAGCGGTCTGTCCGCCATCGCCCGCCGTGACCGCTTCACCACCGCTCTCGCCGGAAGCGGCAGCGAGCGGAGAGCGCTTGTGGATCAGTGCAAGAATCGGGTCGACCGGCGATTCCGGGTACAGATCGACCACCAGGCGATGGCCGTAGCTCGCGATGGGGTTGAGCGCAAAGATCTGTGGCTTGATGCCGGTCTTGAGTTCGACCACCACGCGGACCACGCCCGGCCGGTTGACCGCGGCGCGGATGCGCGAGATCAGCGGGTCGGATTCGAGGACTTTCTCTGGCAGTGACTGCAGCACGCTGTTGAATTCGACGCCCTGGAGGTCGATCACCAGGCGCGCCGGATCGCTCAGCATCATCTGGCTGAACTCGATGCCGGCGGGGCCTTCAAGCGTGATGCGGGTGTATTCGGTGCCGGGCCATACGCGCACCGCGACGAGGCTGGAGGCGGCGGCAAAGCCGACCGGGCTGACCAGCAACGCCAGCGATGCGCCGGCGAAGCGCAGCAGCTCGCGCCGGCTGATGCCGGCCGGTGCCGTTACGGCAGGCGGGCTTGCAGGCTCGATAGCATGGTCTGGGCGCATCGTTGTCCGTTTTCCGTCAGTGCTACGACTTCAATGTCGCGGCCGGTATCGCGGACCGCGAGGCGCACTTCGATGTCTGCGCCGGCGACATGGGGGGCGGCCTTGTCGGGCCACTCCACGAGACAGGCACCCTGTCCCGCAAAATACTCGTCCAGCCCCGCTTCGAGAAATTCATCTGGCGTGCTGAAGCGATAAAAATCAAAGTGATATAAGTTTAATCTAGAAACAGTATAAGGTTCAATCAAGGTGTATGTAGGACTTTTTACCTTTCCGGCATGTCCCAGCGCCCGCAGGCAGCCGCGCACCAGGGTGGTCTTGCCTGCGCCGAGGTCGCCGATCAGGTACACCGCCAGTCCGGCCACGAGTCCTGTCGCCAATGCCGCGCCGGCTTGCTCGGTGTCCGCTTCGTCGCCCAGATGTGCGGCAAAGCGCGCGCCGCTATCATTCAGGACGTGAATATTTCCGATCATTCTGAAGCCTCCATGGAGTCTGGCGCTGCCGCAAATGCTGCGCTGGTGAAGCGCATCCGTGCGTGGGGCGGTGAGCTGGGTTTCGATTCCGTCGCCGTGACCGGCGTCGATCTGTCGGACGCCGAGCCGGGATTGGCCGCGTGGTTGGCCGCCGGTTTTCACGGCGAGATGGATTATATGGTCCGCCATGGCATGAAGCGGGCGCGGCCGGCCGAACTGCATCCGGGCACCGTTCGCGTGATCAGCGTGCGCATGAACTACTGGCCCGACGCGGCGGAGGCCGAGACGGCCCTTGCGGACCCGCAGCGTGCCTACGTTTCGCGGTACGCCCTGGGGCGGGACTACCACAAGCTGATGCGCGCACGTTTGCAGAAGCTGGCAGACCGTATTTCCGAAGCCGTGCCCCACGGATATCGGGTTTTCGTTGATTCGGCTCCGGTGCTGGAAGTCGAGCTGGCCACTCGCGCAGGGCTTGGCTGGCGCGGCAAGCACACGCTGCTGCTGAACCGCGAGGCGGGCTCCGCCTTCTTTCTCGGCGAGATCTTCACCGATCTTGCGTTGCCGGTCGATACGCCACAAACCGGTCACTGCGGCGACTGCACGGCCTGTATCACGGCCTGTCCGACCGGTGCCATCGTGGCGCCGTATCAGGTGGATGCACGGCGCTGCATTTCCTATCTGACCATCGAGTTGAAAGGGGCGATTCCCGAGCCGCTCAGGCCGATGATCGGCAATCGCATCTATGGCTGTGACGACTGCCAGCTGGTGTGTCCGTGGAACCGCTTCGCGCGCATCACCGATGAAGCCGATTTCGCGCCGCGCAACCGTCTTGACGAGGCCTCGCTGGTTGAACTGTTTGCGTGGTCGGAGGCGGATTTTCGTGAGCGCACGGCCGGCAGTGCCATCCACCGTATCGGCTTCGAGCGCTGGTCGCGCAATCTTGCCGTCGGTCTGGGCAATGCGCCGACCACGCCAGAGGTGCTGGCGGCCCTGCAGTCTCGCGCCGGAGACGCTTCGGCGCTGGTGCGCGAGCACGTCGCCTGGGCGCTGGCCTGTCACGCCGCCTGAATCAGTCGGCCAGGTCCAGCCCCATCTGCCAGAAATCCGCTTCCAGCCGGGTGGCCTCGCGGAAGATCGTTACCAGCTCTTCGAAGCGGCGCGCATCAATGCCGGCAAGACGTTCGTCCAGCCATTCGAGCTCGGCTTGCGCCGCCTGCTGGAATTCCGCGCCGGCATACATCTCGATCCATGATGCATAGGGGTTGCCGTTAACCACGGTGAAAGGCTGGGCTTTCAGCCAGGTGGCGATTTCAGCGTAGCCCAGCATGCACGGCGCGAGCGCGACATGCAGGTCGAGCACGTCGCCGCGGCTGCCGGCGTCCAGCACATACCGCGTGTAGGCCATGGTCGCACGGGCTTCCGGCAGGTCTGCCAGCGCACTTTCGGAAATGCCCCATTCGCGGCAATACGCAATGTGCAGGTCCAATTCGACATCAAGGATGGCCTTGAGCCCGTCTGCGCCGCGCCGCAGGTCGGCCAGGTCGCGGCTCTTGTAGGCGGCCAGCGCAAAGGCGCGGGCGAAGTGCAGCAGGAACAGGTAGTCCTGTTGCAGATAGTGACGGAAGGCGGGCGCCGGCAGTGTGCCGTCACCGAGACCGAGCACGAAGTCATGCTGGCAATAGGCGCGCCATTCTTCCGCGCAGCGTTTTCTAAGATCGTCGAATCCGAACGCCATGACCATTTCCTCCGCCACAAAGAAAAAAACCGCCGGGTAGGCGGTTTTCATAAAAGGGAATTTCGGGCATTCCCTCGGATGTAGTGGTCGGGGAAAGAGGATTCGAACCTCCGGCCCCTGCGTCCCGAACGCAGTGCTCTACCAGGCTGAGCTATTCCCCGACGTATCCGGCTTGCAGTCAATAATTTCGCTGAACTGCAAAGGAGGGCAATTCTAGCAGCGCTTTTGTGAAAACGGAAGCCGGTAGAGTGCGGATATTTTCGACGGCCAATTGTGCTTCCACACGCGCTGCTTCGCGCGCCGCATCGAGCGCTCCACAGGCGGTGATTGCGGTGAGCACATCCCCGAAGGCGTCGCGATTTCCGTGCTCGATGGCGTTGCGAACCAGGGCGGCCTGCTCGGGCGTGCCGCGCTCCATGGCGAGGATCAGCGGCAGCGTGGGTTTGCCTTCGGCCAGATCGTCGCCCAGATGCTTGCCGGTGGTGGCTTCCTCGGAAGAGTAGTCGAGCACGTCGTCGATGATCTGGAAGGCCGTGCCCAGATGCATGCCGTAGTCGCCAAGCGCGCGCTCGGTGGCTTCGTCTGCGCCGCCCAGAATGGCACCGAGTCGGGCCGAGGCTTCGAACAGCTTGGCGGTCTTGTAGCGGATGACCTTGAGGTAGGCGGCAACATCGACGTCGGCGTTGCCGCAGTTCATCAGTTGCAGGACCTCGCCTTCGGCAATGATGTTGGTGGCTTCCGACAGCACTTCCATCACATGCATGTTGCCGACGCCGACCATCATCTGGAAGGCGCGTGAGTAGAGAAAGTCGCCTACCAGCACCGAAGCGGCGTTGCCGAATTCGGCGTTGGCGGTGTTGCGCCCGCGACGCAGCTCGGACTCGTCCACGACGTCGTCGTGCAGCAGCGTGGCGGTGTGGATGAACTCGACCACCGCCGCGAGTTCGTGGTGGGCGGTGCCGCGGTAGCCGAAGGCGCCCGCCACCATCAACACCAGGGCTGGACGCAGCCGCTTGCCGCCGCTGCCGATGATGTATTCCGCGACCTGGCGCACGAGCACGACTTCCGAATGCAGGCGCTGGCGAATGACCTCGTCCACAGCGCGCATGTCAGCAGCGATCGGGTCGAGGAGTTGCTGGATGCTCACGGTGGCGGCCTGCGCGGAGAAAGGATGCGATGGTATTGGGCGGCGTCGTATGGCGTCAAGAACGCCCGCCGGGGGCTTGAATCAGGTCCGGGCGGTCCGTCACGACGGCGTTGGCGCCCCAGGCAAACAGTTGTGCAGCGCGTTGTGGATCGTTTTCGGTGTACAACACCAGCCACAGCCCGGCGCGGCGTACATTGGCCGCCTCGGTCTGCGAGATGTGGCGAGCGTTGGCGTGCAGTGATACGGCACCCAGGCGTGCGCAGCGTTGCTGCCAGTCGGCCGGTATGGCGTCGACCAGCAGGCCACGCGGCAGCTCGGGGGCAACGTCGCGCGCGGCGGCGAGGGCGAGCTCGGAAAACGATGAAATCAGCGGCGGCGGGTTTGTGCCCTGCCAGCAGTGCCGGGCTATTGCTGCAACGCGTGCGCCGCTGTGGCTGTCGCAGCCTCGCGGAGCCTTGATCTCGAGGTTGGCGGCCAGCCCCAGCGCGCGACATCGTTGCGCTGCGTCGAGCAGGCGGGGAATTCTGGCGTGGCGGAAGTGTTCGAAGCCCATTGAGGCGTCCAGCGTCGCCAGGCGTGCGTCGCTGATTTTGGCCATGCGGCCGCGGCCGTTGGTCGTGCGCTCAAGGGTTTCGTCATGCAGGAGGTGTGGCGTGTCGTCACCACTGAGCATCACGTCGAATTCGACTCCTGTGCCGAAGCGGACGGCGATTTCCAATGCCTCCAGCGTGTTCTCCGGGGCCAGACTGCCGCCGCAGCGGTGTGCGAACACCTGCGGCCAGGGCCACTTTGCCGTGCTCATGTGAGCAGCCTGCACAAGAATGTGCAAACTGGCTTCAAGATTGCGCAGCCGCGGCCGTAAATGCCTTCAGGAGCCAAGACGATTTTCCCCATGTCACTGCGAACCCGACTGATCCTGTTGCTGTGCATGCCGCTACTTTCAAGTTGCGACATGCTTTATGACGTTCTAGACATCCCCGATCCGCAGGCGCGTGCTGCCGCGGCGGAGGCCGAAGGGCGCGCGATCGGCGGCGGTTGCCGTCATTCGGGGCGTTCACTCGAAGACTGCTACGCCATGAACCCGCAGATGTCCAAGTCTGCCGTGTTTGCCGGCTGGCGCGAGATGAACGACTACATGATCGCAAACAACCTCCCCGAAGTGCCGTCCCAGATCGTGCCGCCGGGCATGCGCGCGATGCCCACGTTGCCGCAGGCGACCCTGCCGCAGACGCCTCCGCCCTGATTCTCAGGGTGCCGGGTTGGGGTGGTGGCGGTGAATGGCGTCGATCGCGGCCTGCAGGTCCGGATCGGGACAGTATTTCCACGCCGCCAGGTTTTCCTCCAGCTGTCGCAGCGAAGTGGCACCGATGACGGTGCTGGTCACGCACCAGCGGTGATACACGAAGGACAGCGCCAGCGTTGCCGGCGAGATGCCGCGGCTGCGCGCCAGTTCGGCATACGCTTCGACCGCCGGTCGAACGCCCTCGCCCGCATAGCGCCGGCCGAAGCTCGGAAAGCGCGCTATACGCGAACCGGCCGGCGGCAGATTCAGATATTTGCCCGAAAGATGCCCGAACCCCAAGGGTGAGTAGGCCAGCAGGCCGACATGCTCACGGTGGCACAGCTCGGCCAGACCGTAGTCGTACACGCGGCTGATCAGGTTGTAGACGTTCTGCACCGATGCAATGCGCGGCAGGCCGTGCATTTCGGCCAGGCGCAGGAACTGCATGACGCCCCAGGGGTGTTCGTTGGAGAGCCCGATGTGACGCACGAGGCCTTCCTCGACCAGCGCGGCGAGCGCGTCAAGCTGTTCACGAATCGGCGTGGCGTCGTGTTCGGCCATCGGGTCGTACTGCCAGCCACCGAACATCGGCTGGTTGCGCGCAGGCCAATGGAGTTGATAGAGGTCGATGTAGTCGGTGCCGAGGCGTTCCAGGCTGCCCTCGACGGCGGCGCGGATGTTCTCGCCATCGAGCGATAGCGGCCCACCACGAATCCAGCCCAGACCCCGGTTGGGGCCGGCCGCCTTGGTCGAGATCACCAGCAGCTCGCGTTTCTGGCGCGCCAGCCACTGGCCGAGAATGCGTTCGGACTGTCCGCTGGTTTCGCGGCGTGACGGCACCGGATACATCTCCGCCGTATCGAAGAAGTTGATGCCGGCGGCCAGCGCGCGGTCGAGCTGGTCGTGGGCTTCGGCAGCGCTGTTCTGTTCGCCGAAGGTCATCGTGCCGAGGCACAGGGCCGACACTTCAAGCGGGCTGTCGCCGAGGCGGCGATACTCCATGCGGGGCTCCTTTCAAACGGCGGCGGATCAACGCCGATTTGGCCGGGCTTCGGCCGCAACGTATCATCCGCGAACTTCGGGTGTGTTCTCGAAACACGCCCCCGGATCATACACATCACCCCGAGCCCCTCCGATGAAGCAAGACGATCAGCCCGATAGCCCGCAGCAAGCCCTCGCCTGGGGGCTGATCGCGCTGTGCCGCGCCGGCTTCGAGAAGGAGCTGGCTGCCGAGCTGGACGCCTTTGCGCGCGAGCTGGGCATGGATGGCTTCGTCCGGGCGAAGGATGGCGCGGGTTTCGTTGTCTTCGAGAATCACGAAGGTGTGCCGCTCGAAGATCTGCTGCCGCACTGTGAATGGCAGTCGCTGGTGTTTGCGCGCAATCTCATGCCGTGGCTCGCGCGTGTCGATGATCTGCCCGAATCAGACCGTGCGACGCCCATCGTCGACGCCGTGAAGCAGGCCGGCCAGCGCTTTTCGACGGTACTGCTGGAGCATCCGGACAGCGACGAGGCGCGTCCGCTATCGGGCTTCTGTCGCCGTTTTGCCGAGCCGCTGATCAAGCGCCTGTCCACCAAGGGGGCGATCCGCAGCAGCCGCAAGCACCTGCCCGAACTGCATGTGCTGTTCACCGACGCCACCACCGCCTGGGTCGGCGCGTCTGCGCCGGGCAAGGCTGCGCCGTGGCCGATGGGGATTGCCCGCCTGCGCATGCCGCACGAGGCCGGCAGCCGCTCGACGCTGAAACTGGCCGAAGCCATCCTCGGCATGCTCACCGAAGAAGAGCGCACGGTCGCCATGCGCGCCGGCATGCGTGCCGTCGACCTCGGTGCGGCGCCCGGCGGCTGGACCTGGCAACTGGCCTATCGTGGCTTGCGCGTGACGGCCATCGACAACGGTGCGATGGCGCCGTCGGTAATGGCCACCGAGATGGTCGAGCATCTGCGCGCCGACGGCTTTACCTGGCGTCCGCAGCGTGCGGTCGACTGGCTGGTGTGCGACATGGTTGAGCAGCCCTCACGCATTGCCTCGCTGATGGCCGAGTGGATCGCCATGGGGCGTGCACGCCACGCCATCTTCAACCTCAAATTGCCGATGAAACGGCGTCTGGATGCGGTCGAGCAGTGCCGCACGCTGATCCATAAACGCCTGGCCACCGTGGGTTCCTACGACCTGCGCATCAAGCACCTGTATCACGATCGCGAAGAGGTTACGGCCTACCTGACGCTGGTGCGCTGAGCCGCTTCGCACCGTTCGGAAGGGCTTGAGGCGAAAAGGAAAGCGCTTGTCCGAGCGTGTATAATCGCGCTTTTGTTGCGCATTCGCGCTCACGCGGCTTTCGCCGACAGGACAACCACCAACCATGAGCTTCGCCGATCTCGGGCTTTCGCCCGAGCTGCAACGCGCCGTCGCCGAAACCGGCTACACCGAACCCACGCCGATCCAGCAACAGGCCATTCCCATCGTCCTGCAGGGCTTGGACGTCATGGGCGCGGCCCAGACCGGTACCGGCAAGACCGCCGGCTTCACGCTGCCGCTGATCCAGCGCTTGTCCCGCCACGCCAGCACTTCGACCAGCCCCGCACGCCACCCCGTGCGTGCGCTGGTCCTCGCGCCGACGCGCGAACTGGCCGTGCAGGTGCACGAGTCGGTGCAGACCTACGGCAAGTACATTGCGCTGCGTTCCATCTGCATTTACGGCGGCGTGGACATGCGCGCCCAGGTCGAAGAGCTGCGCAAGGGCGTCGAGATTGTCGTCGCCACGCCGGGCCGCCTGCTGGATCACGTGCAGCAGAAAACCATCCAGCTCGGTCAGGTCGAGATGCTGGTGCTCGACGAAGCTGACCGCATGCTCGACATGGGCTTCATTCCCGACATCCGGCGCATTCTCGATCTGCTGCCCGAGGCGCGGCAGAGCCTGCTGTTCTCCGCGACCTTCTCGGACGAGATCAAGAAGCTCGCCGACCGCATGCTGAAAAACCCGCAGCTGGTCGAAGTGGCACGCCGCAACATGGTGTCCGACACAATCACCCACCGTGTGCATCCGGTGTCGTCCGGGCTCAAGCGCAACCTGTTGGCTCACCTGCTGCGCCATGCGCCGGATGAGCAGGCGCTGATCTTCGTCGACACCAAGATGCTGTGCGGCCGTCTGGCCCACTATCTGGCGCGCCAGGGCATCTCGGCCGATGCCATTCACGGCGACAAGAGCCAGGGTCAGCGCACCGAGACGCTGGAAGCCTTCAAGGCCGGCACGCTGCGTGTACTGGTGGCCACTGACGTCGCCGCGCGCGGGCTGGATGTCGATGACCTGCCGCTGGTCATCAACTTCGAACTGCCGCATACCGCCGAAGACTACGTGCACCGCATCGGCCGTACCGGCCGCGCCGGCCGCCAGGGCAACGCCATTTCGCTGGTGTGTGCCGAAGAGAAGGGGCGTCTGGCCGAGATTCAGAAGCTGATCAAGCTCGATATTCCACAAGAAGTCGTGGCGGGCTTTGATCCCGAGCCGGATTACGACGAAGCCGGCACCCACCGACGCAAGCACCGTGAAACCGCGGGTGACAAGCGCCCGGCCGCGCCAGCCCCCGTAGCTCAGGCAGCCCCTGCGGCCGCGCAGGCGCCGAAGCGCGAGAACAACGAGAAGCGCTCGAGCGGCAATCGTCGCGGTGGCAGCAAGATTGCCGCGGACGGTTTTGATTTCAGCAAGCCCTACGCAGCTCCTGCGTCGGCTGCCGACGGCAGCGCGGCGAACAAGGCGGGTGAGTCGCCGCGTCGCGACAAGCGCCCGGTAGCGGTGCTGTTGGGCGGTCTCGGCCGCAAATAAGGCCTCTTTCGGCGCTTTTTCGGCCGAAGGGCTGCGCTGGCGGCGCGTATTCTGGGCATCTTGAGCGGCATCCGCCGCAGCCCGGAGAACACGGCTACCGCCATGCCACCGATTGCTCCCCAGCCCCCGCGGCCCGATGTGCCGCGCGAGCCCTTCGTTGCTGATTTTTCCGAGGGGCTTGAAACCGGTCTGTATCTGGCCCTGCTCGAACTCATCGACGAGGGCCTGATCATTACCGGCGATGAAACCATGATCGACGCCAACAGCGCCGCCTGCCGGCTGCTGGAGCGTGATTATCGGCAGATCGTCGGCAAGCCCCTGTCCGAACTCTTTCCGAACGAACGCGCCTTTCTGGAGGCGCGCGACCGTCTGCTCATCCAGGGCGAGATGCGCGGCAGCATCCAGGTTGCGCTGCCGGGCGGGCGTCGTCGTGACATGCGCTTCATTGCCGCAGCGCGTCTGCGCCCGGGCATGCATGCGCTGATCCTGAGTCCCGATATCGTTGCCGAAGCCTATGGCCGGGAGCATGCCGGCGGCGAAGACCGCGTATGGCCGCGTCTGGCTGCCGCGATCTCGCAGGTGCTGGTGGTGGTCGACGAGGGAGATCGCATTCAGGCCTTGAACGCGCTGGCCCGCAGCGAACTGGGCACCGGCGGCGGTGACGTTGTTGGCCGTCGCATCGACGAAGTCATCGAGGTGCACTGGCCCGAGTCACATGAGGCGCCGGTCGCGCTGCTTGCCGGCCGGCGCGCGCGCGTGCTGCCCGGGCCGCGCAGCGGCTGGAAGCTGTTGCTGGTCGAGGTGGATCAGGCAGGGGAGGCGGTGGCGTCCGTAACGGCGCCCGCAGTCATCGAGCCGGCCTACGAGTCCGTGGTGGACGTGCGCAGCGGAGAGCGGCTGGCCACCGCGCTCGTGCTGCCTTCGGTCGAGCGGCGGCTGGATGCCGAGGCGGCCGTATCGCTGGATGGGCGGGTTCTGCAAAGCGCGCTCGAACAGCTCGCCCAGGCGCGCGCCGCGCGCGCGTGCGTAACCATGCGGAGTGCGCCGGATGCCGCCATGGTGGCGCGGGTGCGCGCCGAGTTGATGCGCAGTGCAGTGCCGGCCACGGCGCTGGAACTGGGCTTTGACGCGGTCTCTCTCGCGCTGGCAGGCGAAGAGGGTGATGTCGCACTCGATGCCTTGCGCGCGCTGGGTGTGCGCATCGCGCTGGATGACGTCGGCGCCGGGCCGTTGGCGCTCGCGCAACTGGCGGCGGGGCGCATCGATGTTGTGAGGATCTCATCGGAACTGGTACGCGCGCTCGCGCATGACGAGCACGCCGAAACGCTGATCGAGACGGTTGCCGGTCTGGCAGCCGGTTTTCGTGCAGACGTTCGGGTGTGTGGCATCCGCAGTGCCGCCGAGAGTGATTTTCTCGCCGCGCTGGGCTGCTCGCTGCAACAAGGCCCGCTGTTCGATCAGTAGTCCAGCAGTGTCCTGCAGTCTTCCGGGCGGCCGGTCTGGCGGCTGAACAGAGCCAGTCGCTCGTTCACGAACTGGTCCGGAATCTTCTCGTCGGCACAGTATTCGCGCAGCAGCATGGCCTGCGTTGCGTACTGCACTTCGCGCACCGTCTGGGCAATGGCCGGCATCGGGTAGCTATAGGGTTTGCCGCCGGCCTTGCGGGCATCTGGCAGTGGTTCGTCTGGCGCGGCCGGATCCGGCGTCTGTGCCCCGAGGGCGGTCGCGAAGAACGCAAGCGCGAGCAGCAGGATGGTGCGTGGGGTGTTCATGCAGGGATTAACGGCAGCATTGGGCATGTCCTGAATCATCGACCACGCTGCCCCCAAAAACAAACGGCGCACCCTCGGGTGCGCCGTTTGGCGTTTCAGGCAAAGGCTGCTATCAGCCCAGGGCCTTGATCTGCGTCGTGATCTCGGCCACGGCTTCCTGCGCGCTGCCGTAGAGCATGTTGCAGTTCTCCTTGAAGAACAGCGCGTTCTCGATGCCCGAGTAGCCTGCGCCGCGACCACGCTTGATGACGATCACGTCGCGCGCCATGTCGGCGTTGAGGATCGGCATGCCGTAGATCGGGCTGGTCTTGTCGGTGCGCGCGACGGGGTTGACCACGTCGTTGGCGCCGATCACCAGGGCCACGTCGGCTTGGGCGAACTCATCGTTGATCTCGTCCAGATCGAAGATCTTGTCGTACGGCACACCGGCCTCGGCCAGCAGCACGTTCATGTGGCCCGGCATGCGGCCCGCCACCGGGTGGATGGCGAACTTCACTTCGATGCCGGCTTCTTCGAGCAGCTTGGACATCTCCCAGACCTTGTGCTGCGCGCCGGCCACGGCCATGCCGTAACCCGGCACGATGATGACCTTGTTGCCGTAGCGCATCAGCGAGGCAGCGTCCATGGCGGACACTTCGCGCATCGTGCCCTGCGGGCCTTCCGCGCCCTCGGCGGCAGCGCCGGTGATCGGGGAGAAGATGATGTTGCGGATCGGGCGGTTCATGGCCTTGGCCATCAGCTGCGTCAGCAGCATGCCCGAGGCGCCCACCACGATACCCGCGACGATCAGCGCCGGAATGCCCAGCACGAAGCCCTTGAAGCCCACGGCCAGACCGGTGAAGGCGTTCAGCAGCGAGATCACCACCGGCATGTCGGCGCCGCCGATCGGCAGCACCAGCACCACGCCCAGCGCTAGCGCCAGCACGAAGAACAGGAACACGCCGAACAGCGAGGGCTCTTCCGAGTAGCCCACCGTCAGGCCGAGGCCGAAGGTGAACAGCGTCAGGAAGAAGTTGATGGTGTTCTGCTGCGGCAGGCGGATGGCCTTGTTCATCAGACCCTGCAGCTTGGCAAACGCCACGCAGGAACCGGAGAAGGCTACCGAGCCGATGATGGCGCCGAGCACCATCAGCGTGGACACCATGGCCGTGTGGTCGGCGCCGCGGATCAGTTCGATGGCCGCGATGCCGGCGGCTGCGCCGCCGCCCATGCCGTTGTAGATGGCAACCATCTGCGGCATGTCGGTCATCTTGACGATCTTGCCCGACCACCAGGCCGCGCTACCGCCGATGACGATGGCGAGCACCATCAGGCCGATGTTCTGCAGGCCCGGGACGAAGAAGGTGACGACGGTGGCCGCGATCATCGCGAAGCCGGCCCAGACGATGCCACGGCGCGCCGTGACCGGCGAACTCATGGCCTTCAGGCCGATGATGAAGACCACCGCGACGACGAAGTAGGCAGTGCTGACAAGCCAGTTGGAAGTCATTTGGCGCCCCCTTCTTTCTTCTTCTCGCCGACCTTGAACATGGCAAGCATGCGCTCGGTGACGATGTAGCCGCCGGCCGCGTTGGCCGCACCGAGCAGCACCGCGAAGAAGCCGATGGCCAGTTGCAGCGGGTCGCTGGGGTCAGCATGGCCGAGCGCGATCATCGCGCCGACCAGCACCACGCCGTGCACGAAGTTCGAGCCCGACATCAGGGGGGTGTGCAGGATCACCGGCACACGCGAGATCACCTCGTAGCCCGTGAAGGCCGCGAGCATGAAGACATACAGAGCGGTAAAGCCGTCCATTCCGTTGCTTCCTTATTCTGCGTTCTGGATGCCGAGCGCGTCGCGCACGCCGGCATGGCGGACCGCGCCCTCATGGACGAGGCAGGCGCCGCTCATGACTTCGTCTTCCCAGTCGAGCGACAGCACGCCGTCCTTGATGAACGGGCTGATGAAGTTGAAGAGGTTCTTGGCGAACATCTCCGACGCATGCACCGGCATGCGGCTGGTGATGTTGGTCGGGCCGACGATGAGCACGCCGCCGACTTTCACTTCCTTGCCGGCTTCGGTGCCCTCGACGTTGCCGCCGCCTTCGGCAGCCAGGTCGACCACGACTGCGCCTTCCTTCATGGCCGCAACCATGGCCTTGGTCACGATCACTGGGGCCTTGCGGCCCGGTACGGCAGCGGTGGTGATCAGCACGTCGCACTGGGCGATGGCGCGGCCGAGTTTCTCGGCTTGCTGCGCCTTTTCCTCGGCGGTCAGTTCGCGCGCGTAGCCGCCTTCACCAACGGCATTGACGCCGGTGTCGACGAACTTGGCACCGAGCGATTCGATCTGCTCACGCGTTTCGGGGCGCACGTCATAGCCTTCGACCATGGCACCCAGACGGCGCGCCGTGGCGATGGCCTGCAGGCCGGCCACCCCGGCACCGATGACGAGCACGCGCGACGGACGGATCGAACCGGCCGCGTAGGTCAGCATCGGGAAGAACTTGGGGCTGTGGTTGGCCGCGATCAGCGCGCATGCGTAGCCGGCCACGGCGGCCTGCGAGGACAGGATGTCCATGCTCTGCGCCCGCGAGATGCGCGGAAGCAGTTCGAGCGCGAAAGCCGTGCCGCCATGCTTGGCATAGGCCTGAACGCGCTTGACGTCCGCCCACGGCGACAGCATGCCGAGCAAGACCGCGCCGGCCTTCATCTTGTTTACCAGCTTGGTGGCCGGCGGTTGTACGCACAGCACCACGTCGGCTTGTGCATAGACTTCTTCCGCGCTGTCGACGAAGTCGACATCGCCCAGGGCTTCATCGGGGTAGTGCGCCTGCACGCCCGCGCCACGCTGGACGAGGACGCGCGCGCCGAGGCCCGCGTATTTTTTGACCACATCAGGCACCACCGGGAGGCGTCGCTCCCCGGAAACTGCCTCTGCAGCCACGCCGATTACCAGTGGCATCCGAGATTCTCCATCAGGTCATTCGTTCGAATTGTGTATCCCGCCGCCGCAAAGCTTGGTGTGGCGGGGCGCCGGACCGAGCCGGGCGGCCGCTGTTGGCGGTGCGCGGGCGAATTCCGGGCAAGACAGGACCCGGCATGATACCGATTACACCCCCGTCGTCACAAGTCGGCAGGTGTCCAGATCGGCGGTTTCACGCGCTCAGTCGTTCGTCCACGTACTCGATCCAGTGGCGCACCGGCACGCTGCTGGCCGGGTCCAGATGCGTCAGACAGCCGATGTTGGCCGAGGCGATGGCGGTGGCGCCATGCTCGGTCAGCGCAGCGAGCTTGTTGTCCCGCAGGCGATGCGACAACTCCGGCTGCAGCAGCGAGTAGGTGCCGGCCGAGCCGCAGCACAGATGGCCGTCGCGCACCGGCACCAGCTCGAAGCCGGCGGCGGTCAGGATGGATTCGATCACGCCGCGGATCTGCTGACCATGCTGCAGTGTGCACGGCGCATGGAAAGCCAGCTTGCCCGCGTTGCTGCGCTTGCCGAGCACCTGCCGCAGCAAATCGTGCTCGGCTGCCACGATTTCACCGATGTCGCGCGTCAGTTCGGAGATGCGGGCTGCCTTGTCGGCATAAGCCGCATCGTCGGCCAGCAGATGGCCGTAATCACGCACCTGCACGCCGCAACCGGAGGCCGTCATCACGATGGCTTCGATCTCGCCGCGCGCCACCGCCGGCCACCAGGCGTCGATGTTGCGGCGCGCATCCGTTTTCGCGCCATCGTGGTCGTCGAGGTGCTGGCGCAGCGCGCCGCAGCAACCCGCGCCGGCCTGTTCGACCATCGAGATGCCGAGCGCGTCGAGCACGCGCGCGGCGGCGGCATTGATGGACGGCGCCATTGCGGGCTGTACGCAGCCCGCCAGCGCGATGACGCGGCGGGTGTGGCGCGGCGCCGGCCAGGCGCCGGCCGGGCGTGCTTCCGGGACTTTCTCCTTGAGCGCAGCCGGCAGCATCCCGCGCACCATGCGTCCGGCTTTCATCGCGGTGCCGAACAGCGCCGTGCGCGGCACAAAGGATTTCAGCGCCCAGCGCAGCAGTCGGTCGCGGCCCGTGCGCGGTACGCGCTGCGACACCACGTGACGGCCGATGTCGACCAGGCGACCGTATTCCACGCCCGAAGGGCAGGTGGTTTCGCAGGCGCGGCAGGTCAGGCAGCGATCCAGATGCAGCTGCGTGCGCGTGGTCGGCTCGGCACCTTCGAGCACCTGCTTGATCAGGTAGATGCGCCCGCGCGGTCCGTCCAGCTCGTCGCCGAGCAGCTGGTAGGTCGGACAGGTTGCGGTACAGAAGCCGCAGTGCACGCATTTGCGCAGGATGGCGTCGGCCTCCTGGCCCTCGCGCGTGTCGCGGATGAAATCGGCAAGCTGGGTCTGCATGGTCAGATTCCGTCGTAGAGGCGGCCGGGGTTGAAGATGCCGGCCGGGTCGAAGCCGGCCTTCAGGCGGCGGTGGATGTCCATCAGCGCGGTGGCGGGCGGTTGGAATACGTCACCGCTACGGTCGCCGCCGCGGAATAGTGTGGCGTGGCCACCCAGCGCGGAGGCTACGGCGCGCAGTGCGGCGGGCTGGGCATCCGAGCGCAGCCAGCGCTGACCGCCGCCCCATTCGATCAGTTGTTCACCGTCCAGCGCCAGCGGCGGCGTGGTGGTCGGTAGCGCGAAGCGCCACAGCGGCACATCGCTGCTGGCGAAGAAGGCGTGATCTTGCTCGCGCAGGGTCTCCCAGAACGGCGTGGCCTCGTTGTCGCTCACGCGCGTGCCGCCCAGGCGTTTGACGGCGGCGCCGACCGCAGCGCGAGCGCCCGAAAGCCGCACATGCAAGGTGTTGTGGTGCCATGCGGTGGCGGACACCGGCAGCGGTTCGGCGCCCCATTCGTTCATCTTCGCCAAGGCCGTGGCCTGATCGCAGTCCATGCGCAGCGTGGTTTCCATCGTTGAGCGGGGCAGGACCTTGAGCGAGACCTCGAGGATCAGCCCAAGCGTGCCAAGACTGCCGGTAACCAGACGCGATGCGTCGTAGCCCGCGACGTTCTTCATGACCTGGCCACCGAAACTCAAGACGTCGCCGCGTCCGTCCATGACCTTCATGCCCAGCACGAAGTCGCGCAAGCTCCCGACGGCCAGCCTGCGTGGGCCTGACAGGCCGCAGGCCACCGCGCCGCCGACGGTTGCGCCTTCGCCGAAGTGCGGAGGCTCGAAAGCCAGCCACTGGTTCTTTTCGGCCAGCGCTGCTTCCAGCTCCGCCAGCTTTGTTCCGGCGCGCACGGTGACTACCAGTTCGGTCGGCTCGTAGCTGACGATGCCGCGGTGGTAGCGCGTGTCGAAGATCTCGCCCTCTGGCGGTCTGCCGTAAAAATCCTTGGTTCCGCCGCCGCGTAGTTGCAGCGGCCGGCGGGCGGTGGTGGCTGCGCGGATGGTGTCGCGCCACTGTTCGATGATGTCGCTCATGGTTTCTTCCTGTCGTTCGGCCGTTTCTTGACGAGGCGCAGCGTGGCCCAGGCGCCGATCAGCGCGAGTACCGGTGCGCCGACCAGCAATAGTTGGAGCAGGCCCTTGTCCATCAGAAGCGGGGGATGTCCGGGTGCGGCAACTGGCCGTTCTGGACGTGCAACTTGCCGTACTCGGCGCAGCGGTTCAGCGTCGGGATGGCCTTGCCGGGGTTGAGCAGGCCGGCCGGGTCAAAGGCTGCCTTGACGCGGAAGAAGGCGTCCAGCGTGGGCCGGTCGAACTGGCTGCACATCTGGTTGATCTTTTCCACGCCGACGCCGTGTTCGCCGGTAACGGTGCCGCCCAGCGCAATCGACAGTTCGAGGATCTCGACGCCGAATTCCTCTGCGCGATGCAGTTCGCCTTCGGTGTTGGCGTCGAACATGATCAGCGGGTGCAGGTTGCCGTCGCCGGCATGGAACACGTTCAGGCACCCCAGACCGTACTTCTTCTCCATCTCCGCAATGGCTTCGAGCATTTCGCCGAGGCGCTTGCGCGGAATGGTGCCGTCCATGCAGTAGTAGTCCGGCGACAGCCGGCCGGCAGCGGGGAAGGCGGCCTTGCGGCCGGCCCAGAAGCGCAGGCGCTCGGCCTCGTCGCGTGACACGCGGATCTCGGTGGCGCCGGCGGCCTGCAGCACCTCGCGCATGCGCTCGATCTCCTCGGCCACTTCTTCCGGCGTGCCGTCGGATTCGCACAGCAGGATGCCCTTGGCGTCGAGGGGATAGTCGGCGTGCACGAAGGCCTCGACGGCGATGGTGGTGGCTTGGTCCATCATCTCCAGCCCGGCCGGGATGATGCCGGCGGCGATGACGGCAGCCACCGCGTCGCCGGCTTTCTTTACGTCATCGAAGGCGGCCAGCACGCACTGCGCAAGCTGCGGCTTGGGCGTGAGCTTGACGGTGACTTCGGTGACCACTGCCAGCATGCCCTCCGAGCCGATCATCGCGGCCAGCAGGTCGTAGCCGGGGGTATCGGGCGCACAGGAGCCGAATTCCACCACCTCGCCGTCCATCGTCACGCCGCGCACGCGCAGCACGTTATGCACCGTCAGGCCGTACTTCAGGCAATGCACGCCCCCGGAGTTCTCGGCCACGTTGCCGCCGATGGAGCAGGCGATTTGCGACGACGGATCGGGCGCGTAATACAGGCCGAATGGTGCCGTGGCTTCGGAGATGGCGAGGTTGCGCACGCCCGGCTGCACCACGGCCGTGCGGGCGAGGCGGTCGATGGCCACGATGCGGTTGAACTTGGCCAGCGACAGCAGCACCCCATGTGCGTGCGGCAAGGCGCCGCCGGACAGCCCCGTGCCGGCGCCACGCGCCACCACCGGCACGCCCAGCGCCTTGCAGCAGCGCAGGATGGCCACGATCTGTTCCTCGGTCGAGGGCAGGGCGACGGCCAGCGGCAGCTGACGGTAGGCCGACAGGCCATCGCATTCGTAGGGGCGGACGTCCTCCGTTTCATACATCAGCGCGTCGCGAGGCAGCACGGCGCTCAGTGCGTCAATCACGCGCGAGCGGTCGATGCCGGAAAAGTCTTGTTCGGCTACCGCCATCGACGGCGCATCCAGCGTGGTGTTCATGTTCTCTCCCCTTCATCAACCGCGCGCCAGCGCGCGGGGTCCAGCCCGAGACGGCGTGCGGCGCCGGTCAGGTGCGCCGCGGCCGCCTGTCTGGCGGCCGCCGGATCTCCAGCGGCAATCGCCAGAAAAATGCGTTCGTGGTCGTCCTGGGCCTCTTTTGCACGCCCCGTGACATGTCCCGCCTCGCTCCAGGTCGGCTTGCGCGAGTGCGAGAACTGTTGCCCCATGAACTGTGCGAAGCGTGCCAGGGCGCGGTTGTGTGTGGCCTCGGCGATGGCAACGTGAAAGGCGTCATCGTCACACGCGGCTTCGGCCTGTGTTTGCAGCGCGCCACGCATGCGTAAAAGTGCCGACTCGATGCGTTGCAGGTCGTGTTCGTTGCGCCGCTCGGCGGCCAGTGCCGCGGCCCCGGTTTCGATCAGATAACGCAGTTCAAACACTTCGTCTGCATCCTGCGCCAGTCCGTCAGGCGGCGGCAGGCGGAACACCTCGGGGCGTTCGGCCACGAAGGCGCCGGAACCTTGGCGCGTGCGCACGCAGCCCTCGGCCTTGAGCCGCGCAATGGCCTCGCGAATGACCGGGCGGCTGACGCCGAAGCGTTGGCACAGAGCCTTTTCGGTCGGTAACTGCGCACCGGGCGGGAGCTGCTGTTCGCGGATCCATGCGTCCAGTCGTCCGGCGATTTCGTCGCCGAGGCGGGCAGGGTGCAGGCCGGAGTCGGGAGCGTTCATGAGTGGGTTGAATTTGTCAGACAACTTGCATCCTAGCAAAGGCCGTCGGCTGCTGTCATCTACCGGTGATCGAGGGATTTGCTACCATCGCCCACCATGCAACGCACCTTTCCCCTGAGCGCCCGCGAATGATGCGTCCTGTCGAGCGCTATCTGCCGTTCCTGGCCTGGCCTGCCCAGTGGCGTGCGCTCGGTCTGCGGGGAGACATCATTGCCGGCATCACCGTCGGTCTGGTGCTGGTGCCTCAGGCGCTGGCCTACGCCCAATTGGCGCAGCTGCCCCCCTACATTGGTCTGTATGCAGCCTTGCTGCCGGCCATCATCGGAGCAATGTTCGGCTCCTGTGGTGCGATTGCCACCGGCCCGGTAGCGCTGACTTCATTGCTGACAGGTGCCAGTGTGATCGCGGTGGCACGCCCCGGAACAGAGGCGTTCATCGAGGCGGCCATTGTGTTGGCGCTGCTCTCCGGCCTGATCCAGCTCGCACTGGGCGGTTTGCGGCTGGGCTGGCTGCTGAAGCTGTTGTCGAGGCCGGTGATGGTCGGCTTCATCAACGCCTCCGCGCTGCTCATTGCGCTGTCGCAGGTGCCGGCACTGCTTGGCCTGCGCATGCCGCGCTCGGATCATTTTCTGGTCGACTTTCTCGCAATGCTCGGCAATCTGGGCAACTTGCACCTGCCGGCGTTGCTGTTCGGTCTGGCGACATTGCTGGCGCTGGTGGTGTTGCGCCGCGCCGCGCCGCGCCTGCCGGGGGTGTTGCTGGTTACGGCGGTGGCCATCGTGGTGGCAGCCATGTCCGGGTACGAAGACGGCGGTGGTCGCGTGGTCGGCCACATTCCACAGGGGCTGCCGGCCTTCGTGTTGCCGACGTTCGACTGGAATCTGATCGTCGTCCTGTTTCCGGCGGCCTTCGTGATTGCGCTGGTGAGCTTCATGGAGGTCACTGCCAGCGCCAGCGTCATCTCGGCGCGTACCGGTGAGCGCTGGCGGCAGAATCGTGAGCTGGTCGGTCAGGGGCTGGCCAAGATTGCGTCCGCACTCCAGGGTGGCATGCCGGTCAGCGGTTCGTTCTCGCGCTCGGCGCTGAACTTCGCCAGTGGCGCACGCACCGGCTTGTCATCGCTGGTGGCGGCGGTGTTCGTGATTGCAACGCTGTTGTATCTGACGCCGCTGCTGTGGCATCTGCCCATTGCGGTGCTGGCGGCGGTGATCGTGCTGGTGGTCTTTAATCTGTTCGATCTCGCCGCGTTCCGACGCTCCTGGCAGGCCGGCCGCGACGACGGTATCGCCGCCACGGCGACTTTCGTTTCGACGCTGGCTTTTGCGCCCAACATCCAGAACGGCATTCTGGTCGGGTTGCTGATCTCGCTGTCCTTGATGCTGTACCGCGACATGCAGCCGCGCGTGGCGCAGCTCGGGCTGCACGAGGATGGCACCTACCGTGATCGCGAGCGCTTCGGTCTGCCGCACCCGCATCCCAATCTGGTGGTCATGCGGTTTGACAGCGCGCTGACCTTCGTTACGTCCGAGCTGTTCGAGGACGCCGCATCGGACGCGCTCAAGGCTCAGTCCGATGTAAGGGTGCTGCTGGTCTCCGCGGCCGGCATCAATGGCATCGACTCGACCGGGCTGGATGCCATCGCCACCGTGCATGGCCGCCTTGTTGCCGAAGGACGCACGCTGGCTTTCTGCGGACTCAAGAAACAGGTCATCGACGCGATGGAACGTACCGGCCTGTGGGAGCGTCTGCAGCCGCATGCGCACTACCGGACGGAGCAGCATGCGCTGGAGGGCTTGCTGGCGGAGTTGCCCGCCGTTGAGGGTGCCTAGCGTCTGACGCCGCAGCCCGGGCGGCGCAGGTCAATCGCGGGCAGTGAGCGTGCGGGGTGTCGAGCGGCGGGTCTGTGGCAGGGCGGGAATCCCCTTGACTATCCGCTACTTGGACGGCAGAATGCGCGATTCTTCGCAACACCCATCCATCTATTGGAGCTTCACCATGTACGCGGTCATAAAAACCGGCGGCAAGCAGTACCGTGTCGTCGTCGGTGAAAAACTTAAAGTAGAACAGATACCGGCTGACGTGGGTTCCGAAATCACTATCGACCAGGTTCTCATGGTCGGCGAGGGCGAGTCCGTGAAAATCGGCACGCCTCTGGTTTCGAGCGCCGCAGTCACGGCCACCGTGGTTTCCCACGGCCGTCACGACAAGATCCGTATCTTCAAGATGCGCCGTCGCAAGCACTACCAGAAGCGTCAGGGCCATCGCCAGAACTACACCGAGCTTCGTATCGAAGCCATCTCGGCCTGAGTCAGGAGGTAATTCGACATGGCACACAAGAAAGCCGGCGGCAGTTCCCGTAACGGTCGCGACTCACATTCCAAGCGCCTCGGTGTGAAGCGCTACGGTGGCCAGGCAGTCATTGCCGGCAACATCCTCATCCGTCAGCGTGGCACCGAGTACCACGCCGGCGACAACGTCGGCATGGGCAAGGATCACACCCTGTTCGCGCTGACCGATGGCACCGTGGAGTTTTCGGTCAAGGGCGCCCAGAAGCGTCGCGTCGTGACGATCGTCCCGACCGCAGCCTGAGCATCCCTGTTGGTTCGAAAAGCCCTATCCTTGCGATAGGGCTTTTTTGTTTTTGCACTGCGGAAAGCAGACATGAAATTCTTTGATGAAGCGCGTATCGAGGTGGTCGCCGGTGACGGTGGCAACGGGTCCGCATCCTTTCGGCGCGAAAAATTCGTGCCGCGCGGTGGTCCCGACGGCGGCGACGGCGGACGCGGGGGCAGCGTGTATGCGCAGGCCGACCGCAACCTCAACACGCTCATCGACTTCCGCTTCACGCGCCACTTCCGCGCCGAACGCGGTGAGAACGGTCGCGGTGCCGACTGCTACGGCAAGGGCGGCGACGACATCGTGCTGCGCATGCCGGTCGGTACTGTGATCACGGATTACGAGACCGGTGACCTGATCGCTGACCTCGACGAAGACGGCAAGCAGGTCATGATTGCCCGCGGCGGCAAGGGTGGCCTGGGCAACATCCACTTCAAGTCGAGCGTGAACCGAGCGCCGCGCAAGCGCACCATGGGCGAAGAGGGCGAGCAGCGCATGCTGCGCCTGGAGCTCAAGGTGCTGGCGGACGTCGGTCTGCTCGGCATGCCGAACGCCGGCAAGTCCACGTTCATCCGCTCGGTCTCCGCGGCCAAGCCCAAGGTGGCGGACTATCCCTTCACGACGCTGCATCCCAATCTGGGCGTGGTGCGCACCGCCAACGAACGCAGCTTCGTCATCGCCGACATTCCCGGCCTGATCGAAGGCGCGGCCGACGGCGCCGGTCTGGGCCACCAGTTCCTGCGCCATCTGCAGCGCACGCGCGTGCTGTTGCATCTGGTCGATCTGGCACCCTTCGATCCCGATGCGGATCCGGTGCACGACGCCAAGGCCATCGTCGAGGAGCTGCGCCGCTACGATCAGGAGCTGTTCGACAAGCCGCGCTGGCTGGTGCTGAACAAGCTCGATCTGATCGCCGAGGAAGAGCGCGCCGAACGCGTCGCCGCTTTTCTCGAAGCCTATGGCCCGGTCGAGCGTCATTTCGAGATCGCGGCGATCAACGGAGAAGGCTGTCGTGGCCTGATCTTTGCGTTGCAGGATTTCCTCGATGCCGAGCGTGCGCGTCTGGAAGCAGAGCGCGTTGCGAATGCGCCGGCCGAGGTGCCGCTGGAAGAGTCCGACACGTCGGCTGTCGCGGATGACCCGGAAGAATCCGGCCCCCAACACTGACTTTCGACGACCGTCATTGTCATGAGAGAAAAAATCCGCTCCTCGCGCCGCTTGATCGTCAAGGTCGGCAGCGCGCTGGTGACCCGCAACGGCGCCGGTCTGGACAAGGCCGCGATGGCCGATTGGGCGCGTCAGATTGCGGCCCTGCGTGCGGCCGGCAAGCAGATCGTGCTGGTGTCTTCAGGCGCCATTGCGGCCGGCATGCAGCGGCTTGGCTGGCATAAGCGTCCGCACGAAATGCACCGTCTGCAGGCTGCGGCAGCAGTCGGTCAGATGGGCTTGGTTGAAGCCTACGAAGAGGCCTTCTCTGCCCACGGCGTGCACACCGCACAGATCCTGCTCACGCACGAGGATCTGGCCGATCGCAAGCGCTACCTCAACGCGCGTTCGACGCTGGCTACGCTGCTTGAGCTCGGCGTGGTGCCGATCATCAACGAGAACGACACCATCGTCACCGACGAGATCAAGTTCGGCGACAACGACACGCTCGGTGCGCTGGTCGCCAACCTCATCGAGGCCGAGGCGCTGATCATCCTGACCGATCAGCAGGGCCTGTACACCGCCGATCCGCGCAAGGATCCGGCCGCCACCCTGATCAGCGAAGGCCGTGCCGAAGACCGCGCCTATGAGGCCATGGCCGGTGGCGCCGGCACCGGCATCAGCAAGGGCGGCATGATCACCAAGATCCGCGCCGCGCAGCGCGCCGCGCGCAGCGGCGCACACACCTGCATCGCCAGCGGCGGGGAGCCTGATGTGCTGATCCGGCTGGCGGCGGCCGAGCCGCTTGGCACCTTGCTGTACGCCACCAGCACACCGCTGGCCGCGCGCAAGCAGTGGATGGCAGATCACCTGCAGCTGGCCGGCAGCCTGGTCGTCGATGACGGCGCTGCCAAGGCCCTTAAAAGCGGGCGCAGCCTGTTGCCGGTTGGTGTGGTGCAGGTCGTTGGCGAGTTCGAGCGCGGCGGCATTGTTGCCTGCCGTACGGCCGGTGGCGAGGAGATCGCACGCGGGCTGGTGAACTACAGCAGCTCGGAATGCCGGCGCATCGCGCGCCAGCCCAGCGACCGCATCGAGGCGCTGCTCGGCTACATCGACGAGCCCGAACTGATCCACCGCGACAACATGATCGCGCGCTGATACAGGGCGGTACACACGCGGCGCCCGGCTTGCGCGATGCTTCGTACATGCATGACCAGGACGGGAACACGATGAGCGCCACAGCCGACCACATTCTTATCGTCGACGACGATCGCGACATCCGCGAGCTGCTCGCCGATTACCTCACCAAACAGGGCCTGCGTTGCACCACGGCCGGCAACGGCCGCGAGATGCGCATGGTGCTCGATCACCACCGCATCGACCTCATCGTGCTCGACATCATGATGCCGGGCGAGGATGGCCTGAGCCTGTGCCGTGGCTTGCGCGCTGGCGGGCCGCATGTCTCGATCCCCGTGCTGATGCTGACCGCGCGCGGCGAAGAGATGGACCGCATCGTCGGCCTGGAAATGGGCGCCGACGACTACCTCCCCAAACCCTTCGTGCCGCGCGAGCTGTACGCCCGCATCCGCGCCATCCTGCGCCGTGCTCGGGCTTTGCCGCCCAATCTTGACGAAGCGGAGACGCCCCGTACGCTGCACTTCGCTGGCTGGTCGCTCGACACCGTTGCGCGCCATCTGGTCGATGGCGAGGGTGTGGTGGTGCCGTTGTCGGGCTCGGAATTCCGGTTGCTCGGCGTCTTCGCGGCGCACCCACAGCGCGTGCTCTCGCGCGACCAGCTGATGGAACTGACGCGCGGGCGGGACGCCGAGGTGTTCGACCGCTCCATCGATCTGGCGGTGAGCCGTCTGCGTCAGCGTCTGCGCGACAACGCGCGCGATCCGGTCATCATCAAGACCGTGCGCAACGGGGGTTATGTGCTCGCCGCCAACGTAGAGGCTGAGGCATGATGATGCCTCGCACCCTGTTTGCCCGCCTGATGTGGATCTGGCTGGTCGGGCTGGCGGTGGTGCTCGGAACCAGTTTCTGGCTGTTCCTTGGCGAGCGCGAGCGCTTCGACCGCGATGTGCTGATCGAAGGCGTCGCCCGCGAGGTTGCTGCAGTGGTGGACGT
The DNA here is from genome assembly GCF_059703705.1 of Pseudazoarcus sp. NS36. Lineage (NCBI taxonomy): Bacteria > Pseudomonadati > Pseudomonadota > Betaproteobacteria > Rhodocyclales > Zoogloeaceae > Pseudazoarcus > Pseudazoarcus sp. NS36. Next base: position 307,046 of record NZ_BAAKJA010000002.1, on the reverse strand, counting down.
CATCGACCGCCTGACGCCTGCCGAACGCTCGGCGCAACTCGAATCCATGCGTCACCGTCGCTTGCGCTTCTCACTCGATGGCCCGCCACCGGATGCCATGCCGGCCGCCTGGCGCGGGTCGCTTACCGACGCGCTGGAGCGTGCGCAGCCCGACCGCTCCGTGCGTCTGTACTTCCAGCCGCCGCCACCGCAGGCGCGTGACGGAAAGGGGCCGCCACGCGTGCTTGCGGTCATTGGTTTGTCTGACGGAGCCGAACTGACCGTGCGCCTGCCGAGTATCCAGCAGGGGCCGGACCGGCGCGCGGCTTCGCCCGAGCGCATGCTGGCGGCACTGGCCGCGCTGATTGCCGGTATCGGCTTGCTGTCGTGGCTTGCCGTCCGTGTGGCCACGCGCCCGCTCTCCGAATTGGCGGAAGCTGCGCGCGTGCTGGGTGAGGATCCCGAGCGCGGTGAAGTCACCGCCACCGGCCCGGCAGAGGTTACCCAGGCCGCAGGCGCTTTCCGTCTGATGCAGCAGCGCATTCGCGAACACATCCACGAGCGCACGCGGATTCTGGCGGCGATCTCCCATGATCTGCAGACTCCGATCACTCGCCTGCGCCTGCGCGCCGAGCAGATCGATGACGAGGCGCTGCGTGGCCGCATCCAGTCTGACCTGGGCGACATGCAGGCGCTGGTGCGTGAGGGCTTGGCCTATGCACGCAGCCTGGAAGACCGCGAGCCGGTGCAGCGTATCGATTTGCGAGCGCTGCTTGAAACCATCGCTGAAGACGCGCAGGAACTGGGCTGGCGTGTGACGCTCGCGCCCGGTGAATCCGCGGTATGCACCGCGCGCCCGATGGGGCTGCGGCGTTCGCTGTGGAATCTGATCGAGAACGGTGTGAAGTTCGGCGAGCGCGTGGATATTGCGATCAGCCCGGACTCGGTCGTGGTGATTCGTGACTACGGTCCGGGTCTGCCAGATGAAGAGCTGCAACGTGTATTCGAGCCCTTCTACCGCACCGAATCTTCGCGCAACCGCGACACCGGCGGCACCGGCCTGGGGCTTGCCATCGCGCGAAACCTGCTGCGTGCGCAGGGTGGTGAAGTGTCACTGGCCAACGCGCCCGATGGCGGGCTGATCGCGCGAGTTGAGCTCACTACCGCCCCATAGCTCAGAGTCGGGGCGCGCACTGCGTCAGTCTTCTGCCCACCCGCGGGATCGTTCCACGGCCCGATGCCAACGCTCCAGTATCGTAGTGCGCTCAGCGGATTTCATGCGCGGCTGGAAGCGCGCGGCTTCCTGCCAATGCGCAGCGACTTCGTCTGTCCCCGACCAGACGCCTGCGCCGATGCCGGCCATGTAGGCCGCGCCCAGTGCGGTGGTTTCAAGCATCTGCGGCCGCACGACCGGGACGTCGAGCAGGTCGGCCTGCAACTGCATCAGCAGGTTGTTGGAGGCTGCGCCACCGTCTACGCGCAACTCGTGCAAGGGTGCTGCGCCGTCGCGCTTCATGGCCTCGACCAGGTCGACGGTTTGCAGCGCAATGGCCTCCAGCGCCGCGCGTGCGATGTGGGCGCGTGTCGTGCCACGCGTAAGGCCGATCAGCGTGCCGCGCGCGTAGGCGTCCCACCAGGGGGCGCCGAGCCCGGTAAAGGCGGGCACCAGCACTACGCCGCCGCTGTCCGGCACCGAGGCGGCCAGCGACTCGATCTCGGCTGATGAACGAATGAGGCCGAGCCCGTCGCGCAACCACTGCACCAGCGCGCCGCCGATGAAGATGCTCCCCTCCAGCGCATAGCTCACGTTGTTTTCGTGCCGCCAGGCAATGGTGGTGAGCAGGCGGTTGTGCGATTCGACTGCCTCGCCGCCGGTGTTCATCAGCAGAAAACAACCCGTGCCATAGGTCTGCTTGGCCATGCCCGGTTCAAAGCACGCCTGACCGAAGGTGGCAGCCTGCTGGTCTCCCGCAATGCCGGCAATGGGGATGGCTGCGCCGAGCACGTCGGCGCGGGTATGGCCGCATACGCCGACGCTGTCGACGACCTCGGGCAGCAGCGAGCGCGGGATGTCGAACAGGGCGAGCAGTTCGTCGCTCCACTCGCCGCGACGAATGTCGTACAGCATCGTGCGTGAAGCGTTGCCGGGGTCGGTGGCGTGCAGCGTGCCGCCGCTCAAATGCCAGATCAACCAGGTGTCGATGGTGCCGAAGGCCAGTTCGCCGCGCATCGCGCGCTTGCGTGCGCCCGCCGTCCTGTCCAGCAGCCAGGCGATCTTGGTGGCCGAAAAGTAGGCGTCCAGTTCCAGTCCGGTCAGGCTGCGGATCAGGTCGGTGTGGCCGGCTTCGCGCAGACGGTCGCAATCCGCGGCGGTGCGTCGGTCCTGCCACACGATGGCGGGCGCAATCGCCTGGCCGGTCTTGCGATCCCACAGCACTGTGGTTTCGCGCTGGTTGGTGATGCCCAGGGCTGCGATGGAGGAGGGCGCGATGCCAGCCTCGGCGATGGCTGCGCGGGCGCAATCGAGCTGAGTGGTGAGGATCTCGTGCGCGTCGTGCTCGACCCATCCGGGTTGCGGGTAGTGCTGGACGAACTCGCGCTGCGATGATCCGATCAAGCGGCCATGGGCGTCGAAGATCATCGCGCGCGAACTGGTTGTGCCCTGATCGAGCGCAAGCAGGAAAGTCATGGCATCCCCCGTGGCGGTATCCGCCCTCAGGCTACATCAAGTCGGCATGCTCGACGGGCTTGCGATCCGGCCCTATAGTGGTTTGCACGACAATGCGTGGAGGAGCGCCATGATCACCATCGACCACAGTCCGCAGCGTATTTCGATTGCCGTGTTTGGCGAGTTCACGCTGGCCGACTTCAAGGAATTCGAGGAGCTGTTCACGTACAAGTCGCGCTTTGAGGGGCCGGTGAATCTGTTGGTCGACCTGCGCGAGATGCTCAATTTCACGCTCGACGTGGCCTGGGAAGACCTCCGCTTCTCGCGCGAGCATCGTCACGACTTTCAGCGTGTCGCCGTGCTTACCCAGAATCAGTGGTTTGGCTGGAGCGCATGGATGACGCAGTGGTTTGTTGACGGCGAAGTGCGTGTGTTCGACGAAGAAGGTGATGCCCTGATGTGGCTGGATGAGGCGGCGGAGTCGGCGCAATGAACGACTTCCGCACGCTGATGGCAGCGCCCGTGCTGGCCGGCATGCTGGGTCAGCCGGGGCTGCGTGTCGTCGATTGTCGCCATGATCTGGCGGACGTCGAGGCCGGGCGCCGTTCGTACGCTGAGGGCCATATTCCGGGCGCGATCTTCATGCATCTGGACGAAGACCTGTCCTGCGCGACTACTGGCCGCAATGGCCGGCACCCCCTGCCTGACCCGTCCGCGTTTGCCGCCCGTCTGGGGGCCCTCGGCATTGGCCCGGACGATCAGGTGGTTGCCTGCGATGATGCTGGAGGGGCTATTGCGGCGCGGCTGTGGTGGTTGCTGCGCTGGATCGGTCACGCACGCGCGGCCGTGCTGGACGGCGGCTATCGCGCCTGGCGCAAGGCCGGCTTGCCGCTGGAGGCCACCGTGCCTGCCCCTGCGCCGGTGGAACACCCGGTCGGCGCAGCGGTGGCCGGCTGCATCGACGCTGCCGGCTTGCAGAGGGCGCTCGATGGCGCAGAGGTCTGTCTGATCGACGCGCGCAGCCCGGATCGTTTCGCCGGCGAAAGCGAGACCATCGATCCCGTGGCCGGCCACATTCCAGGCGCGCTTAACCGGTTCTTCCGGAGCAATCTCGCTGACGGTTGCTTCCGCTCCGCAGACGAATTGCGTGCCGAGTTCGAGCGGCTGCTCGAAGGGCGCTTGCCGCAGGACGTCGTGCATCAATGTGGCTCGGGTGTGACGGCCTGCCACAACCTGCTGGCGATGGAAGTCGCCGGTTTACACGGCTCACGCCTGTATGCAGGATCGTGGAGCGAATGGTGCGCCGATCCAGTGCGGCCGATTGCGACGGGCGCTACCTAGCTCGCGTTGAACCGTCGGACGGAATGCGACATCGGCCCTGGGTTGCGGTACGCATGTCGCAACGCGGCGTGCGCATCGCGACTCACTCCCAGCCCACCCTTTCGACCAAACCCAGCGCCCGCCCCAGAAAGCGCTCACCGATGGTCTGGAATCGCAAGGGCACGTCTGTGACATAAAAGCGGTGCGTCGGGGTGCCGCTGCTGCGCGCCAGGCCGAGCGCCTGCAGACGTTGTGCGGCAAGATCGGCTGTGGTGCTGGCCGAGTCGATCAGGCGAACGTTCTTGCCGGCCACCCTTTTCAGCAAGGGCTTGAGCAGTGGGTAGTGCGTGCAGCCCAGTACCAGGCTGTCCACTTCCTCCGCCAGCACCGGTTTCAGGTATTCCCGCGCGGTCATGCGCGTTACCGCATGATCCAGCCAGCCTTCCTCCACTAGCGGCACGAACAGCGGGCAGGCCGACGAATACACCTGCACGCTTGGGTCTAGCGCATGCATGCGTTGCGCGTAGGCGTTGCTGTTGATGGTGGTTGGCGTGCCGATCACGCCGATGCGCCGCGCCAGCGAGTGCGCCAGCGCTGCCTGTGAGCCGGCTTCAATCACATCCAGTACCGGTACGTCCAGCGCCAGCTCGCGCACCACGTCCGTCGCCACGGCCGCCATGGTGTTGCACGCAACGATCAGCATCTTGACGTCGCGCTGCAGCAGAAAGCACGTGATCTCTGCTGTAAAGCGACGAATGGTGGTGACCGACTTGATGCCATAGGGTACGCGGGCCGTGTCGCCGAAGTAGGCGATGTCCTCAAAGGGGAGCCGGTCCATCAGTGCGCGCACCACCGTCAAGCCACCGATGCCCGAGTCGAATACCCCGATGGGGCCGTCGCGCCGCTCCATGAAACCCCCTTCAATCAAAAAATGCAGCCGATTCTAGCTTGTTGCGCAGTGGCCGCTGCCGCCACTGTCACGCGATGTGCGCTAGCCGTGAACGCAAAAAAGCCCGGTTGCCCGGGCTTTTTCGTAGCGGCGAAAGACGATTAGTCGTCGATGCGCTGGATGTTCGCTGCCTGCTTGCCTTTCGGGCCGCTGACGATGTCGAACGAAACTTTCTGGTTTTCGGCCAGCGACTTGAAGCCGTTGCCCTGAATGGCGGAGAAGTGAGCGAAGACGTCTTCGCCACCGTCAGCCGGGGTGATAAAGCCGAAGCCTTTGGCGTCGTTGAACCACTTAACAGTACCTTGTGCCATGAAATGCATTCCTTGCAATGATTGAGATGATGCATGGGCGTGAGCCCGGTAGTACGAGAATCAAGGCGAGGAGCACAAACCGTATACCGCGAGGTACTGCGTAAGAGCTGTCGTACTTTGAAAACCCGCGGACGCAGTATGGGGGTGTGCTTTGGGGAATACAAGCGGTTTTTTCAGGCGGTATGCAGGGAGGTGAGGGCGTGGAGGGTTGACGTAGCGGCCAGCGCAACGAGCGGTGCGGCGCCGCTGTAGTCAGATTGCAACATCAAGCGGGCTTCCAAGGGGGGCTTTTGACGCGCCTGTAGCATTCCATCCGAGTTCTTTGCAAAATGTAAGCACTGCTGCAAGCAAGTATCACAGCGGCACTCGGGGCGGCAATGGGGCCGTCCGATGCCCCCTACAAACGGAAAAACCATGCAAAAGAAACTCATCGCCCTGGCGCTCGCCGGGTTCGCGTCCGCGCCGGTCGCGGCGCAATCCAACGTGCAGATCTACGGCGTCATGGACTTGGGCTTCAGCCGTCTCAGTGGCAGTGAGACGAGCTTGATTGGCGACACGTTCAAGTCACGCAACGCGATCGACTCCGGCAATCAGGCGCCCAGTCGTATCGGTTTTCGCGGAACCGAGGAGCTCGGCAATGGCCTGAAGGCGTTTTTCACCATCGAGCAGGGACTGTCGGCCGATACGTCGGCCAGTGCCACCAGCTCGCGGGCGATCTTCGTCGGCTTGTCCGGTGATTTCGGTAAGGTGTCGCTGGGTCGTCACATGAACAGCGTGCGCGCAGCCGTTGCCGACCTCGATCCGTTCGGTGCGGCTGGCGCGGGTAACATGGAGAACATCCATCGCTCGACGGTCTGGCTCGACAACTCCATCCAGTTCACGTCGCAGAACTACGGTGGTTTTACCTTTGGCGCGAACTACTCCACCAACGTCGGCTTCGAGTTCTTGGGCATCGACGTGGGTCTGTCCGGCGACGAAATCGCCATTCCCAAAGGCGAGCGGAGCATCAATACGCGCTTGTGGAACGTGATGGGCGCCTATGTGGCCGGGCCGTTGCAGGTTGGCCTGTCATATGAGCGTCTGGACAACGATTTCCTCAGTTACCAGGAAAAGCGTTGGAACCTTTTTGGCGCATACGACTTCGGCGCACTCAAGGTCAGCGCAACCTACGGTACCGTCAAGAACGAGTACTTCAGTGTGGGCCCCTTCTCCGGCATTCTCGGTACCAAGGGCAAGCAGTGGATGCTCGCGGCGACCGTCCCGGTATCCGCGGCCGGAACCGTGCTGATGTCGTATAACCGCAGCAAGCGCGACGTGGACATCTTCTCGTTTGATATCGGTAGCCTCAAGGGCAGCCAGTGGGCTGTGGGTTACAACCACGCCCTGTCCAAGCGCACCAACGTGTACGCCACCTACGCCCAGTCCAGCGCCAACGACTTTGCTGAGTTGATTGGTTACTACGACGTGGGCCCGGGCACTAACGGCATCGAGTCGGGCAACTACAGCAAGGGCTTCAACGTGGGTATTCGCCACAATTTCTGAGCACGATTTCCGTGCTTTTATGGCGGGCGCTTCGGCGCCCGTTTTTCGTTTATGGCGGCGCCGCGCAAGGCTGGGGGCGCTCCACGTTGCGCCAGCGCAACATGATTGGCGCGGCAGACACGCAAAAGCCACCGCAAGCTTGCGGCGGGTGGGCCGCCTTCCGCAGAATGCAATCCAGCTTCTCGCACGAGAGGTAAGTGGGGCCGGCAAGCGCTGTCGGTTTTAACTTGAACCTAGAGGGGAATTTCAATGCAAAAGAAACTCATCGCACTGGCAGTCGCCGGTCTGGTGTCGGCTCCGGCCTTCGCTCAGTCGAACGTGCAAATCTACGGCATCATGGACTTGGGTTTTCGTCACCTGAGCGGTGGCGAAGTTGACACGATCGGTGCTCCGAAGCCCAGCAGCAAGAGCGCTATTGACAACGACGGTCAGTCGTCCAGCCGTCTTGGTTTCCGCGGTACTGAAGACCTGGGCAACGGCTTGAAGGCTTTCTTCACCATTGAGCAAGGCCTGAACTCTGACATCTCCGCTGCTAGCGGCAACCGTCAGGTTTTTGTCGGTCTGCAGGGTGATTTCGGTAAGGTGTGGCTGGGTCGTGACTTCAACCCGTCGCGTCAGCTGATCTCCGGTCTGGACCCGTTCGGTGCCACCGGTATCGGTAGCGTGCAGGACATCTTCACGCAGACCTCGCGTTATGATAACGCAGTGATGTACACCACCCCGAACATGAGTGGTTTCACGGTTTCCCTGGCCTACAGCACCAACATCTCGGGTGAAGATGGAGACAACTTCAGCGGCGAGCCAGGCGACGTCGATACGAAGGGCTGGAGCATCACCCCGATGTACAAGAACGGCCCGCTGAAGGTCGGTTTCGGCTACGAGAAGTACTCGGACGTCAGCGGCTCGGTTGATGATCGCAAGCGCTGGAACCTTGGTGGTAGCTACGACTTCGGTATTGTTGATCTGCGTCTGGCTTACGGCCAAACCAAGAATGACTTCATCGGCGGCGGCGACGACAAGCAGAAATCGTGGATGATCGGTGCAGTTGCTCCGGTGAGCGAGCGTGGCCAAGTTCTCGCCCTCTACACCCGCACCAAGGTTGAAGAAAGCGGCTCGTCTGACGCCAAAGCCTCCAAGTTCGCTCTGGGCTACGTCCACAGCCTGTCCAAGCGTACGTCGGTTTATGCTACTTACGCCAAGGTCAGCACCAACGACGAGGCTGAAGGTTCGTTCGGTATCGGCGGTGGTGATACCCGTGAAGATTCCAGTGGTAATTCGTTGTACGATTTCGCCTATACCTCGGGCTTCAACGTTGGCATCACCCACAAGTTCTGATCGTCTCCTGACGGTTTGAGCAAAGAAACGGGCGCTTCGGCGCCCGTTTTTCGTTCACGCCACGGTATTTATGACCGTATCGGGGCAACCGTAAAACGCTCTTGAACTGTGTCCGCTCTGCCAGTTGGCAAAGAGTTCTGCACGGTCTAGTCCAATCGATGCCTGCGCCAGTTCAGACGACGGAAAGCCAGATTGCCGGACAGTGCTTGATCGATGCCACATCCATGCAGGCATGCTGTTCCTGTTAGCGTGCCAACACGATGGGCTTGCCATACTGTCGCCATACTGCCGACTCAGGTTCATGGCAAACGTGATCACGATGCCGTGGAAAGCTGAGATCAAGCTGCTTGCCACGATTCTTGGGGGCGTGAGGGGGTGCCCTTGTAGAGATGATGCGAATCCAGCTCGGGATCAAACCGGTGGATGGCGTCAAACAGGGATTCAAGTGAGTATTGATCGTTGCTGTGCTTGCGTCCAGCGCCTGGTGCAGTGTGTCCAGTCAGGGCGTCATGCACGGCTTTCATCTTGACCTGCCCAGCCGTGCCATTCTTACGCATTTCTGATTCGCGTATGGGCAGTTCAGGCATGCGGTGGATGGTCGCTTCAGATTCAATTCCGAAAATTCGGCGAACTCCTTCACATTCACCCCGTCAAGTGTGTTGGCGCAAAGCTCCTTCCGCGTTCAGCATTGAAATCAAGGGTTTGAGTTGAGCTTCGTAGTTACGCCAGATGCCGATATGCCGGTGCGAAAATCGGGTTGAAAAATCCTCACTGCCGACAGGCCGGCTAAGACCAATGTAATCCGATAGAAGATCACGCATCTCGTTCGGACGGTTGACCATATCCTCGTAGTGGATTTCGAGCATGGGTATTTTGACTGCATCCCGCCAGTGACTGATGAGGCGTTGCTGGTGCAGGTAATAGAACCCAAGATCATCTATCCGATCCGAGTAGCTATGAGATTCGCTGGCGTAGTCTTTGAAAAAGCATGCCAGGCAGTTGTCAAGCGGGTCTCGAACAACGTGGATGATGGGTGCGCTGGGGAACATGCGATGGATGAGGGCGAGATTCCATGTATTTCCCGGCGTGGCTGAAATGAGATGAGTGATCCCACGGCTGATGGAAAGGCCCTCGTCTTCGAGGTACTCCGCGGCAATATCCATGTAGTCTCTGGCTAGCGCAACGAGTTGATCGGGGTTGAGTTTCGCCATTGTCGCATCCCGAGAGTCTCGTTCGGGGCCCAGAGATATGCTGTTTCTCAGTTGGGCAACCGAGTGTTGCTCATCGAGGCCGTAGCAAGCTGGATGAGATTTCAAAAGAGTTTCTGCAATTGATTTCCCGGCTCGAGACATGCCGAAGATGAAGACTGGAGTTGGCGATATTTGACTCACGGTAGTGTGTCGGCTTGTGCCTGCGGTTTGAGGGTAAAGTTCTAACAAACGTTCTACGCGATTCTTCAGTTGGTCGCGATCAAATGGCCTTACGACAATTCGATGCGCCCGTTCCAGAAGATCGAATGCGCCAGAGTAGTTGCCATTGGCGTCCATGATCTCGGCTTTACGCACATATATTCTTCGCAGATGCTTCTCGTCGCCGGTGTGCCTTGCTTCCAGCGTGCAATAGCGCTGGATCGCCTCTTCGAGCTGATGCGTGGCATACGCGAATTCAGCCTCCAGGCGTTCGACTTCTTGTGGTGGTGCCAGAGGAGACTTCTTCAACGCGTCGATGATCTGAAGGGCTTCCTCTGTTTCGCTGTTTTTCAGTAGCGCGTCGGTCAGTCCGATTTGCGCATACAGTGGATTCGGCATAAATTTCGATGCCTTTCTGAAGTGCATGATCGCATTATCTATTTGACCGGCTGCCATAAGATGAACCGCCAAGTTGAAGTAAGCGGTGCCGAGCGTGGGTTTTAATTTGATCGCTTGTCTGAAGGCGGTGCAGGCCATCATGTTTTTACCCAGTCTTGCGAGCACCCGGCCGACACTATCGTGCAGTTCGGCAATGTCTGGCCGGAGCGTTAGCGCAGTCTGAAAGTGTCGGAGAGCCCGGTCCGGATCAGTCTCTTCCAATAAGTTGGCATAGTTGGCGTGTGCTTGAAAGAAATCGGAGCGCAATTCTATGGCTCGAGCATAGTTAGCGATCGCCTCCCTTGTGTTGCCTATGGCGTCTTGGGTGTCCGCTAAGGCTTTGAATGCATCGGCGGTAATGGAAATTTCAGTGGCGCGCAGGAGGTTGCGCTCCGAATCAGGGAGCGAGCCGGCTAGTCTTTGTGAAACTCCCAGCTCAACTAGAATTTTTGCATTATTTGGGTGCGTCTGATTCAGAGATGACAATAGATCCAGTGCGTCCGAGAGCCTCCCCGACCGGGAAAGTGTCTCCGCGCTTTTCAGTGCCTGTTCAATATTCATATCCATTCGCTTCCGCAATGCTGATCCGTGCTCGGAGCCGCTTGCTTCTCCAGCAACAAAGTTTATTTCGCCGCGGTCTGTAATCCGTTGCTGCGTGTTGCGGCTGCAGGTGGGGCACGATACTACACCCGGCTGTCAATTAGCTCAGGCTCAATATGGCGACATATTGAATGGCTTGCCGCCGGTTTCGTTGCTGCTTTTTAAGGTATTGGCCGAGGCAGGAGTGGCAGATGAAGACAAGAAGGCAGTACAGCCGGGAGTTCAAGCAGGAGTTGGTGAGGCTTGTCGTTTCCGGCGGCGTATCGATCCGTTAGGCAGCACGTGGTCTGGATGCTCATGAGAACGTCTTGCGAAAATGAGTTCGCTTGCAACGATAGGGTGGTGCCGAGGGGGCTGGGTCAGTGGCAGATGAAGTCCGCTGACGCTGAAATTGGTCGGCTGCGCAAAGGCAGTGGCTAAGCTCAAGCTGGCACGCGACATTCTGAAAAATGCCCCGGTCTACTTTGCGAAGGAGTCGATGTGAGATTTGGTTTCGTGCCGAAACACCGAGGGGTCTGGGCAGGTGAATCTGATGTGCGAGGCGCTCGTTGTCTCACGTGGTGGCCTTTACGGGCGGCTAATCCGCCCGCGCAGCGAGCGCGGCCGACGCGATGAGCCGCTTGGCGGCCGGACCTGTCAAAGCTTTGTGTTGAGCGACCGTGCCTATGGTGCTCGAGGCGTCTGACACGACGTTCTGGAGCAGGGTCAATCACGTATCGAACGACTCATGCGAGCGTTCGGGCTGCGTTCCCGCCCGCGCAGGCGCGGCCTCTGCCCAAGAACCGTGGGGAGCGCACCGCAGTGGCCGCCAACGTGCTCGACCGTCAGTTCCTGGCGGACGGCCCGACTCAGAAGTGGGTGGCAGACTTCACCAGTATCTTGACCGCTCAGCGCTGGCTATACACTTCGGCCATGCTTGATCTGTACTCGGGGCGGATTGTGGGCTGGTCAATGCGGGCGAGCATGAGCTCGCAGGGGGGCGTCGATGCGACGATGATGGCCGTCTGACGACGGGCAAGCCGGCATTGCTGCTGCATCACGCGGATCAGGGCAGTCAATACACCCGCGCGCACTTCAAGGGTTGCTCAGCGAACGGGGCATCACCTGCAGCATACGCCGAGCGTGCGAGGTCTGGGGCCGCTCCGCGATGGAGAGCTTCTTCAGTTCATTGAAGACCGAGCGGATTGCGCGCAAATGTGTATCGGACCGGCGATGAAGCGCGTACTTACGTGTTCTATTACATTGAGCGTTTCTGCAATCCGTTCAGACGTCACTCAACCCTCGATTACCTCAGCCCGGTACGGTTCGAGATGGCTAAAAAAACTTTGGTGTTCGTGTCAGCCGAACCGGCAGCAGGCCACTTGGAGAGGAGTATTGGTTTCGACGATGCTGGATTCCGCGTTTCCGGTATAGAGACCTTCCTAAGCTGTTGTTGAGGGCGTAACGTGGTCGGCCAATCGCCAAACTGCTAGACTCGTCGCCTGCCCTAACATTGCAAGAGCGTCCCTGACGGCGCTGCCTCCCGATTCCCATGCGCATTCTGATTAGCAACGACGACGGCTATTTCGCTCCTGGACTGGCCGCGCTGGCCGAGGCGCTGGAGGAGCTGGGCGACATCACCGTGGTGGCGCCGGAGCGGGATCGCAGTGGCGCGAGCAATTCGCTGACGCTGGATCGGCCGCTGTCGCTGCGCACCGCGGCCAATGGCTTTCATTTCGTCAATGGCACGCCAACCGACTGCGTGCATCTGGCGGTCACCGGCATGTTCGACCACCTGCCCGACATGGTGGTGTCGGGCATCAATCACGGCGCCAACATGGGCGACGACACCATTTACTCCGGCACCGTGGCGGCGGCGACCGAAGGTTTTTTGCTGGGCGTGCCGGCCATCGCGTTTTCGCTGGCAAGTAAATCGGCCAGCGATTTTCGTGGCGCCGCGCGGGTCGCGCGCGACTTCGTTGCGCGCTTCATCGAGCAGCCGTTCCGGGAGCCGGTGCTGCTGAACGTGAATATTCCGGACATCCCCTTTGAGTCCATCCGCGGTACGCGCGTTACGCGTCTGGGCAAGCGCCACAAGGCCGAGCCGGTGATCCGCGGCAACAATCCGCGGGGAGAGACCGTGTACTGGATCGGGCCTGCCGGCAAGGCGGCCGATGCCGGCGCCGGCACGGATTTCAATGCTGTGGAGGAGGGCTTCGTCTCGGTGACCCCGTTGCGTATGGACCTGACCCACAACGGCCAGATTCCGGCCGTGACCGAATGGTTGGAATCCTGAGTATGGGCATGCAAGGGCATCCGGCCGGCAATCGTGCGCTGGCTCGTATGATCGAACGTCTTCGGCAGCAGGGAATTCGTGACGAGAAGGTGCTGGACGCCATGTTGCGCGTGCCGCGAGCAGCTTTTGTCGACAAAGGGTTGGCGTTCAGTGTGTATGACGATACCCCGCTGCCGATCGGTTATCAGCAGACCATCTCCCAGCCCTATGTGGTTGCGCGAATGATCGAGATGCTGCGCGCAGGTGGCCGCGAACTCGGGCGTACGCTTGAGGTCGGAGCCGGTTGTGGCTATCAGGCGGCCGTGTTGTCCTTCGTTGCGTCCGAGGTGTTTTCGGTAGAGCGCATCCGGCCTCTGCTGGAACGTGCGAAGGAGAATCTTCGACCTCTTCGGCGCGCAAACCTGCGTCTGAAACATGCGGATGGTGTCATGGGCTTGCCAGAGGTTGCGCCGTTCGACACCATCATCGTTGCTGCGGCGGGACGGGACGTGCCGGCAGCACTCAAGGAGCAGCTCGCGCCGGGTGGCCGTCTGTTGGTGCCGGTGGGTACGGGCGCTGAACAGTCACTTGTGATGGTCGAGCGCGGCCGTGACGGATTCAAGCTCAGCCGGCATGAGGCAGTTCGCTTCGTGCCATTGCTGGAAGGACTGGAATGAATATTTTGTGCAAATCGCGTCGTATGACTCGCATGCTGGGGGTGGTGGCTTCGGTCATTCTGTTGACGGGCTGCCTGTCACAGTTGCCGGCGCCGGTGCGTGGAGGCGCCTCCGGGCAGCCCACGCGCGTTATCGCCCAGGATGGCAAGATTCATGAAGTGCGTCCAGGGGATACCTTGCTGGGCATCAGTCGGACGTATAACCGGACGCTGGCGGAGCTGGTGAGCTGGAACGGGCTGACCAATCCTGATCAGATCAAGGTCGGACAACGTCTGCGCGTAGTGGCGCCGGATGGGTTCGTTGCGCCCGCCGACGGCGTGATCATTCAGCCGATCGACCTGAGCGGGGATTCGGTCGGCACCACGCCGGCCTTGCCGCAGTTGCTTGAAGAGCCTGTCGGCGGGGTTGTTCCCTATACCGATCAGGCCTGGGCCGCGGTCAATCCACGGCCACAGTTGATCCCCATGCCATCTCCAGGAGCGCCGTCGACGCCGAGCCCGACACCCGCAGCGCCGCCTGCCCAAGCGCCGCTGGCGAAGCCGGTGCCGTGGCTGTGGCCCGCGAACGGGCCCGTGATCGAGAAGTTCGACGAGAGTGCGAACAAGGGCGTGGATATTGCCGGCAAGCCCGGAGATCCTGTCCTGGCTTCGGCTGCGGGCAGTGTGGCCTACTCCGGCAGCGGCTTGCGCGGGTATGGAAAACTGGTCATCATCAACCACGACGGCGACTACTACACCGCCTACGCGCACAACCAGACGCTACTCGTCAAAGAGGGCGACAAGGTGACGCAAGGGCAGAAGATCGCAGAGATGGGCAGTACCGATACCGATCGCCCGAAGCTTCATTTCGAGATTCGGCGACAGGGGCGGCCGGTGGATCCGATGCAGTATTTGCCGGCGCGCTGACACGACGGAGGGGGCATGTACGATCCGGCCGAGAACGACGAGGAAGACGTTGCGAACGAGCCGGATTTGCCGCCCGAGGTCGAAGCGCTGGGCGAGCCTGCGGCAACGCCGGCGGTTTCATCCGAGAGTGATTTCCTCAGCGACGTCACGCAGATCTATCTCAACGAGATCGGCGCCAATCCGCTGCTGACCGCGCAAGAGGAAGGGGTGCTCACCCGCCGCGTCAAGACGGGTGATTTCGAAGCCCGGCAGACCATGATCGAGCGCAATCTGCGCCTGGTCGTAAACATCGCCAAGCACTATCTCAATCGCGGTATTCCGCTGCTCGATCTGGTCGAGGAAGGCAATCTCGGCCTGATGCACGCACTCGACAAGTTCGATCCCGAGCGCGGTTTCCGTTTTTCGACCTACGCCACCTGGTGGATCCGCCAGAACATCGAGCGCGCGATCATGAACCAGTCGCGCACCATCCGCCTGCCCGTACATGTCGTCAAGGAATTGAATCAGGTCCTGCGGGCGCAGCGCAAGCTGGCGGCGTTGGGCAACGGCGAGTACACGCTCGAGGATGTCTCGGCGGCCACCGGTAAAAGCCTCGACGAGGTGCGTGGCTTGCTGACGCTGGGCGAGCACACCGCCTCGCTCGATGCGCCGCTGGATATCGATCCGAATCTCTCTATTGGCGAGTCACTCGCCGACGATCAAGCCTGTCCGGTGGATATGACCATCCAGAGCCATGAGGTCGAGGACCTCGTGCGCGACTGGATCAGCAAGCTCACCGAGAAGCAGCGCACCGTGATCCGTCACCGCTACGGCATCGACGAGTGCGAAATCATGACGCTCGAAGAGCTGGCTGTGCAGCTTGGCCTGACGCGTGAACGCGTGCGCCAGATCCAGCTTGAAGCGCTGGGCCAGTTGCGTCAGTCGATCAAGCGCCGCGGGATTCCGCCCGAAGTGCTGCTGTAGGTCGCGATGAGCGCAGCGGATTGCGATGCTGCGCTTGATGTTGCCCGAGGGCGCTTTCGCCTTTGGCGCAACGCGACCTGCGTGTCAGCGCAAAGCCACCGGACGCAAATTGCGGTTGAGCGTGGCGCCCTTGCGCGCACGGCGGAAGCGCAGGCCTTCTATCTGAGCCGGCTTGATTTCCAGTTCGGTAGTCTTGCCGCCGCGCCCGGTGCCGGTCACGGTGAGCGAAGCCTCTGGCGCTGGTACGGCGATTGCCGCCAGCGATTCGCCTTCGTCCAGCCCCATCACGATCACCCCGCGCCCGCCCGCCTGTACCTTCATCTCGCTGCGCCCGAACACCAGGATGCGGCCGTTCTCTGACACCGACGCAATCCAGTCGCCCAGCACTGGCGCAGGCTCGAGCACCTTCTCGCCTTTCTCCAGCGTCATGAAGGCTTTGCCAGCGCGTTGGCGGCTGCTGGCGTCGCCAATCGTGCAGATGAAACCGTAGCCGCCCGAGTTGGCAAAGAACCAACTTGTGTCGGGGGCTGCCGAGACTAGGCGCGCCAGCTTGGCGCCGTCCTGGAATTCGACCAGCGTGGTGATGGGCGAGCCGTCGCCACGTCCGCCCGGCAGGTCGGAGACCTTGATGGTGTAGGCGCGGCCCTTGGTGTCGATGACGATCAGCGGCCATACGGTGCGCGTCTCGATGACCGCGAAGGCATGGTCGCCGGCTTTGTACGAGATGCTGTTCGGGTCGATGCCGTGGCCCTGGCGCGAGCGTACCCAGCCGTTGTGCGAAACCACCACGGTGACCGGTTCGTCGGGCACGCTGATCTCGGCCGGTGCGACTGAGGCTACGGCTTCTATGGTCGTGCGGCGGTCGTCGCCGTACTTCTTGGCGTCTTCGCGGATTTCCTTGAGGATCAGCCTGGTCATCGCACTGCGGCTGTCGAGCAGGGTCTGCAGGCCCTCGCGCTCCTCGCGAAGTTCGGCCAGTTCCTTCTCGATACGGATACCTTCGAGCCGTGCGAGCTGACGCAGGCGGATTTCGAGAATGTCCTCGGCCTGCACCTCGGTCAGGCCAAAGGCCTCGATCAGTGCCGGCTTGGGTTCGTCCGACTCGCGGATGACGCGGATCACTTCCTCGATGTTGAGGTAGGCGATCATCCGGCCCTCGAGGATGTGGATGCGGCGGTCGACCTCGCTGAGGCGATGTCGCGTGCGGCGCTCGACCGTGACGTAGCGGAAGTCGATCCACTCACGCAGCACCTGAACCAGATTCTTCTGCTGCGGCCGGCCGTCGCGGCCGATCATGGTCATGTTGATCGACGACGAGGTTTCCAGCGCCGTGTGCGCGAGCAGGATGGCCATGAACTCGTCCCGGCTCTGGCGGCTGGAGCGTGGCTCCAGCACCAGCCGCACCGGCGCCTTGTCGCTGGATTCGTCGCGCACGGATTCGACCGCGCCGAGCACCAGTTGCTTGAGGTTCTTCTGCTCCTGCGAAACGTCCTTCTTGCCCGTGCGCGGTTGCGGATTGGTCAGCGTTTCGATTTCGGACAGCACTTGCGCGGTGGATACCCCTTGCGGCAGCTCGTCGACGATCACGCGCCACTGCCCGCGAGCCAGCTCTTCGAAGTGCCAGCGTGCGCGCAGGCGCAGGCTGCCGCGACCCGAGGCATAGGCTTCTCGGATGGTCTCGGGCGACGAGATGATCTGCCCGCCGCCGGGGTAGTCCGGCCCCGGCAGCAACGGCAGGATGTCGTCCAGCCCGGCGTTCGGGTTGCGGATCAGCTCGCAGGTGGCCTCGGCGACTTCAGTCAGGTTGTGCGGCGGAATCTCCGTGGCCATGCCGACCGCGATACCGGAGGCGCCGTTGAGCAGCGCGAAGGGCAGGCGCGCGGGCAGGAACTGCGGTTCGTGAAAGGCGCCGTCGTAGTTGGGCAGAAAATCCACCGTGCCGCGATCGATTTCGGACAGCAGCAGGTCAGCGATCGGCGTGAGGCGACATTCCGTGTAGCGCATGGCCGCCGCCGAGTCGCCGTCGCGCGAACCGAAGTTGCCCTGGCCGTCGACCAGCGGATAGCGCAGCGAGAAATCCTGCGCCACGCGCACCATGGCGTCGTACACCGAAGAGTCGCCGTGCGGGTGGTACTTGCCGATCACGTCACCCACCACGCGCGCGGACTTCACGTGTTTCGAGGTGGCCGACAGACGCATCTCGTTCATCGCGTACAGGATGCGACGCTGCACGGGCTTCAAGCCGTCCTCCACCTGCGGCAGCGCGCGCGAGCGCACCACGCTCATGGCGTAGGCGAGGTAGGCCTGCTCGGCAAAGCGGTCGAGCGGCAGCGCGTCGTCGCCCAATTCCTGCACAGGCGGCTCAGCGGGTGGGGCGGGGGGTGTCAGGTCGAGGATGTCGTCGGTGTGGTCGGTCATCGAATGTCAGTGTCGGGTTTCGGTTGTCACACGTCGGCTTCGACGCTGTCGCCTTTCTCTTCCATCCACGCGCGGCGGCCGGAGGCTTCGCCCTTGCCCATCAGCAGCGTGAACATCTTCAGCGTGTCGTCGAAGGCGCCTGGGCGCACGTGCACCGGCAGCACGCGGCGGGTGGCCGGATCCATGGTGGTTTCGCGCAACTGCTCGGGGTTCATTTCGCCCAGGCCCTTGAAGCGGCCGACTTCCAGCGCTTCGGGCTTGAAGCCCTCCTGCGTGGCGCGGTCGCGGATGGCCGTGAGTTCGCCGTCGTCGAGCGCGTACAGGCGTCGTGCCGGGCGCTTCTTGCCTTGCGCCGGTACATCTACGCGGTACAGCGGCGGTTGAGCCACATACACGTGGCCGCGTTCGATGAGCTTGGGGAAGTGGCGGAAGAACAGCGTCAGCAGCAAGGTCTGGATGTGAGCGCCGTCGACGTCGGCATCCGACATGATGACGATCTTGCCGTAGCGCAGGCCGGAAAGGTCCGGCGCGCTGTCGGCCGTGTGGGCATCCACGCCGAGCGCCACTGCGATGTCGTGGATCTCGTTGTTGGCGAGCAGGCGGTCGGGGTCGATTTCCCAGGAATTCTGCACCTTGCCGCGCAGCGGCAGGATGGCCTGGGTTTCCTTGTTGCGCGCCATCTTGGCCGAACCGCCGGCCGAGTCGCCCTCTACGAGGAAAAGTTCGTTTTCGGTGATGTCTTCGGATTCGCAGTCAGACAGCTTGCCGGGCAGCACAGCCACGCCGGAGGTCTTCTTTTTCTCGACCTTCTGCGCGTTTTTCTGGCGAGCGAGCGCCTGCTTGATCGACAGCTCGGCAATCGCGCGACCAGCCTCGACGTGGTTGTTGAGCCAGATCTCGAAGGGGTCGCGGATCTGGCTGGAAACCAGCTTCACCGCTTCGCGCGAGTTGAGCTTTTCCTTCACCTGGCCCTGGAACTGGGGGTCGAGCAGGCGGGCGGAGAGCACGAAGCTCATGCGCGAACACACATCTTCCTGCTGCAGCTTGACGCCGCGGGGCAGCAGGGCGTGGTGCTCGATGAAGGTCTTGACCGCCTCGAACACGCCGGCGCGCAGGCCGGATTCATGGGTGCCGCCGGCCACCGTCGGAATCAGGTTTACGTAGGATTCGCTCGGCACGGCGTACTCGAACCAGGCAATCGCCCAGGCCGCGCCTTCACCGGCTGCGTAGCTGGCGTCATCGCGGCCGGCGTAGGACTCGGCGGTGTAGATCGGTGCGACCGGTTCCTGCTCACCGGCGACTTCGCGCATGTAGCCGGCCAGGCCTTCGGGGTAGCTCCAGGTCTTCGACAGCGCCGGTCCGTTGGCCTGTTCGGTGTCGAGGCGTACTGAAACGCCGGGCAGCAGCACCGCTTTGCTGCGCAGCAGACGTTCGAGTTCGTTGAGCGGTACACGCGGCGCTTCGAAGTATTTCGGGTCTGGCCACACGCGCACCCGTGTGCCGCTCTGGCGGCCGCACTCGCCTTCGACGCGGATCTGGCCGATGTGCTCGCCGCCGTCGGCGAAATCAATACGGTGGATCTTGCCCTCGCGCTTGACCTCAAGCTCTACGCGCGTCGACAGCGCATTGGTCACCGCCACACCGACGCCGTGCAGGCCGCCGGAGAAGGCATAGGCGCTGTTGCCCTCGCGCTTGTCGAACTTGCCGCCCGCGTGCAGCCGGGTATAGGCCAGCACCACCACCGGCACGCCTTCCTCGGGGTGCAGGCCGACCGGGATGCCGCGGCCGTCGTCGGCCACCGTAACCGAGCCGTCCAGATGCAGCGTGACGTGGATCTTCTTGGCGAAGCCGCCGAGCGCCTCGTCGGCGGCGTTGTCGATGACTTCCTGGATGATGTGGGCGGGCGAGTCGGTGCGGGTGTACATGCCCGGGCGTTCGCGCACCGGCTCCAGTCCCTTGAGGACGCGGAAGGAGGATTCGTCGTAGGTCTTGCCTGTCATGGATGCTTGCGAGGGTCCGTGGGATGGCGGCGCACAAGCATAACCGCTGCGGGGGCGGGGTGCCTACCGCAAGGCATGAAACGGGATGCGGGAATCAGGCGCTGCCGAGGTGGCGGCCGCGGCCGCTCGGGCGCGGGCTGCCGTCCGCGTCATACAGCGAAGGCTGATCGGCAACAGAGAGCAGGACGGACAGTGCCGCCTGGTTGTTCTGCATGCGCTCCTGGATGAGCTTGCCGTTGAGTTCGTTCAGCGACTTCACTTCGGCGCCGATGTCGAGAATGCTGTCCCAGCGCGTGAGTACGTCGGGCAGGCCTTCGCAGATCTGGCGGATGGATTCGGCGGACGGGGCGATGCCGTGCTGGCCGAGCAGCATGCTCAGCGCGTCGTGCTGGCGCTGCAGTTGCTGATGGAGGGCAGATTTCTTCGGGGTGAGCGAGATCAGCGCTTCGGTGTCGCCGGCGATGAGCAGGGCCTGCTCGCGCTGCAGCAGTTCGCGAAAGCGCTCCAGCGACGCGAGTTCGGCGTCGATGGCTTGAGCGAATCGTACGCGGGCGGTGGCGGGGATCATGCCTTGCCGGCGTTGCCCAGCATTTCGCGGACACTGTTGAGCAGGCCGTCGGCGATACGGTTGGCGTCCATCTTGAAGCGGCCTTCGCTGATGGCCTGACGGATTTCGTCAACGCGCGCCTGATCGACCGCCGGGGTTGCGGCGGCTGCGGCTTCGGCCTTGGCGAGGCTGGACGACAACGGTGACAGTTCAACCGTGCCCGACTGTCCGGCGCCACTGCCTTGCGGCGCGGGGCTGGCGGGTTTGGCGCGATTCTCACCCGCGAGCGGGGAGCTGACGCCTTTGCTGGTTCCTTCGATCTTCACGTGTGTACTCCAGTGAGGGCGGCCCGAATGGGTTCCTGATGTAGTGGACGGCAGCCCTGCAGAAAACTTTAGCGAATTAAATTTTTTGTTTTTTTGCGCATGCGTGGATGCCTTGCGTTCATCCGCGCTGCGACGCCGTCACAACGGCCCCAATGATCGCACACCGGCTTCAGAAACGCAGTTCCACCACGCCGCCTGCCCGTGCGACACCGTTGACGATGCTGCCGTTGGGCAGGCGTACGCGCACGCTTTCGCCGTCGGCGGCGCGGCCGAGGGCACGGCCTTCTCCGCCGATCTCAAAGCCGCTGCCGATACCGACGATCTTCACGGTCTGACCCGATTCCACCGCAGGCGGCAGCCGCAGGTGTTCTTCACGCAGGGGGCTGCCGGCGGCGATGCCGCGGCTGGTGCGTACCCCGATGGCGCGCGATGGATCACTCAGTACCTTGCCGGACTGGGCGGCCAGATCGCCACGCTCCAGGCGCAGATCCTGCGGGCCGATGGTCTGTCCCGGGCGCAGGCCATTGCGCGCCACCACGTAGTCCGCAATGACCTTCACGCGCGCCGGCAGATATACCGTCCAGTTCGCCGGCGAGGTACAGCGCACGCCCACGCTGAGCTGGCCCCAGGCGATTGCTCCGGACGGCAGAAACGCCTCTGGCGCAGCGCAGGGCGGCAGTTGGTTGGCCGGGGCGAGCACACCGACCTCCAGTTCGATCTCGCCGGGCAGGCCATGTGTTTCGCGTTCGAGCAGGGCACGCACGGCGGCTTCCACCGGGGCAGAGGCTTGTTGGGCCGGGGCGCCAACGGGCAGGGCGCAGGCACAGGCGAACAGGAGGCAGGCGAATCGATTCATGGCGGCATTGCATCACGTGGTCGGCACATCGGCAAGGCACGGAGCTTGCAAGTGGCGTGCCGTGCCGGCCCGTGCGGTCTGCGTGTCGGCAGTGGGTGACGACAACCGGCAAAGACTGCCGGCGGAGCGGCAAGGCAGCTGGCGAAAGCGGCGAAATTGGCCGGAAAAGCCGCCTCTTATCGGACGAAGAGCGAGCAGGGCACGGACATACGATGCTGGCACGAAAGCTGCAATAGGGCAGTTGTCCCTGACGGAAACATTTGACGGGACACCGAGATACGAGAGGTGAAGCATGAAAGCCATGCTCGATGACGCACTGCGGTTCCATCAGACCGCGCTGAATGTGCAAGCCCGCCGCCAGGAACTGCTGGCGTCGAACATCGCCAACGCTGACACGCCGAACTACAAGGCCAAGGACATTGATTTTCGCAGCGCACTGGCCGGCGCGATGGGTAAGCAGGGAGCGGCGCTGAACATGAAGACGACTTCTGCGGGACATTTGCCGGTGGCTGGTGCAACGCCCTTCGAGGGCCATATCGGCTTTCGTCAGGAGCTGCAGTCGGCGGTCGATGGCAACACCGTGAATATGGACGTCGAGCGCGCTGCCTATGCCGAGAACTCGCTGCACTACGAGGCCAGCGTGACCTTCATCAACGGCCTGCTGAACGGCA
Organism: Pseudazoarcus sp. NS36; assembly: GCF_059703705.1. Taxonomy (NCBI): domain Bacteria; kingdom Pseudomonadati; phylum Pseudomonadota; class Betaproteobacteria; order Rhodocyclales; family Zoogloeaceae; genus Pseudazoarcus; species Pseudazoarcus sp. NS36. The sequence continues at coordinate 284,878 of NZ_BAAKJA010000002.1, read as the reverse complement.
TGCGTACCGCCATCACGGGCCAGTGAGCGAGGGAGGCTGAATCATGAGCATGTTCAACGTCTTCAATATCGCCGGCTCGGCGCTCAGTGCGCAGTCGCTGCGGCTGAACACGACGGCCTCCAACCTTGCCAACGCCGACAGCGTGGTCGGTGAGGATGGCCAGCCCTACCGCGCCAAACAGGTGGTTTTCCAGGCCGTGCCGGTTGCAGGGCCTGAGGCTCAGGGCGTGAAGGTGACCGGGGTGGTCGAAAGCGCCGCGCCGATGCGCCTGACGTATGACCCGACCAACCCCGCCGCCAACGGCGAGGGCTATGTCGAAATGCCCAACGTGAATGTGGTCGAGGAGATGGTCAACATGATCTCCGCGTCGCGTTCCTACCAGAACAACGTCGAAGTCATGAACACGGCCAAGACCCTTTTGCAGCGCACGCTGAGCATCGGCCAGTAATTGGCTGAGGCCTTCGGGAGATCGAGATGAGTACTGTCAACGCCACGGGTTACGACTATTCCGCGCTCAACACCGGAACAACGTCGACCGGCAAGAAGGAAGAGGACTCCCAGACCCGCTTCCTGACGCTGCTGACGACCCAGCTGAAGAACCAGGACCCGATGAATCCGATGGAAAACGCGGAGATGACCTCGCAGCTTGCTCAGATGAGCACCGTCGATGGCATCGAGCGTCTCAACACGATGTTCCAGCAGCTGCTGGCCGGGCAGGAATCGGCCGAGGCCATGCAGGCCGCGGCGCTGGTGGGACGCGGCGTGCTGGTCGAGGGCGATGGTCTGGTGCTGACCGAAGCCGGGGCTGTCGGTGGCTTTGAGCTGCCCAATGGTGCCGACAAGGTGACCTTGTCGATCCGCGACAGCTCAGGTCTTGAAGTGGCCAAGGTCGACTTCGAGGACTTCGAGGCCGGCAGCCACAACTACGTGTGGGACGGCACGACCATTGACGGTTCGGCTGCCGCAGGCGGTCTGTACTCGGTGAAGGTCACGGCGACCATCGGCGGCGAGGCGGTGGACGCCAGCGCGCTTGAGTTCGGTCAGGTCACCGGCGTGATCCGCGGGCCCAAGAGCACGGACCTGCAGGTCGGCAATCTCGGCATCTTCCAGTTCAACGACATCAAGCAGATTCTCTGACGGAGCGACACCATGGCATTCCAGCAAGCATTGAGCGGTCTGAGTGCGTCGGCCAAAGCCATTGACGTCACCAGCAACAACATCGCCAACGCCTCGACGGTGGGCTTCAAGGCCGGTAGTGCGCTGTTCTCCGACGTGTTCGCTTCGGCGCTCACGGGCGCTTCGTCCAGCGGTCAGGTCGGTATCGGCGCGGCGTCCAACGTGGTCCGTCAGGCCTTCACGCAGGGCGGTCTGACTTCCACCGGCAACCCGCTGGACATGGCCATCAACGGCAACGGCTTCTTCATCATCGCGCGCTCCGACGGCAGTCAGGCCTTCAGCCGCAATGGGCAGTTCGAGGTGGATGCCGACGGCTTCATCACGACGCCGGTGGGTGACCGGCTGCAGGGTGTGCAGGCGGTCAACGGCGTGGTCAACCCGAACGGAGCGCTGACTTCGCTGATCGTGCCGAGTGAGCCGATCGCAGCCCGCGCCACTGTCGACCTGCCCGGCGCCTTGGGTGTTCGTCTCGTCGCCAACCTGGACGCCGAGCAGGACCCGACGGTGCAGCCGCAGCCGGCATGGCCAGCCTTTGATCCCGCCGATAACACCACCTACGACGCGCAGCTCACCCAAGTCAGCTTCCTTGGCAACGACGGCAACACCAAGACCGTCGATGTGTACCTGCGTCGCCAGGCGACCGGCGGGGATGACTGGGAAGCCTTCTACGTCATCGACGCCGGTGACGGCGTAACGCCGCAGACCGTCAGCGCCGGCAACTTGCTGACCAACGGAACCAGCGCGACCCTGTCTGCGACTGTCACCAATACGTTGCCGGCCCTGGATCAGGCGCTGGACCTGAACTTCAACTGGGATGCCGTCGCCGGCTGGAGCCTCGACACCGATGTCGACGCCGCCAACGTTGCGACCGAAGCGCTGCCCGACGATACCGCAGTGGCATTTCTTGACCCGACCGTAGCCGTCAATCCGGCAGATACCGCCAGCTACAACTCGACCACCTCGCTGACGGTCTTCGACAGCCTGGGTCTGGAGCACACACTTTCGCTGTATTTCGCTCGCGAACCGGGTGGCGTCAATGATTGGCAAGTGTGGGCCTCGCTTGACGGCGGTACGGCCCAGCGTATCAGCAACGGCACGGACGGCACGCTGAGCTTTGATACCTCGGGTATTCCGATCGGAGGCACGGCCGGTACCAGCTTCACCTTCCCGGCCACCGACCTCGGACCGGCGGTTGATCCGCTCGGCTTCACGGTCGACCTGTCGCGCCTGACCCAGTTCGGCGACCCCTTCTCGGTCACCGAGACCGGTCAGAACGGTTTCACCCAAGGCAGTCTGGTCGGCATCTCGGTGGACCGTACCGGCACCATCCAGGGCCGCTACAGCAACAACCGCACCCAGGCCCTCGGTCAGGTGCAGTTGATGACCTTCACCAACCCGAACGGGCTGACCTCGCTGGGTAACAACCTGTGGGAAGCCACCCCGGCCGCCGGCGCCAACCAGCCGCAGCCGCCGGGCGCGGGTCTGAACGGCGTGATCTCGTCGGGCGTGGTGGAAGACTCCAACGTCGACCTCACGCGCGAACTGGTGCAGCTCATCATCATGCAGCGCAACTACCAGGCCAACGCCCAGTCGATCCGTACCCAGGATCAGCTGCTGCAGACGGTCGTCAACCTCAGGTAAGTACAACGCGGCCTGATGGCGGGACGCCGCCGCAGGTCGCCGGGAGAAGGGCATGGATCGCCTGATCTACACCGCCATGACAGGCGCCCGCAGCACGCTGGACCAGCAGGCTGCCGTGTCGAACAACCTCGCCAACGTCAATTCCACCGGCTTCCGTTCGGAAATACACCGGCTGCGTGCGGTCGAGGTACAGACCGATGCGCTGCGCACCCGCGCCTTCGCGGTGGACGCCAGCGTGGCGACCAACTTCACGCCGGGGCCGATGCAGTTCACGGGCCGCAATTTTGACGTCGCCATCAAGGGCAAGGGCTGGTTCGCCGTCTCCATGCCGGACGGCAGTGAGGCCTATACGCGCGACGGCAGCTTCGAGGTCAGCGCCAACGGCATCCTGCAGACCCGCGCCGGGCGTCCGGTGCTGGGGGTTGATGGCCCGGTGACGGTGCCGCCCGACAGCGAAGTCGTGATCGGCAAGGACGGTTCGATCTCGGTGGTGACCGGCGGCAATGCCTCGACCATCAACGTCGTTGCCGACATGAAGCTGGTCAATCCGCCCGAAGCCGGGCTGGAGCGCGGCGAGGACGGCCTGTTCCGCTACACCGGGGATGCCCTGGTGTTGCCCGATGAAAGCATCGAAGTCGCTTCCGGCTACGTCGAGGGCAGCAACGTCAACGTCGTCGACCAACTGGTTTCGATGATCTCGCTGGCGCGTCAGTTCGAGATGCAGACACGCATGCTGCAGACCGCCGAGACCAATGACCGCGCTGCGGCGCAACTGCTCTCCAACCGCTGACGCCTCAGGGAATAGGGGCGCTTTTCCGGCCTTAATCGCCGCATCACGTGGCGCCCGCCGGACGTAATCTGGCACCGTCGGCCCGCTGGCCTTTACGCCGCGGCGCCCCGCCAAAGGAGTACCGACATGATTCGCTCACTGTGGGCCGCGCGTACCGGCCTGGATGCCCAGCAGACTCAGCTGGATGTGATCTCCAACAACCTCGCCAACGTCTCGACCAATGGTTTCAAGCGTCAGCGCGCGGTGTTCGAGGATCTGCTGTATCAGACGCTGCGCCAGCCGGGCGCCCAACAGACCGCCGAGAGCCAGATCTCCAGCGGCCTGCAGGTCGGCACCGGCACGCGCGTGGTGGCCACCGAGCGCATCTTCACGCAGGGCAGCCTGCAGCAGACCGGCAATGCGCTCGACGTCGCCGTGCAGGGCAACGGTTTCATCCCCATCCAGCTGGAAGGCGGAGTCACCGGCTACACCCGTGACGGCTCCTTTCAGCTCGACAACGCGGGCCAGGTCGTGACGGCCAGCGGCTATCTGGTCGGTGGCGGCATCACCATTCCCGAAGACGCGCTGTCGATCACCATCGGCAAGGACGGCACCGTCAGCGTGCTGCAGCCGGGCAACACCATTCAGGAGGTCGGACAGCTGCTGCTGGCCACCTTCATCAACCCGGGCGGCCTGCAGAGCATCGGCGAGAACCTGTATCTGGAAACCGCGTCGAGCGGCGTGGCCAACGAACAGCCTCCCGGCACCAACGGGGTCGGCGTGTTCAACCAGAACTATGTCGAGACTTCCAACGTGAACGTCGCCGAGGAACTGGTGAGCATGATCATCACGCAGCGCGCCTACGAGATCAATTCGCGCGCCATCCAGACTTCCGACCAGATGCTCGGCCGTCTGACGCAGCTCTAAGAGGCACCGGGATGTTTTCGCCGCTCCGTTTCGCACCGCTGGCCTTGCTCTTCCTGGCGGCGTGTTCGCCGATCTACACGACGCCGAGCACGGCCGTGCATCAGCCGATGAGCGTGCGTCCCGAGATGCAGGGCCAGACGGTGCCGACCACCGGCTCGATCTACCAGAACGCCGCCGTGCGCCCGCTGTTCGAGGATCGTCGCGCGCGCCACGTCGGCGACACCATCACCATCAACCTGGTCGAGCGCACCTCGGCGCAGAAGAGCGCAAACGCCACGGCCGACCGTTCTTCGAACATCGCCGGCGGCATCAATGCGCTGGGCGGGGTGTCGATCGGCAAGCTCGGGCAGCTGAGCGTGGATGCCGGAACCGAATCGGCTTTTGCCGGGCAGGGTGCGGCCGGGGCCAACAATGCCTTCACCGGCACCATCACCGTTACCGTGATCGACGTGTACCCCAACGGCAACCTGCTGGTGTCGGGCGAAAAGCAGGTGGCGATCAATCAGGGCAACGAATTCATCCGATTCTCGGGCGTGGTCAATCCCAACAACGTGACCACCCAGAACACCGTGCAATCGACGCAGGTCGCCGATGCGCGCATCGAATACAAGGGCAGCGGATTCATCGACGAATCCACCCGCATGGGCTGGCTGCAACGTTTCTTCCTGGCCCTGTTGCCGTTCTGACGCGGAGCGCATCATGAATCATCGTTTTCTTCTCCGCCTTGCCCTCGCTGCAACGCTGGCGTTGTCGCTGACCGCGCAGGCGGCCGAGCGCATCAAGGATCTGGCCTCCATCGCCGGCGTGCGCAACAACCAGCTGGTCGGATATGGCCTGGTTGTGGGCCTGGACGGCAGCGGCGACCAGACCACGCAGACGCCATTCACGGTGCAGAGCATCATCAACATGCTCAGCAATATGGGCGTCACGCTGCCGCCGGGAACCAACCTGCAGCTCAAGAACGTGGCGGCCGTGATGGTCACCGCCAACCTGCCGCCGTTCTCGCGCCCCGGTCAGCAGATCGACATCACCGTGTCGTCCATGGGTAACGCCAAGAGCCTGCGCGGTGGCACGTTGGTGATGACGCCGCTCAAAGGCGTAGACGGGCAGGTCTATGCGATTGCCCAGGGCAACGTACTGGTCGGTGGCGCGGGGGCTTCGGCCGGCGGTGCTTCGCAAGTCGTCAATCACCTGTCGGCCGGTCGCATCCCCGGTGGCGCCACCGTCGAACGTGCGGTGGCAACCGCTCTGGGGCAGGGCGAGTTCGTCACCTTCGAACTGCATCATGCCGATTTCGGCACCATGCGCCGCCTGGTCGACGCCATCAACATGGTCACCGCGCCGGGTACAGCGCAGGCGCTTGACGGGCGTACCGTCAAGGTACTCGCGCCGCTCGACCCGACCGATCGCGTGGCCTTTCTGGGCCGTCTCGAAAACCTGATGATCACGCCCGAGCAGCAGGTGGCGAAGGTCATCGTCAACTCGCGCACCGGCTCCGTCGTGATGAACCAGCGCGTCACGCTGCAGAACGTGGCCGTGGCACATGGCAACCTCACGGTCACCATCGGTACCGATGTTGGCGTCTCGCAGCCGCCGCCGCTGTCGGGTGGCGATACCGTGGTGGTGCAGCGCGCCAATGTCGATATCGACCAGCAGGAAAGCATCCTGTTCAACGTGCCGGCTTCGGCCACGCTGTCGGACGTGGTCAATGCACTCAACGCAATCGGCGCTTCGCCGATGGACCTCATCAGCATCCTGCAGGCCATGAAGTCGGCTGGCGCGTTGCGGGCCGAGCTTGAAGTGATCTGACCATGAGCGCCATGGCCTCCCTCAACACCCTTGATCCGCGCTCTTTCGGCGACCTGCAGCGGCTCACCGCCAAGGGGGATTCGCCTGAGGCGCTTCGCGCTGCCGCGCAGCAGTTCGAGTCGGTGTTCATGCAGATGGTGCTCAAGGCCATGCGTGAGGCTTCGCCGCAAGGCGGGCTGTTCGATTCAGAGCACACGAAAATGTTCCAGTCCATGCACGATCAGCAGCTGGCGACCGATCTGGCCTCGCGCGGCAAGGGCATGGGGCTGGCCGACGCGATCTTCCGGCAGCTTGGTGGCGAGGCCATGCAGGCGCAGCACGAGAACGGTCATATAGGGCCGGACGGGCGGCGTTATTTCGATCTGTCGAACGTCACCCGCCCGCCGGCGATGCAGGTCATTCCGCGGCCGGCAAATCCTGCCGCTGTCGGGCCGGATGCGGAAAATGCAGCCGAATCAGCGGCGGAAGTTGCCGCCCCGCAGGCCTCCTCGCCCGCGGCATCGAATGTGCCCGAGCATGTCTCCGGGTTCGTGCGCAAACTGCGCGGCGAGGCCGAGCAGGCGGGCCGAGAACTCGGCGTGCCGGCGCACTTTCTGGTGGCCCAGGCCGCGCTGGAAACCGGCTGGGGCCGTGCGGAGCTGCGTCGCGGCGATGGCTCGACCAGCCACAATCTGTTCAACATCAAGGCCGGCGCCAGCTGGAAAGGCGACACCGTGGAGCTGCCGGTGACCGAATACGCCAACGGCCGCGCCTATACCGAGAACGCCCGCTTCCGCGCCTATGGCTCGTATGCCGAGGCCTTCCGCGACTACGTCTCGCTGTTGCGCGACAACCCGCGTTACGCCGAGGCGCTGGGCCAGCAACAGCCGGCCGGCTTCGCGCAGGGCCTGGCGCGTGGCGGTTATGCCACCGATCCGCAGTACGCAGACAAGCTCGTACGCATCATCGGCGGCGATACCCTGGGCCTTGCCTGGCAGGGCGCGACGCAGCTTGCGTCGGGCTTGCGCTGAAACTGGCAAGCTTCTTGCAGCATGGCTGACAGACGCCCCCAGGAGTAAATCATGTCCGGCATCTTCGGAATCGGTCTGTCCGGCCTGAACGTAGCCCAGTCACACCTCAATACGGTCTCGCACAACATCACCAATGCCGGTACCCCAGGGTACTCGCGGCAGTCCGTTGTGCAGGTAGCCATTGACGCCGAATACGGCGGCACCGGCTATTTCGGACGCGGTGTGCAGGTCGCCGACGTGACACGCGCCTACAACCAGTTTCTCGAGCAGCAGGTGCAGAGCTCCACTGCGCGCAAGTCGCAGTACGCCGCGTACAACGCGCAGATCTCGCAGATCAACAACATGCTGGCCGACCCCGAAGTGGGCTTGTCGCCGGTCATGAACGGATTCTTCGCCGCCGTGCAGGACGTGGTGGCCAACCCCACCAACGTGCCGGCGCGCCAGTCGCTGCTGTCCGCGGCTGAAAGCGCGGCAGCGCGCTTCCGTTCGATGGACGCGCGCCTGCAGGAGATCGGCAGCTCGACCAATGGCGAGATCGCCTACAACGTCGGACGCATCAACACGCTGGCTACGCAGATTGCCGAGCTGAACAACCGTATCTCGCTGGCCGAAGCTGCTGGCGGCGGTGCCACGGCCAACGACCTGCAGGACCAGCGCAACCAGGTCATGGTGGAACTCAACACCATCATCTCGGCGCGCGGCGTGCGAGCCGACGACGGTTCGATCAACGTGTTCATCGGCACCGGGCAGGCGCTGGTGCTGGGCACCAGCGTTTCGCGCGTTACCACCGCGGCCGACCCAGACAACCCCGAGCGCCTGCGCGTGGGGATCGAGACCCCGAGCGGGGCGACCGTGCTGGTCCCCGAGGAGACGCTGACGGCTGGCGCGCTCGGCGGCCTGCTCGACTTCCGCCGTGAAGCGCTGGACACCACTCAGCGTCAGATTGACCTGATCGCGCGCAACTTCATCGAGGCGGTCAACGAACTGCATCGCAACGGCGTGGACCTCGACGGCTTGCCGGGTGGCGACCTGTTCGGGGGGAGCATGGTGCGCGGTCTGAATGGCGCAGCCAATCCGCCGGAAGTCGGCATTGCCAACGACGGCCTGCTCACCTACGACAGCTATCGCCTGACCTATGGTGCTGGCGGCACCTACACGCTCACCCGTGAAGGCGATGGCGCGACCATTGCCGATCCGGCCTCAATCGGTCTGAGCATCAACGTGCCCGCCGACGCGCAGGACGGCGAGGAATACCTGATTCGCCCGCTCGCGGGCAGCGCGCGCGACATCTCGATGTTGATCACTGATCCCGCGCGCTTTGCGGCCGGTCTCCCGGAAACGGTCACGACCGTCAATACGGCAACCGTGAACGTGACGCCGCCGGCCGCTACGAGCACGGCGACCTTGTCCCTCGCCGCCTCGTCCTTCGAGTCGAACGGGCCGATGGCGTCCTTCGCCGTGCGCTTTGACGGCAACCTGAACGAGCTGGTCATTGACCCGGCGGCCGGCTACACCATCGCGCCGGATGCCGGCTATGACACCAGTGGTCCGGTGGATCCGCTGGTGGGCAAGACCTTCACGCTGACCACCCCGACCGGCGAGACCTTTGATTTCACGCTGGCGGGTGAGCCGGTCGATGGCGATGAGTTCGTGTTCGACTTTGCCGTGACCAGTCAGAACGTCGATTTCGCCACGCCGACGTCGGTTCCGACACTGGATCTGGCGAGTACAGCCAACCTGTCGTTGCCGGCCGATTTCGAGGCCAACGGGGCCGTGGCGCCGTTCGTGATCCGCTTTGACGGATTGCTGAACGAAGTCGTCATCGATCCGGCGGCGGGCTACACCATCGTGCCGGATGCGGGTTACGACACCAGTGGTCCGGTGGATCCGCTGGTGGGCAAGACCTTCACGCTGACCACCCCGACCGGCGAGACCTTTGATTTCTCACTGGACGGCGAACCGGTTGATGGCGATGAGTTCGCTCTGAGCTTTGTCGTGGCGCCTCAAACGGTCAATACGGCTACGCCCGGCGTGACACCGGACATCGACGGCCCGGGCACCGGGTCCATATCCTTGGCGGCCAGCGAGTTCGAGGCCAACGGGGCGATGGCGCCGTTTGCCGTGCGTTTCGACGGGGTGCTGAACGAGCTGGTTATCGACCCGGCGACGGGCTACACCATCGTGCCGGATGCGGGCTACGACACCAGTGGCCCGGTGGATCCGCTGGTGGGCAAGACCTTCACGCTGACCACGCCGACCGGCGAGACCTTTGACTTCACGCTGAGCGGTGAGCCGGAAGACGGTGATGAATTCGGCTTCGACTTCAGCATTGAAGTGACCGAGACCACCACGGGCACCGGCCCGGGCGACAACCGCAATGCCGTCGCGCTGGGCGCACTGCAGAACCAGCAGATCATGCTCGACAGCGGTTCCGGTACCCCGACGTCGACACTGCAGTCGGCCTATTCGCAGCTGGTGTCCTTCGTGGGCAACAAGACGCGCGAAGTGCAGACCGCCGAGAAGGCGCAGGCTTCGTTGCTGCAGCAGGCGACCGACGCACGCGAATCGTATTCCGGCGTCAATCTGGATGAAGAGGCTGCCAATCTCGTGCGCTACCAGCAGGCCTATCAGGCCGCCGGGCGCGTGCTGACGGTGGCGCAACGTCTGTTCGACGAAGTGCTGAGCTTCGGTCGCTGAGGAGACCCACCATGCGCGTATCGACTAGCATGATGTACAACAAGGGCCTGCAGCAGATGCAGGCCCAGAGTGCGCGGCTGCTGCAGACCCAGCAGCAGATCGCCAGCGGCCGCCGTATCCTGACTCCGGCCGACGATCCGGTGGCCGCGGCGCGGGCGCTGGAAATCCGCCAGTCGCAGTCGAGCAACGAACAGTTCCTGTCCAACCAGGCCGCTGCCAACGACCGCCTGCGCACCACCGAAAACCGTCTTTCCGGCATCGGCGACATCATGCAGTACATGCGTGAGCGCACCGTGCAGGCCGGCAATGCAGCGCTCGGGCCCGAGGAGTTGAGCTACATCGCCACCGACTTGCGTGGCCAGTACGAAGCCTTGCTGGGCCTGGCCAACAGCCGCGATGCTCAGGGTGACTACGTCTTCAGCGGCTATCAGACGCGGCAAGCCCCCTATACGGGGACTTTTGGCAACATCGCCTATCAGGGCGACGACAACCAGATTGCAGTGCAGGTGTCGTCCTCGCGCTACATGCCGGTCTCCTTCACCGGATCCGACGTATTCGGCAGCGGGCGTCTGCCCGATCCGGGCGTGCAGGTGCGCACGGTGCCTGCGGCGGATGATGCCGCGGCCTCTTTCAACGTGTCGTTGTCGACCACGTCGGTAACGCCCGAGGCCGGCATCAGCTACACCATCCGCTACGACGATACGGCCGGTGACTATCTGGTGACGCGCCGGGATGCCGACGGCACGCTGACCGACCTTGGCGCGGCCACACTTGATCTGGGCGCGCAGACCATCAGCTTTGACGGCGGCGTGGTGTTCAACCTCTCCGGCGCGGCTGAAGATGGTGATGCCCTGCAGGTCTTCGTTGGCGCCAACGGCATTTCGGTGGCCAACGGCAGCGGCCAGACCGGTGCCGGCTTTGATCTGGCGCTGTCGGATACGTCTGCCCAGCCCGATCCGGGCGTGCGCTACATCGTCGAGTGGGACGACACCGCGGGCGACTACCTGGTGACGCGCCGCGAGGCCGACGGGATCACCGAGACCGCGCTGGGCGCGGCCACCTATGACGCTGCGGCGGGTACGCTGGCCTTTGACGGCCTGGAGTTCAACCTCACCGGTGCGCCGCTGGAAGGCGACGTTGTGCAGATCGCCATCAGCCCGCTGAACATCACGGTCGATGCCACCGGCGTCGGCGGCACGGCAACCAGCCCGACCCTGGGGCTGGCCTCGGCCACGCCGGACGCCGGCATCAGCTATGTGCTCAGCTGGGACGATGTTGCGGGCGACTACGACGTAATCCGTCTTGAGGCGGATGGCATTACCCAGACGCCCGTCGGCGCCGCAAACTACGACCCGATCGGCGGTACGCTGAGCTTTGACGGTGTCGATTTCGACCTGCCGGGTACCCCGCAGGCCGGCGACGTGCTGCAGATCGACATCGCACCGCTGGACGTTTTCGTGTCCGGCACAGGCACCCCCACGGATGCGGCCAGTGCGCCGCTGACGCTGGCGCTGTCGGCCGATTCCGCCGAGCCCGATCCGGGCGTGCGCTACATCATCGGCTACAACATCGGCGCCGACGGTAGTGGCGAGTTCAGCGTCATCCGCCGTCAGCCCGGCATGGACGACACCGTCGTGGATGCCACCTTCGACCCCGACACCGGCACGCTGAATTTCGAGAACTCCGAGGGCGAGACCGTTTCCTTCGACGTCGGCGGTGTGCCGCGCGATGGGGATCAGGCCGAGATCTTCGTCACGTCGCGCGACATCTTCGCCAACATGGCGGTGCTGATCGACTCGCTCGAGCGCCCTGGTCCCAGCGTGATGGCCGACGGCCCCGTGGCCTTCGGTCTGGATGCCTTCGACATGGGTCTGGAGAGCGTGCTGCGCGTGCGTGCCCAGGTTGGCTCGCAGATGAGCGAGATCGAGAACCTCGGCACGGTCGGCACCGATCAGGGCCTGCAGTACGCCTCCGAGATTTCGCGACTGGAAGACCTTGATTACGCCGAGGCCATTTCCCGTCTGTCGCAACAGCAGGTCTTCCTGGAGGCCGCGCAGCAAACCTATCTGCGCGTCACCGGCCTGTCCCTGTTCAACTTCCTGAGCTGATCGTCATGCGCCTGATCGCCACTGCCTGTGCTGCGCTGTTGCTGACCGCCTGCCTGCATTCGCCCGAACAGCGTTCGAGTGGCGGATCGGACACTTTTGCCATGCCGGCGCAGACGGCCAAGTCGGACGAGACGGATGAAGCACCGCCGCCGGCCGGTAGCCGCAAACCGGTGTGGGCAGCCATTCCCGATCTGATGATTCCCGGTTGGGAGGTCAAGGTCGTGCAGGTGGACGAGCAGCGCTTCCGCCTGCACTTGCGCATGCGTCCGTTGATTACTGGCGGTGATGGTGAAGCGCGCACGGCCTTCCTGCGCAGTGCGCGCGAGATCGTCGATGCCGGTGGCTATGCCCGGTATGACGTGGTGCGTTACGAGGAGACCATCGATTCCGGGATGTTCTTTGCCCGTCGCGGCGCCATTGGCGAGATCCGCGTGGTGCAGTCGCAAAGCTGGGGAATGTAAGGGTGTAGGCAGTTTCCCTACACGCCCGCAAGGGCCCGCAACAGGGCATCCACCGCCTCGAAGCCGTACTCGAACAAGCGCTGCAACATTGGCGCCAGGATGCTCAGGCTGAGCATCAGCACAAAGAAGCCCACCGCCAGCGTCACCGGAAAGCCCACCGCGAAGAGGTTCAGCTGCGGTGCGGCACGCGTCAGGATGCCCAGCCCGATGTTGGCGATCAGCAGCGTGGCGACCATGGGCAGCGCCATCATCACGCCCGCTGCAAACATCACCGAGGCATGACGCACGATCACCAGCCAGCCCTGTGACGAAGTGGATTCGCCGACCGGCAGCCATTCAAAGGTGTGCACCAGCACCTGCACCAGCATCAGGTGGCCGTCCAGCGCGAGAAACACCAGCAGCGTGATGAGACCCAGGAATTCGGCGATGACCGAACTCTGACCGCCGGTGGTCGGGCTGAAGAACACCGCGAAGGACAGACCCATCTGCAGTCCGATCATCTCGCCGGCAAGGTCCACCGCGGCGAAGAACAGCCGCATCATGAAGCCCAGCGCGGCGCCGATGATGAACTGATGCACGAGGATGCCCAGCGCTTCCCAGGAGTCGGTCGGAACTGCCGGCATCGGCGGCAGCGCCGGCAGCACGGCCATGGCCATGGCCAGCCCGGCCGCCAGCCGGATGCGTACCGGAATGCCACGGTTACTCCACAGCGGCGCCGAGGCGAACAGACCAAGCAGCCGCACCAGCGGAAACATCATGGCGGCAAGCCAGGCATCGAGTTGAGCAGCGGTGACGGCGAGCATGGCGGGGCTTCAGCAGGAGCGACCGAGCGTGGGCAGGCGTCCGTCCCTTGTCATGGCGAGAGAAATCACCCGATCGAACTGGGGATGGACGTGAACAGCCGCGTGGCGAAATCGGTGATCAGCGTCATCATCCACGGCCCGGCCAGCACCACGGCGATAAAGATCGCAATCAGCTTCGGCACGAAGGACAGGGTCATTTCGTTGATCTGCGTCGCGGCCTGGAAGATGCTCACGGTCAGGCCGGTGACCAGTGCCGCGAGGAACAGCGGTGCGCTCATCAGCAACGTGATCTCTACGGCCTGGCGGCCGATGTCCATCACCATACCCGGGGTCATAGGTGCATCTCCTTAGACGGCAAAGCTCTGCACGAGCGAGCCGATGAGCAGGGTCCAGCCGTCGATCAGCACGAACAGCATGATCTTGAATGGCAGCGAAACGATGACCGGCGACATCATCATCATGCCCATCGACATCAGCACCGACGCCACCAGCATGTCGATGATGAGGAAGGGGATGAACACGATGAAGCCGATCTGGAAGGCGGTTTTCAGCTCGGACGTGACGAAGGCCGGCACCACCACGCGCATCGGCAGTTCTTCGGCGCTATCCACCGGCGGCGTCTTGGACAGGCGTGCGAACAACGCCAGGTCGTTCTCGCGAACCTGCTTGAGCATGAAGGCCTTGATCGGATCGGCCGCGCGCGTGACGGCTTCGTCGAACTGGATCTGGCCGGCGGTCAGCGGCTGATAGGCCTCGCCGTACACCTTCTCGGCCACGGGCGACATGATGAAAAAGGTCAGGAACAGCGCCAGACCGAGCAACACCTGGTTGGGGGGCGAAGTCTGCGTGCCCATGGCCGAGCGCAACAAGGCGAAGACGATGATGATGCGCGTGAAGCAGGTCATCATCAGCACCACGGCCGGAATGAAGGACAGCGCGGTGAGCAGCAGCAGCGTCTGGATGCTGAGGCTGTAGGTAGTCGAGCCGCCGGGGCCGTCCGAACTGGTGAAGGCCGGCAGGCCCTGGGCGGCGGCGAGCGCCGGCGCCAGCATCAGCAGGACGGCGAGCAGGCGCAGTGTCAGCCGCATCTCAGTTGTCTCCGCGGCGGCGTTCAAGCGCCTGCGAGAACCAGCTCTGGAAGCTGGCGGCGGGCGCTTGTGGCGGCGGGGCTGCATTCTTGCGGAAATCTTCGGCGTCGAGCGTGTGCAGGGTGTTGACGCTGCTCTGCGTGACGCCCAGCACCAGCACCTTGTCCGCCAGTTCGACCAGTACCACGCGTTCGCGCGTGCCGACCGATGCGGCGCCGAGTACCTTGAGCCCGCTGGCCGCGCCGCGCGGACCGGACAGGCGCTTGATCAGCCACAGGCTGCCAAGCAGCAGGGCGACGACGACAGCCAGGCCGCCGACGAGCTGAACCAGGCTGGAGCCCAGATCGGGCGGGGCAATGTCCGTCGCCTGCGCATGGGCCGTTGCGCTGGCGATGAAAAACAGGGGGAGGGCGGTGGTTCGCACGAGGGCAATCCGCAAGGCTTCGACGCCACAAGGATAGGCGCCGAGGCCCTGCGGCCTCGCGTGAAAAAAGCGGAGAAAGGCGCGTCTAATCCGCGCTTGGAACGGGGCGCCCCGTCCGTGCGAGGCACCGGCAGATCGTCAGCCGCGGATCTTCCGCATGCGTTCGGCGGGCGTGATGATGTCGGTCAGGCGGATGCCGAACTTGTCGTTCACCACCACGACTTCGCCTTGGGCGATCAGCGTGCCGTTGACCAGCACGTCCATGGGCTCGCCGGCCAGACCGTCGAGCTCGACTACCGAGCCGTGTGCGAGCTGCAGCAGGTTGCGGATCGACAGCTTGGTGCGACCCAGTTCCACGGTGAGCTGCACCGGGATGTCGAGGATCATGTCGAAGTCGTTCATCGAGCCGGCGCGGGCGCTGCCGGAGCCGAAGTCTTCGAACAGATGACTGGCGGGCTTGGCCTGGTAGGGCGATTCACCGGCCTCGGCGGCGGCAGCGAGTTCATCGGCGACGCGCTGTGCCTCGTCGTCACCGGTGCCGGCCTCGGCGGTGGCCTGTTCGGCCATGGCCGCGGCCCAGTCGTCTTCGCTGATCTGACCTTCTTCGGTTTCGTTCTCAGCCATGGTTCTCTCCGGCTTGCTGGGTGGGGTCGCCTTCGGCCTCTTCTTCGGCCACGAACTTTTCCACCCGGATTGCGTAGTGCCCGTTCTGCGTGCCGAAATGGCCGCGGATCACGGGGACGCCGTCGACTTCCATCGACAGCTGTTCCGGTACATCGACCGGGATGACATCGCCCACGCGCAGATTGACGATGTCACCCAGCGTCACCTGGGCTGAGCCGAAATGCGCCGTGAGCGGCACATCGGCGGTCTGCAGCTGTTTCGACAGCAGCTTGACCCAGCGGTTGTCCTGCGTCAGGTGGTCGCTCTGCATCGTCGAATACAGCACGTCGCGGATGGGCTCGACCATCGAGTACGGTTTGCACATATGCATTTCGGCCTGTGCACCGCCAAACTCAAGGGTAAATGTGGTCGCGATGACGATTTCCGACGGTGTGGCGATGTTCGCGAACTGCGAGTTCATCTCCGAGCGCACGTATTCCAGCTCGATCTTGTACACCGGCGCCCAGGCGCGGGCGTACTCGGTGAACACCACGTCGAGCATGCCCTGGATGATGCGTTGTTCGGTCGGCGTGAAGTCACGCCCTTCGACGCGGGTGTGAAAGCGCCCGTCGCCGCCGAACAGGTTGTCGACCACCAGAAACACCAGATTGGGGTCGAACACGATCAGCCCGGTGCCGCGCAGCGGCTTGACCTGAATCAGGTTCAGGTTGGTTGGTACCACCAGGTTGCGCACGAACTCGCTGTATTTCTGGACCTTGATCGGCCCTACCGAAATCTCGGCGCTGCGGTGCATGTAGTTGAACAGGCCAATGCGCAGGTAGCGGGCGAAGCGCTCGTTGATGAGCTCCATCGTCGGCATGCGGCCGCGGACGATGCGCTCCTGCGTGGCGATGTTGTAGGGGCGGACACCGCCTTCCTCGCCTTCGGCAGCCTCCTGCTCGTCCGGCTCCCCCGTGACGCCGCGGAGCAGGGCATCTACTTCATCCTGGGAGAGAAAGTCGGACATGCAGGGCGCTCCTTACTGGATGATGAAGGAGTTGAACAGCACGGAATGCACGGGGGCATTGGCCCCGCCCGGGAGCGCAGACCCGAGGACGCCATTGATGTCGGAAGCGATCTCGGTGGCCAGCACTTCCTGGCCCTGCGGCGTACTGATCTCGGAGGGCAGCTTGCCGGTCAGGCGCAGATTGATGCGGTGACGGATCTCGGGCATGAAGTTCTTCAGCGCGTCGCCCGTCTTGGCACTGTCGACCCGCACGGCCATGATCACCTGCAGATAGCGTTCGCCGCCTTCAGGCTGGAGATTCACCACGAAGGCATCCAGCGGCACGAAGACCGGCGGGCGGGAAAGATCAACGGTTTGGGCGGCCTGCACTGGTTCGGCTCCCTCTTCACCCGAGCTGAGCTCGTTTTTCTTCTGCAGCAGCAACCACACCACCACGCCACCGCCGATCAGCGCCAATACGACGACGATCAGGATCAGACGCTTGAGCTTGCTGCCCAGGCCTGAGGAGCGTGCAGCAGGCTCTTCGTTCTGCATGCTTTCCATTTCGGGCGGTTTTGCGGTGGCCATTCAGTTCTCCGGTCGATTCTCGATGATTATGCTCGATCCCGGATGGCTGAAACGCCCGAATAAAAGGTGTGGTCGGCTTCAATTCGCGCTTCAGGCAAAGGTGTCGATGACACCGTTGCCGCTCCTTACCCACGAACTCGTTGCCGGTGCAGCGGCTACCCCGGACGTGCCGGCTTCACCACCGGCATGCCGGCCCCAGCCGCCACGTTGCTCGTTGCCGCCGCCGTCATGCGCACGCTGGTCTCCCGAAGTGCTGACATTGGTCTGGCCGAGGTTGATGCCGGCCTGCTGCAAAACTTCACGCAGGCGGGGCATGGCCTGTTCGAGCGCGTCGCGGGCGGCTTGCGTGGCCGCGACGAAGTGGGCAGTGGTCTGTTCGCCATTCACCTGGATCGAAACACCGAGTTTACCGAGACTTGGCGGAGTCAGCACGAGTTCCGCCTTGCTCTCGTTTCGACCGAGCATCCACGACACCTGATTGCCGATCTCGGTGGCCCAGCCGCGCTGGTTCGCCGGGGTGGTGACCTGCAATTGGGTCAGTTGCTGAATCTGCTGGCTCGCTTCGCCGCGCGCGGCAAAGGGCAGGCCGGCGCCCTGTAGTCCGGGGCTGGCTTCACCGCGCAAGCCGGCCAGCACCTGATCGGCAAAACTGCGGCCCGGGGCGGACTGGGTGGCCAGGGTCACGGCTTGCTGAATGGTGTTGTCGCGGCTGGATACGGCAATCGGCAGTTCCCCGCTGTCCTTGCCGGAGGTGCCGGGCAGGCTGAACTGGGGTGTGTTGCCGTGTGCCGCGTTGCCGCCCTTGCCTTTGCCGGCGTCGGCCGTCAGCGGGCCGACCGTGACAGCAGGGGCGTCGCCGTCGATCCGCGCGGCGCTGCGGCCGGTGGCCACGGCAAGTGCGGCAAGGATGGCGGCAATCTCTGCCGGTACGGCGGCAGGGGTTTCCTCTTCGGTGGCCGCTTGCTTGCCGCCTTGTTCGGCCGGCGCATCGCTCTTTGCGGTAGCTTCGGCCTCGCGGTTCGGCGCGGTTTCGGCCGGACGCTCGGCCGTCGTTTCCTGCGGCTGCTCAGCGTTCTGCTGCCGGCCTTCCTGCGGTCGGGCCGACTCGCTGCTGCGCTCGTTCTGGCGTGGCTGCGCGGATCGGGCGGGTTCCTGGCGTTCCGGTTCGCGGACGCGGTCGAGCGTTGCCTCAAAACTGGCATTGCCCGAAGGCTCCGGATTCGGCGTGGCCTGGAATAGCGCCGCCGGGTTCAGATCGGGCCTGGTGGCCCCGGCATGAATGGAAGTGTGTGCCATGTGCTCTGCTTCCTGGTTGATTCGTTCAACCGGATAGAGCAATCGGCGTGCCAGTTCGGGAGTGTGTGCTGCGATCGCGCCTGCTGCGGGCGGATGCCCGCATTACGCGGTCATTGATCGTCGGACGGTTCGCGCCGTGCGTAGCGGTTGGTGGTGTGTTCATCCGAAGCGCGTTGTTCAAGCTTGTTGAACTGCTGCTGTTCGCGTTCGAGGTGACGCTCGTGCAGGGTGTCGAAGGCCTTCAGGCGGTTGCGCTGGTTGACCCAGGCCTCCTTGCCGGCCGTGGTGCGGCGTTGGGACTGGTCGAGCAGGCTGCGCTGGATGTCGATGGCTTCGTCGATGCGTGCCATGAAGGCGCCGTAGTTGCGCAGCGTTTCCACGCCGAGTCCGTCGCTGACGGCATTGCGGAAGCGTTCGATGTATTCGCTGCGGTACTCCTGCAGCAGCTCGAGCTTGCGCGAGCCCTCCTGTTCATGCGCGATCAGTTTCCCGAGCTCGCCGGTAGCGGTCTCGAGGTGGCTGCGCGATTGATCCAGCAGGGGTTGGAGTACGAAGGGTCGGGACATGAGGTGCAATCAGTGCGCCAGCGTTGAAAGTCGTCGGCTACGAGTCAGTCTAATCCGCGCGCTGGCAATGTGCCATCGCCGGTCCTTACACCCCGGCGAGTTCCGGGAACAGGGCGGTGAGGCGGTCGCCGGCGCTCTTGAAGCTGTCCTGCTCGTCGATACGTTGCTGCAGATAGGCTTCCAGTCCGGGGTACATCGCCACGGCCTGGTCCAGCGTCGGATCGGCGCCGGGCTGGTAGGCGCCGACCGCGATCAGGTCGTGCGAGCGCTGATAGCGCGCGAACAGCTGTTTGAAGCGGCGTACGCGTGCCATGTGCGAATCAGGCACGAGGTTATGCATCACGCGCGAGATGGATTGCTCGATATCGATGGCCGGGTAGTGGCCCTGATCGGCCAGCGAGCGCGACAGCACGATGTGACCGTCGAGAATCGCGCGTGCGGAGTCCGCAATCGGGTCCTGCTGATCGTCGCCTTCGGCTAGCACGGTGTAGAAGGCCGTGATCGAACCGCCGCCCTCCGAGCCGTTGCCGGCGCGCTCGACCAGCGCCGGCAGGCGTGCAAACACGCTTGGCGGGTAGCCGCGCGTGACCGGAGGCTCGCCTACTGCCAGCGCGATTTCGCGCTGGGCCATGGCGTAGCGCGTGAGTGAATCCATGATCAGCAGAACCTGCTTGCCCTGATCGCGGAAGTGTTCGGCAATCGAGGTGGCGTAGGCCGCACCCTGCAGCCGCATCAGCGGGCTCGTGTCGGCCGGGGCAGCAACCACCACCGAGCGCGCCAGCCCTTTCTTGCCGAGGTTTTCCTCGATGAATTCCTTGACCTCGCGGCCGCGTTCGCCGATCAGGCCGACCACGATCACGTCGGCCACCGTGTAGCGCGCCATCATGCCGATCAGTACCGACTTGCCGACGCCAGAGCCGGCGAACAGGCCGATACGCTGGCCGCGGCCGACGGTGAGCAGCGAGTTGATGGCGCGGATGCCGACATCCAGCACGTTGCGGATCGGCGCGCGCGACAGCGGGTTGTATGAGCGACCCTGCAGCGAACGGGTGGTGTCGGCAGCAATGGCGCCGAGGCCGTCCAGCGGCCGGCCGGCGCCGTCGACGACGCGGCCGAGCAAGCCGTTGCCCACCGGCAGCCGCTTGGCGCGATCTGCGTTGCGGCGATGCACCGGTGAATTGCCGGTCAGCGAAACCGGCGGTGGCCCGACCTCGACCGGCCGCACCGGGGCGCCCGGGGCCAGACCCTGCACGTCATCGGTCGGCATCATGTACAGCCGGTCACCGTGAAAGCCGACTACCTCGGCTTCAACGGTGCCGCCGCCGAGTGCCTCGATCTCGCAACTGGCGCCGAGCGGCAGCTTGATGCCGGCCGCTTCCATGACCAGACCGTTGATGCGCGTCAGGCGGCCCGAAACGCGGATCGGGTCGATGGCGCCGACGCGGTCGGTGTGTTGTGACAGGAACTTGCGCCAGACGGCGGTGTGGTCACGCATCGTCTTCTGCCGCGCTTTGTTCGCCTCGGCCGATGCCTGCGAGTACGCGCTCCCAGCGCGTCGGCAGGGTGGCGTCGATGTCGCAACCGGTGGCTTCCAGACGGCAGCCGCCGCGCGCCACGGCGGCGTCCTCGATGAGGTGGTGATGGCCGGTTTCGAGCTGGTCGTCGAGGTGCGTGCGCACCAGCTTCACGTCCTCGGGGTTGAGATGGATGCGCACCTTGCCCTGCGGCACCTGTTGCAGCGCTTCGCGAACCACCGCGACCACGGTCTCGGGTGTGGCTTCCAAGGTGTCACCGACCATCTGGCGCGCCAGCGCGATGGCCAGCGTGGCGATTTCCTCGGCGACGTCGCCGCCGAGCTGGTCGAGTGCCCCGTCCATGGCGCGTACCAGCCGCGTGAGCTGGGCGGCTTCCGTCTGGGCTTTCTTCATGCCCTCGTCGAAGCCGGCCTTTTGGCCGTCGCTGCGGGCCTGCTCGTACATGGTTTCGATTTCTTCCGCGGTCGGCAGCTTGACCGGGGGCTCCGTGGGCTCCGGGGGCGCTGGCGTTTCGGCCGCCTTGGCTGCTTCGGGCGGTGCCGCCGTGGCTTCTTCGGCGGGCGGCTCTTCCTCGTTGTCGAAGGAGGGCGGTGTCCAGCGCTGATAGGCGCCAACTGCCTGATGACGTGTCACGCTCATGCGCTTGCCCCGTTATACGAAGGCATCGTCGCTGCCTCGGCCACTCATTGCCAGCTGGCCTTCCTCGACAAGACGACGCACGGTCTTGAGGATTTCCTTCTGCTCGGCCTCGACCTCGGACAGCCGCACCGGGCCGCGTGCCTCGAGATCCTCGCGCATCATCTCGCCGGCGCGTTGCGACATGTTGGTGAAGAACTTCTCGCGCAGCTCCTCGGACGAACCCTTCAGCGCGATGACCAGCGAATCCGACTGCACTTCGCGCAGCAGGGTCTGGATGCCGCGGTTGTCCAGGTCGAGCAGGTTCTCGAAGACGAACATCTCGTCGAGGATCTTCTGGGCCAGCTCGGGATCGTATTCACGCACGTTGTCGAGCACCGCAGTCTCGGAGGCCGCGCCGACGAAGTTGAGGATTTCTGCCGCGTGGCGCACGCCGCCCATCGCCGCCTTCTTGATCGACGACGATGCGCCGGCCAGCAACTGCGTGAGCGCGTCGTTGAGCTCCTTGAGTGCGATCGGCTGCACGCCGTCGAGCGTGGCGATGCGCAGCACTACGTCGTTGCGCAGACGGTCGGTGAACTGCTTGAGAATCTCGCCGGCCTGGTCGTATTCGAGGTGCACCAGGATGGTGGCGATGATCTGCGGGTGTTCGTTGCGGATCAGGTCCGCGGCGGTGGCCGGGTCCATCCATTTGAGGCTTTCGATGCCGGCGGTGTCCGAGCCCTGCATGATGCGCGAGATGATGTGGCCGGCGCGTTCGTCGCCCAGCGCCTTGGTCAGCATGTCGCGGATGTGTTCTTCGTTGGCTTCGAGCGGTGCGCCGGCCTCGAAATGGTCTTCCAGTTCGTTGATGATGGCCTCGACCTTGGGGCGCGACTGCGCCGGCAGCGACGCCATGGCCATGCCGAGCTTCTGTACCTCGCGCGGGCCGAGGTGACGCAGCACCTCGGCGGCCTCGTCGGGGCCGAGGGTGAGCAGCAGCAGGGCACTCTTCTCGATGCCCGGGTCGACCGAACTCATTTCTTCTTCTCCTCGCCCGCGCCGCCGCTGGCCATCCAGCCGCGGATCAGGTTGGCCACTGCCTTGGGATCGCTCTTGGCCATTTCACGCGCGTTGGCGAGCCGGTGGTCGAAAGACTTGTGGGTTTGCTTGTTCGAGAGCTTGACCATGAAGTCCTCGTCTTCATCCTCGTCACTCGGCGGTGGAGGCGGTGGCATCGACGTGATGATCCAGCGCGTGAGCGGCTTGACCACTGCAAAATACGCGAAGGCCAGCGCCGCGACCAGCAGCAGGTACTTGAGTGCGATCATGGCCGGGCCGGTGATGTCCGGATCCTTCCAGAGCGGCAGCGGCACCATGGCCGGATCACCGCTTTCTGCGAACGGTGCGCTCGACACCTGCACGTTGTCGCCGCGTTCGGCGTCGAAACCGATGGCGCCCTGGATCAGGGCTGTCAGACGCGTGATCTCTTCGGGCGTCAGCACGACGTTGCGCTCCTGGCCGTTGGGCATGGTCTCGCTGCGCTGACGCACCACCACGGCGACCGACAGCTTGCGCACCTGGCCCGAGGCGTGGCGGATGTGCTGGATGTTGCGGTCAAGCTCGTAATTCAGTGTAGCCGAGCGATTGCGATTGACCGGTCGATTGTCGCCGGTTGCAGCGTTGCCATCGACACCCCCCGCTTCGCCGGTGACGATGGGGGCCGTAGCGGGGACCGGTGGCTGGTTGGAGAGTGCGCCGGGCACGCCGCCCGGGCCAGGCACGCCGCTGAACTGCTCGGAGGTCTGCTGGCTGCGGATGGCCTGATCCGGCGCCGGGTTCGGACGGTAGGTTTCGGCCGTTTCCTCGATGCGGCTGAAGTCGACATCGGCGGCAACCTGGGCGCGGAAGTTGCCGGGGCCGACGAGCGGCGTCAGCAGGGCTTCGAGGCGGCGCTGGTAGCCCGATTCGAGCTCGCGCACGTAACCGATCTGCGTGGCGTCCAGGCCCGCTTCGCGCATGGAGCCGGGTGCGCGGGTGAGCAGGTTGCCGGTCTGGTCGACGACGCTGACGCCATCGCTGGACATCTGCGGCACGCTCGACGAGACCAGGTGCACGATGCCGGCGATCTGCGCCTGATCCAGCACGCGGCCGGGATACAGGCTCACCATCACGGAGGCCGAAGGCTTCATCTCATCGCGCAGGAAGCCGCTCTGCTTCGGGATGGCCAGATGGACGCGCGCGGCCGCCACGGCCGAAATCGACTGCACGGTGCGCGACAGCTCGCCTTCGAGCGCACGCTGGTAATTCACCTGTTCGAGAAACTGCGACACGCCCAGGCGCTGGTTCTCCATCACCTCGAAGCCCACCAGCCCGCCCTTGGGCAGACCTTCCGCGGCCATGCGCAGACGCACTTCGTGCACCTGGCTGGACGGGATCATGATCGTGCCGCTGCCGGGTCCGACCTTGTAGGGCACGTTCTGCTGCTGCAGGGCGGCAATGATGGCACCGCCGTCGCGCTCTTCGAGATTGGCGAACAGCACGTCGTACTCCGGCGTGCGCGTCCATGACCAGGTGGCGACCAGAAAGGCCACCAGTATGGCGATGATCGCAGCGCCGGCCAGTTTCTGGCGCTGGCTCAGATTGCCCAGGTGCTGCATCACCTGCTGCGGAGAGGGCTGGGGAGCGGTGTCGGCTGTGGCCATGTTCGGATTCCTTCGCACGTCGCTTTGACGGATGGCGGCATTGTGGGCGCGGCATGGCAAGTGCGAAGCATGGATAAGCGGCATTTTTTGCCGCCTGTTTGCCGGTTACCATAGGTCACCCAGCAAGTACTCTGCCAGCCGTGAAAGAGCCCTCTGACCTCACCGTGCCGGAACCCGATCCCGGGCAGCGCCTTGATGCCGCGCAGCTCGCGGAGGCGTTTACGCTGTTCGCGCGCGCGTCCGAAGAGCTCTCCGGTGCCTACAACGCGCTGCAGGCCCAGGTCGCGCAGCTGACCGAACGCATGAACGTGCTGATGGGTGCGCTGCCCGCCGGCGTGGTGGTGCTCGACCGCGAACGTCGTGTCGTGCAGCTCAACCGCGCCGCGCATGACTTGCTTGGCGGGGGTTGCGAGGGTCTGGCCTGGAGCGCCATTGCGGCCTGCTTCCAGGCAACCGACACGCCGGGCGAGGTGGCCGCGGGCGACGGTGCGCGAGCGCGTCGCCTGGCGCTGTCCGAAGCGGCGGTGGAATCGGGTGACGAGCACATTGTCTTGCTGCACGACGTCACCGAAGCCCATCGCATGCGTCTGCATGCCGAACGCAACGAGCGCCTCGCCGCCATGGGCGAGATGGTGGCCGGGCTGGCGCATCAGCTGCGCACGCCGCTCTCCGCCGCCATGCTCTACACATCCAGCCTGCGCAAACCCGAACTGCCTGCAGCCGACCGCGAGCGCGTTGGCGAGCGCGCCATCGAGCGGCTGCGCTATCTCGAACGCCTGATCAGCGACATGCTGCGCTTTGCGCGTGGCGATCAGCTCGGGCGCCAGCGCTTTGCCGTATGCGAACTGGTGCGTGAGCTGGTGCATACGCTGGAACCGGTAGCCCGGGCCCGCCGTGTCGATTTCGGTGCCGAATGCGCCTGCGGCGACAGTGAGATCGTCGGCGACCGCAAGGCGCTGGCAGGCGCGCTCACCAATCTGATGGAAAATGCCATCCAGGCCTGCGGCGAAGACGGCCGCGTGCAGATCGAAGTCTTCGCCCACAAGGATCACATCGTGTTCAGCGTGGCGGACAATGGCCCGGGCATTGCGCCGGCTGAACAGGCACGCATCTTTGAGCCCTTTTTCACCACGCGCGCCGAAGGTACCGGTCTCGGACTGGCCATCGCGCGCGGTGTGGCGCGCGCCCACGGTGGCGAGATCGCGCTCGATTCCGCGGCCGGCAAGGGCGCCACCTTCACGCTGATCCTGCCGGCCACCGCCGCCAATGAACCCAATCAGGAAATCCCCGCGCATGAGTGAATCCGCCATCCGCCTGCTCGTCGTCGAAGACGATGCCGCCCTACGCGACGCCGTGTGCATGACACTGGAGCTTGCCGGTCATCACGTTGTCGGTGTCGATGGTGGCCCGGCTGCGCTGGTGGCCATCGAACGCGAGCCCTTCAACCTCGTCATCAGCGATCTGCGCATGCAGCCGATGGACGGCCTGGAACTGCTCGGCGCCATCCGCGCCCGCCTGCCGCAGATGCCGGTACTGCTGATGACCGCCTACGGTGATGTCGAAAAGGCCGTAGCCGCCATGCGTGGCGGTGCCTGCGATTTCCTGATGAAGCCCTTCGAGCCCGACGCCTTGCTCGGCCACGTCCGTCGGCACGCTGCGCAACCGGCGTCCGGGGATGATGTGGTCACCGGCGACGCGCGCACCCATCAGCTGCTGCAGATGGCCGCACGCGTCGCCGCGTCGGATGCCACGGTCTTGCTCAACGGTGAATCCGGTACCGGCAAGGAAGTGTTCGCGCATTACATCCACGCGCATTCGCCGCGCGCGGCCCAGTCCTTCGTCGCGATCAACTGTGCGGCGATTCCCGAGAACCTGCTCGAAGCCACGCTGTTCGGCTACGAGAAGGGCTCGTTCACCGGCGCGCAGGTTGCGCAGGCCGGCAAGTTCGAGCAGGCCCAGGGCGGCACGCTGCTGCTCGACGAAATTTCCGAGATGCCGCTGGCGTTGCAGGCCAAACTGCTGCGCGTACTGCAGGAGCGCGAGGTCGAGCGCGTCGGCGGCCGCAAGGCGATTGCGCTGGACATCCGCGTGCTCGCCACCAGCAACCGCGACATGGCTGCCGAGGTGGCCGCCGGCCGCTTCCGCGAAGACCTGTTCTACCGCCTCAACGTGTTTCCGCTGCAGATTCCGCCGCTGCGTGAGCGCCCCGGCGACATCCTGCCGCTGGCGCGTCATTTCCTTGCGCGGCATGCCGCCACCATCCGCCGTTCGGGGCGTCTGGATGCCGCGGCCGAAGCCCTGCTGCAGACTCACCCCTGGCCCGGCAACGTGCGTGAGCTGGAGAACACCATGCAGCGCGCCTTGATCCTCGCGCCGGGTGAGGTCATCGACGCCGCCACGTTGTCGCTGTGCCTGCCGGCCGGCGCAGCCGACAGCCTGCCGCCGCCATTGTCTGCCGCCATGCCGGCAAGCTTTGCCGCGACGCCGGCCGCGCGCCCCGACAACATGAAGGATCTCGAGCGCGAACACATTCTCTCGACGCTGCGTGAGGTCAATGGCTCACGCAAGCTGACGGTCGAAAGGCTGGGTATCTCGGAGCGGACCTTGCGCTACAAACTCCAGCAATACCGTGATGAAGGTCACGATGTTTAAGGAACGGGCACGTAGCGCCGTAAGTCATACAAATGCTTCAGGCGTGATCTAGCGCATGTTTTCCGGCCCATTTCGTCTTTTGGCACGCGGATTGCTCTGCTAGACTGTCTTTCGGAATCGTCCCGTTGAGAGGTACGGGCACATGGATACTCGCGGAATCGAACAGCTCATCGGCGAATTGCGCTCCACCGCCAAGACGGCGGGGTCGAATTCCGTCCAGCCGGCCGTCGGCGAGGGCGGCGTTGATTTTGCGCAGGTGCTGCAATCCACGCTGCAGGATGTGAGTTCTGCCCAACGGGAGGCACGTGCCATGGCGCAGGAATTCAGCGCCGGCAATCCTGAGGCCAACCTGCAGGACGTGATGGTCAACCTGCAGAAGGCCAGCCTGTCCTTCCAGCAGATGGTCCAGGTGCGTAACCGACTGGTGTCGGCCTACCAGGACATCATGAACATGCCGATGTAAGTGCATCGGTGGCCCAAACAAAAAAACCGCCTTCGGGCGGTTTTTTGTTGCCTGCCTCGGGCTCCCCGTGGGCGGCTTAGTCGGCCTCCATCAGCCGGCGTTCGCGTTCGACCTTGAAGATGTAGCGCTGGATCAGCTGCGTGAAGCGCGCCGGTACGTCAATCATCTGGCAACCCGCACGTACGCTCTGTCCGCCCTGCGGATTGGTGCTGTGGTGCAGGTTGCGTACCCGCAGGTGCACCTGCGTGCTCTCCGAGTCGGGCAGCGTGAGTTTGCAGTCGGTCAGATCCATGCCCACCGACAGGGGGAGTTCGTTCTCGCCGAGGAGCAGCGCAATGCCGTCCATGCTGATGTCGACCACCCGCGGCTTGGCGATGATCGGCTCGGGCGGGGGGGCGTCGGCAGGGGCGTCGTCGGGCCGTTTCGGGTGGTAGCGAACGACACAGCCGACCGGGCTGTGCAGCGGCACGGAGAGTCGGTAGGTGTCTCGCCGCTGCAGACGGATGAAGCCGCCTGGCAATTGCGCATGCAGTGCCGGCAGCTTCTCGAACAGCACGGCCTGGGCGCCGGGCAGATCGAACTGAACGCGCACGCCGTCGAGTTGCGCCGTGCAGGTGAGCAATTCGGACGCGGCGGCGTGCTTGTTCAGGCGTTCGTCGGCACTGGCGTCGAGTACGATGCCGCGCGGACCGGCATCCAGTACTGCACTGACGAAGCGATGCGGGCCACCGTCGATGAACACGTTGAGCAGCACCCGGCTGTCGCGCATGCGGCGCAGCATCAACATGACCTCGCTGCTGTTGCGAATCATGTAGTCGGCGTAGTGTTCAGCGTTCAGCAGGCCGACGTGGGCGCTGGCTTCGTTCTGTTCGGGCATCCGAGGTGGCTGTGGGCTGGTTCGGTTCAGGGCGCGATTCTATCAGCCCGCCCGCCCGGACTGTGGGCCGGGGGCTGGTGCTTTTGCACGAAGCGGTGTCGGTGTCGTGTTTGTGCCGCGTTCGAAGCTGTACAGCCAGGCCAGCAGTTCGGCTACCGCGACGTAGAGCTGCGGCGGAATGCGTTCATCGAGGTCGACCTGCATCAGCAAACCGACCAGCTCCGGCGATTCATGCACGTACACGCCAGCCTCGCGAGCGCGCTCGATGATCTCCTGGGCAATCAGCCCGCGCCCCTTGGCGACCACGCGCGGGGCGGATTCGCCTGTGGAGTAGGTCAGCGCAACGGCTTCGCCGCGGGGGTTGTCCATGTCTTAGCCCTCCTCCGGGGATAGTCGCTGTTTTTCCCCTTCGGGCAAAACCAGGTCTGTCTCGGCCTCTCGGGCTTCGCTGACGAAGCCGGTCAGCGGCACATCGGCCGCAGCCAGCGCGTTGTCGAGGCGCTCGCGTCCGTCCGAGAGCATGCGGGCGACGACTTCGTCTCCGGCAATCAGGCGGATGGCCACCCCGGACGGGGTCAGGTGCAGGCGCGCTTCCACTTCTCCGAGCTGCGGCATGCTCAGGCGCAGGGTCGAGTTCCAGGCCTCTTCGGGTTCGTCGTCCGGATTGCGTCCTTCTCCGCGTGGGTCGTCGATCTCCCACTCGAAACGCTGGCCCGGCCAGGCCTGGCCCAGCAACAGGTATTGCTGGGTTGCCATGGCGTCGAGCTGTTGGTGCACAACCGGCATCAGACGCTCGGCGACAACCGGCACGCGCACCTGAGCGGCTTCGGCCGCGCGCTCTGCGCGTGTTTCAGCGGTGGCAAGGGGGGAGCCGGTGGAGGCCATCGGGCTCGGGGCTACACGCGGCGCGGCCGCTGTCTCGCTGCCGCCGGCGGCCGTCGGGCGGGACGCCGGCGGATGCTGACCTTGCGGCTCGCGTTGCAAGGCCTCGGTGCTGACTTTGCCGGCCAGCCACTGCATTTGATGGCTTTCGTAGAACAGACCGCTTTGCGCCACGGCTTGACGCAACACGGGGACGAGCTGCGCGCCATTGGCGGGAGGGGCGTTGAGCAGCGGTTTGCCACCGGACAGCGTGGCGGGCTGTGGTGCGGGCTGGCCGGTGAGCAGAAAGCTGATCAGGCGGCCGGTCGGGCTGAGGTTGGAGCGGGCGGCATCGCTGGCTGCGCCGGTCGGTACTTCGCCCGCCAGGCGGGCGAAGACGGCGTTCGGGGCCTGGCGGGTGACGATGAGTTCCAGCGTGTCACCGGCCTTGGCCGCGTGGTTGAGCGACAGCGTGTATTCACGGCCCGCAACGATGGCCTGGAAGGTGTTGTCTGGCAGCGCGCGGGTGATGTGAGCGGTGAATTGCTGCCCGGGCAACAGCTGCGGCAGCCGCGCCTGGATTTCGCGGACGCGCGCAGTGCCCTGGACGGGCGGTTCGCTGTCGAAGAAGCTCGCCTCGGCGAGCATGCGCAGTCTTGAGGCGAGATCGCCGGGGATCACGATGGCGTCTCCGCCTCAGGCCGCGTGCGTGCCGCGTCAGCGCGGCGACACGCCGTAAGCGGCACGTACCGAGCGCTCGCGCTCGCCGCTCTTGAACAGTTTGCGCGCGCTCTGCATCCACGGCTCGACGTGACGGCGAACCTCTCGGTTGTTTTCGAGGATGGTGGTGATCAGGGCGGCGCGGCGCAGCAGCTCGCCATCGTCGAGTCCTGCAGCTTCAGGCTCGCGGGCGAGCGCTTCGCGCGTTGCGGTCATCTCGAGTTCGAGTTCGGCGAGGCGGTCCCAATCGTTGGCGCGTGCGGCTTCGACCATGGTGGCCGAGACCTGGCCGAGGGCTTCGTAGAGATCCTGCGTGGTACTCATTGCGCCTCCCTTAGACAGTGGTGGCCACTTCGGCCTTGTTGGGCGAAATGCTGAGCCAGGCTTCGCGCAGCCCGGTGAGCAGGCCACTTACTTCGTCGATGGCTGCCGGGTTGTCGTGCAGGTTGGCGTACAACAGACGCTCGCACATGTAGTCGTACAGCGCGGCCAGCCGCCCGGCCAGATCTCCGCCGGCGCTCTGGTCGAGACTGGCCTTGAGGCCGGCGTTGATGATCTCGATGGCCTTGGACAGCGAGTTGCCCTTGGCCTCGATGTGACCGGCTGCCATCTCGGCGCGTGCTTTCGACAGCGTGAGAATGGCGCCGTCGAAGAGCATGGTCACGAGCTTGTGCGGATCTGCCGCGCCGACGCCGGTCTCGACCTGCACTGAGGCGTAGGTGGCGGCACGGTTGCGTTGGGTTCCAAACATCGTGAAGTCCTCAGTTGCTGGCGCCTGGCAGGTTGGCCAGTTGCTGTTGCAGGTAGTTGCTGGTCTGCAGCATGTTCGAAAGCATCACGTCGAGCGCGGTGAACTGGGCGCGGTAGCGCTTTTCGACGGTTTCCAGTCGCAGGTTCAAGGCTTCGGAGCGCTGTTGCAGGGTCTTGACCGATTCCTTCAGGCCATCGGTGCGGCCGGTGATCAGCCCGTCGGTGCCGATCAGGCGGCCGAGGGAATCCGCCACCTGCTTGCCGAAGCCGGGCGTCTCGCCGTTGCCGGTGAAGAAGCCGGCAACATCCAGATCGGGGTTCTCGAAGGCCTTATTGAGCTTGGTGTTGTCCACCGACAGCGTACCGTCGAGCTGGAAGGTGATGCCGATGTCGGCCAGCCGGTCGGCACCGCCCAGCCCGCCGAAGGCACCGCCGACGATGCTGCGCAACTGGCTCTGCACTGCACGCGCGGTCGAGTCACCATTGAGCAGGGCGGCTTCGCCCGATTCGGGGTCGTACTTCAGACTGTCGGTGAGACCCTTGGCGAGGCCGTTGTAGGCCGTCACGAAGGCGTCAATGGCTGCGCGCGCGGTGCTGTTGTCAGCGGCGACCTTGAGCGTGTTGGTCGAATCGCTTTGCGCGGTCAGCGTCAGCGTGACACCGTCGATGACGTCGCTGATGGTGTTCGAGGCACGCGTCAGGTTCAGGCCGTCGACCGTGATCGAGGCGTCGCTGGCAGCTTCGAGCTGGTACGCGGCGTCTCCTTCGGCGCCCGGTGCGTCAGGGCCGAAGGCCACGCCGATGCCGTCGATGCTGAAGGCCTGTGCTGCACCGGTTTCGGCGCTGGAGATGATCAGCCGGTCGGTGGTGCCGTCATTGATGATGTTGGCGCTCAGGCCGAGGTCGGCGTCGTTGATCGCATCGCGCAGATCCTGCAGCGAGCCGCCGGCGAAGTCGAGGGTTTCGGACGACACCGGCTCGTCGGCGAGCAGGTTGTCGGCGGTGCCGAAGTTGAACGTGAGCGTGCCGGCGGCGATGTTCTCGCCGTCCTGCGTGAAAGCGTCGGCCGACAGGGCCACACGTTGCGATGCGGCCAGCGTGTTGACCTTGATCGCGTAGCTGCCTGTTGCGGCGCTGGTGGTAGAACTTGCCGTGAAACCGGCATTGCTGCCGCTGACGGTGGC
The DNA here is from genome assembly GCF_059703705.1 of Pseudazoarcus sp. NS36. Taxonomy (NCBI): domain Bacteria; kingdom Pseudomonadati; phylum Pseudomonadota; class Betaproteobacteria; order Rhodocyclales; family Zoogloeaceae; genus Pseudazoarcus; species Pseudazoarcus sp. NS36. The sequence goes on along the minus strand of NZ_BAAKJA010000002.1, from coordinate 253,544 downwards.
CTTGGTGGCGGCAAACTTTGCCGTACTGTTCAGGCCGTTGGCAGCGGTCTGCAGGTTGGCGACCGCGCTTGCCATGCTGCCAAAAGCGGAAATCTTCGCCTGCACACCGGCTTCGCGAGTCGCCAGTTGGGTCAGCGGCTGGCGCTCGGCGGCCATGAGCTGGGTGACCAGCCCATCGACGTCGAGCCCCGAACCGCCGAGACCGGATACGGTGATGGCCATGATGCTGCCTCCTGTTTACGCCTCCTGCCGCAACAGGAGTCCTTGCAGTTTATCGATCGATCGCGAGATCGCCAGCATCTCTTCCGAAGGGAACTGCTTGATCACTTCGTTGGTGCTGCTGTCGATGATGCGGACCACGGTCTTGCCCGTGTCGTCATCGACCGAGAATTGCAAGTTGCGTGCCACCGGGGCGAGTGCTTCGCGCACACGCTCCAGTGCTTCGTTCAGCTCTGCGGCGCTGGTGGCCTGCCCGCCGCCCGAACCGGATGCGACGACGACCGGTGCCGACTGGCCGGAAGGCGCAGCAGCGGCACTGCTTTCGCTGCTACGCCCGCTTGCCTGCGGAACGATCGTGCCGGTGGCGCCGGCGGGAATTGATGGAATGCTCATGATGCATCTCCCTTATGGGCTTACGGCGCGAACCTCTTTTGGAGGATCGCGCCGCGCATGCAGTGGGGCTTTTAGGCCCTCATCTTAACGGAGCAGGCTCAGCACGTTCTGCGGCAGGGCGTTGGCCTGGGCGAGCATCGCCACGCCGGCCTGCTGCAGAATCTGGGCACGCGTCAGGTTGGCAGTCTCGGCCGCAAAGTCGGCGTCGAGGATGCGGCTGCGCGAGGCGCTGAGGTTTTCCACCGAGCTCGTCAGGTTGGCCGTCACCGATTCAAAGCGGTTCTGGATCGCGCCGAAGGTGCTGCGGAAGGTACTGACCGAGGTCAGCGCGGAGTCGATGCGCTGGATCATCTCATTTGCCGCGGACACCGTGGTGACGTTGCCGCCCGACAGCGAGCCCGAGTCCGCCTCGATCGAGGTGCTGGCGAAGCCCAGCGCACCGGTTGCATCGGCACCACCGAGGGTGATCGCCTGCGAGGAGCTCAGGCTCAGCGCGCCGTTGTTCACCGTGGCAAACACGCCGCTGACCGAGGTGTTGATCGCAGTCGCCAGATCGTCGGCCGAAGCGAAGGAGCCCGTCACGCTGACACCGTTGATCGAGAAGTCGCTCAACGTGACCGAACCCTCGCCGATACCGTCGGTGCCCGTGCTTTCGGTGATGCCCGCTGCCAGTGCATTGGCGTCGGCGTTGGAGATCACCACGCCGGAGGACCCCGGGGTGTTATTGACGATGCTGATCGTGCCGCTGTCGTTGGTAACGGTATAGCCGCTGCCGAGCTGCGTGCCGATGTCCGTGGCCATCGCGTCGTAGTCGGCGTAATCGGTGGCCAAGGTCACCGTAGTGTCATCGACATCGAACGAGGCGTTGGTGGTGACCACGCCCGTGCTTGCTCCGAAGCCCGCACCCGCTGCCCGGCCGTTGGCGCTGTTGATCTGCACCACGCCACCTGCATCACGGGCGATGCTGATCGAGCCGGCATTGTTGGTGACCGTGAAGGTGCCAGCTGCCGCAGCATCGAGTTGGGTCTGGATGGCATCCGCCAGTGCGTCGAAGTCGGCATAGTTCTCGTCGAGGGTGATGTCGATGTCCGTGACGCCGTTCTCGATCTGGAAGGTGCCTTCGGTGGCCGGGTTGGCTTCCGTGGTGCCGGTGGAGTTGACAATGCCCGCAGCGGCGGCGATGTCATTGGCGCCCGAGATCGTGACCGCAGCCGAGCCGGCGTTGTTGTTGCGGATCTCGATGTCGTTGCCGGACAGCTCGACCGTGTAGGTGCCCGGCGCTGCGGCGTTCAGCGCAGTCTGGATGCCGCCGGCGAACGTCGCCACGTCAGCGTCAAGGTCGGTGGTGAGGGAAACCGCGATGCCGTCGATCTGGAACTGGGCGCCGACTGCGCCGCCGGCCTGACCAGCATCATTCACGAAGCCTGCAGCGGTGGCGTTCGCATCGACTGCGGAAATTGCCACTGCTTCGGGGTTGCCGGCGTTCTCGAAGCGGATGTTGCCATCGCCGTCAACAGTGACGGTGGTGGTCGCAAGATCGCCCGCGCCTGCCTGCACTTGGGCCTCAATGGCCGCGGCGAGACCCGTTGCATCGGTGTAGTCCGCATTCAGGGTGATGCCGATGGTGTTGCCGTCGACCGTGACATCGAACTGAGCGAGGTCTGCGCCAGAGTAGTCAAAGTTGGTAACCGTCTGGATGTTGGTGCCGTCTTGCGTGGCGTTGGCGCCGGTCGCAAAGTCGGCATTCGCCGGAACCAGGGTGAGCGTGTCGCTGACGCCAGTGTCGCCGAACAGGCGGTTGGAGGCGGAAACGGTCAGGCTGCCATCGACCGAGCCGGCGGTGCCGAACGTCAGGGAGCTCGGCGCAACCGTGTTGCTGCCACCGGTCGAGGAGGCGCCGATCGCGCCGGCCGTGGTGGTGGTAGCAACCTGGCCGATCGCGGACAGACGGGTGCTGGCGCTGGCGCCGAGGTTCAGGCTGATCGACTGGCCGGCTTCGGCACCGATCTGGAAGGTGGCGCTGCCGAAGCTGCCGTCAAGCAGTTTGCGGCCGTTGAAGGCGGTCTGCGAAGCAACGCGGTCGATTTCGGCCAGGCGCTGTTGAACCTCGAGGTCCAGCGCGGCGCGGTCGGACTCGCTGTTGGTGGCGTTGGCCGACTGGACGGCGAGTTCGCGGATACGCTGCAGGTTGGTAGTGACTTCGGCCAGCGCGCTCTCACCGACCTGGGCCAGGGAGATACCGTCGTTGGCGTTGCGGATGGCCTGGTTGATACCGCGGATCTGGGTGGTGAAACGCTCCGAAATCGCGAGGCCGGCGGCGTCGTCTTTCGCGCTGTTGATGCGAAGACCCGAGGACAGGCGCTGCAGCGAGGTCGCGAGCGAGCTCTGCGACGACTGCAGGTTGCGTTGGGCGTTGAGCGAAGCGACGTTGGTGTTGATTACCTGAGACATTCTTCTTCTCCTTCGAGAAAGAGGGGTTGGTTATCCCGGCCGCTTGATCCGCTGAGGCTCGATCTGCCTGCCGATGATTCAATTAACGGCCGGCGGCGGAAAAACTTTAGGGTGTTGAGGCGGGAAATTTTGATGTTCGCCCTGCGCACCCCGACGGATTGCCGCCGCCGGCGGTCAGCCCGATGTTTCCGGTCTGGCCACGGATGAGTTAACGGCAATTGGCGGGAAGTCTTTAGGTATTCAAACCCCGAATCGCAGGGCGCAGTGGTGCAGTGCATCCGCCTTTGCAGCGGAGCAGGGGGTGAGGCAGGGGGCTAGATCGCGACGAGGACGCGGTTCTTGCCGGCGCGCTTGGCGGCGTACATGGCCTTGTCGGCGCGGTCGATGGCGTCGTGGGCGGTGCTGTCGGGGAGTACGCGGGCAATGCCGGCACTGAAGGTGATCAGGACGCGGCTGTTGTCGGCCAGAAAGATGTGAGTGGTCAGCGCGCGCTGCAGGCGCGTCATGATCTGGGTGGCCTGTTCTTCGTCTGCGTCGGGCAGCAGCACGAGGAACTCCTCGCCGCCGAGGCGGCCGATGATGTCTTCCTGGCGCAGGGCGCCGCGGGCAACGTCGGCGAGGTGGCGCAAGGCCTCGTCGCCGGTACGGTGGCCGAAGGTGTCGTTGAGCTGTTTGAAATTGTCGAGATCCAGCAGGCCGACGCACATCGTCAGGCTTTGGCGGCGCATGCGCGCGATCTCGCGCTCGAGTGCCTCGTCCAGTCCCTTGCGGTTGAGCACGCCGGTGAGCGGGTCGAAGCGCACCAGTTCGCTGGTCTCGTCGAGTTCGCGCTGCAGTCGGGTGATGAGGGAGTTGGCGGCGTCGACCTGTTCGCGCAGGGCGCCGATTTCGGCGCTGGAGCGCTCGGTGGTTTCCTTGACGGCCTGTGTTTCTGCCAGCAGGCGTTCGACGACATCGCTGAGCTGATTGACGTCGTCGGCGCTGCGGATGCGTTCGGCGCATTCGGTGAGGGTCTGCTGGTAGGCGCCGGTGGACTCGTTGAGCCCGGCCAGCCGGTCCACAAAGCCGACGAGCATGCTCTTGAGGCGTTCCTGCGCGTCGGTGAGCTGGCGCTTGAGGTGCTTCTGCTTGTCGATGACGTCACGCAGGCGACGTTCCAGGTCGTCGAGCGCGCGAATGTCGAGCGGCATGTCGAACATGCGGCCAAGCGCTGCGACCTGGCCATGCAGCCACTGGTCGTCGATGACCAGCTCGCCGATGTTGTCCACGATGAGGCGCAGCAGATTGAGCAGGGCCCCGCGGATGGCGCGCTGGTCCTCGCCGGCCCATTCGAGCTGCGCGGCGAAGGTGCGCAGGCGGGCGGCAATGCTCTCGTCGGGTTGGTCCTGTTGCGCGGCCGAGGCAATCGAGGTGGCGAGTTGCAGGGCTTCGGCAATCAGGGCTGCGTTGTCGGCCAGCAGCGGGACGACTCCGCGTTGCAACAGCACCACCAGCCATTGGGCGAACGGGGTGTCGCCCGCAGACGGCGCGGCCTCTTCGGTCGGACGGCTGGCGCGACGTTCGACGACCGGGGTCGGGGTGTCTTCCGTGCCGGCTTCGGCAAATTCTGTGCGCGAGTCGCCCAGTGGTTCTCGCTGCCAACCCTGCACCAGCCCGCGCAGACGAGCAAAGAGCAGGTCTGCGTTATTGGCGTTGGCGCTCAGCACGTGGTCGAGCGAGGCCAGCTTGCGTGCGCGGGTGAGGCGCTGGTGGGGCGTGTCGATCTGGCCCATCAGTTCGCGCAGCAGCGCGCTCCACGCGGGCGGGGCGTCAGGCAAGGCGGCCAGGCTGGCGTGCAGGGCGTTGCCGATGGCAGTCCAGTCAGTACTGTCGATGGCGTCGTCGAACTGGTTGGCCAGGCGCACGCGCTCCTGGGTGTCGCGCGGCAGTGCGGACGCGATGCGGCGCAGTTCCGGAGAGGGGAAGGGCGTATCAGCGAGCGTGCCGGAGATTTCGTGATAGAGCTCGCGAAAATTGTCCGGCGTGGGCGGAATGCGGCGCTGCGCCAGTTGCCTGAGCGTTTCGCGTGCGATGTCCAGAGGTTGTAGCGGGAGCTTGCTCATGTCATTCCATGTGCGTGCTGACGAGAGAAGTATAACCGGCGGCGATCCTGTCTGCGCTGGCGTCTCGGCTATGCTATGGGCTCGATTCAGCCGGATTTGATCTGCGTCATATGCTGCCCGATTCTCCTCTCTCCTTTGAAGCTCGCTGGTTGGCCGAGGCCGTGCGCCTGCACGAACGCGCGCAAGGCAGGGTCGTCGATGCTGCGGTAATGGTGGCGGCGCGCAGCGAGGCGGCGGGATTCGAGCCGCGCATTGTTGCGCGTGCGGTGCGGCTGGGCGGGCGCCTGGGCCTGGCGCAAGCGCTTGAAACGTGGTCGGGGCGCGTTCGCATGGTGGCATTGGTGCTGCTCATGCTTGCGCTGGTTGCCGGGGTGGGGGGCGGTCTGGCGGTGGCGGGCGATGGTTTGCGGCCGATCAACGTGGTGTGGGCGCTGGGCGGATTGCTGGGGCTGCATGTGCTGAGCCTGGTGATATGGCTGGTCGGGTTTGTGTTTGCCGGCGCTGCGCCGCTCGGGTTTGCCGCGGTTTGGAGCGGCCTGTCCGCACGCATGGCGTCGGGTGCTGCCGAGGTGCCGCGCGCATTCGTGTCGTTGCACCGTCACGCAGGGCTGATGAGATGGTGGCTGGGAGCGGCAACGCATGCGGTGTGGAGCATGGCGCTGACCGGCGCGCTGGCCGGTTTGACCGCATCCTTTCTGCTGCGCAGTCATGTCTTTGTGTGGGAGACGACCTTGCTGTCTCCGGCGTTCTTTGTCGATCTGGTTGCGGCGCTGGGTGGTTTGCCCGCCCTGCTCGGTTTTCCGGTGCCGGATGCGGCCACGGTCGTGGCCAGCGGAACGTCGGCCCTGACGGACGAGTCGGCCCGCCGCGCCTGGGCCTGGTGGCTGGTCGGTTGCGTGCTGGTGTATGGCTGGCTGCCGCGGGCGTTGCTGTGGGCGGCGTGCATGGCGCGAGTGCGGTCGGGGCGGGCACGGCTCAGGCTCGATGTCTCCTTGCCGGGATTTGCAGAGCTGGCGACGGAACTCGCGCCGGCCAGCGAGCGCATGGGCGTGACCGATGCCGCGCCGCCCTCGATTGCGCTTGCGCATGTCGGCGACCGCGCCGGGTTCGACGGCCCCCCCACACTGGCCGGTATCGAGCTGCGCGCCGATCGCCCCTGGCCGCCGGACTTGCCGCCGGGCGTGCGCAACATCGGCGTGGCGGACTCGCGGGAGCAGCGTGCGCGTCTGCGCGAGGCGCTGGCGTCCAGCCCGGCGCGGCGTCTGCTGGTGGCATGCGACGGGCGTCTGTCGCCGGATCGCGGCAGTCTCTCGCTGATCACCGACCTGTCACAGCATGCCGGGCGCTGCGCGGTGTGGCTGGTAGGCGCCTCGGGTGAGCGCGCGGAGCGCTGGCTTGAGGCGCTGGAAGGAGTGGGTTTGGGGGCCGATGCCGTCATCTCCGATGAAGCGGTGGCGCTGGGCTGGCTCGTGGGGGAGAGTGCATGACACACGTTGACGGCACCCGGCCGGTACGCCTTGCGGTGGTCGGTCATACCAACACCGGCAAGACTTCGCTGATGCGCACGTTGTCGCGCGACACCGGCTTCGGCGAGGTGTCGAGCCGGCCAAGCACGACGCGCCACGTCGAAGGCGTGCGCCTGATCGCTGACGGCGATGTGCTGGTCGAGTTGTACGACACGCCGGGCATGGAAGACCCGATCGCGCTGCTTGAACTGCTCGAAGGCATCGCAGCGGACGATGGCGGCCGCCTTGACGGCCCAGCGCGCATCGAGCGTTTCCTGCAGGGCGATGCGGCGCGTGCGCGCTTCGAGCAGGAGGCCAAGGTGCTGCGCCAGTTGCTGGCCAGCGACGCTGGATTCTATGTGGTCGATGCGCGTGATCCGGTGTTGGCCAAGCACCGCGACGAACTGGCCATTCTGGGCGCCTGCGCCGTGCCGCTGTTGCCGGTGCTCAACTTCGTACGTAGCGCAGAGGCGGACGAATCCGCCTGGCGTGAGGCGCTGTCGCGTCTCGGGCTGCATGCCGTGGTGCGCTTCGACAGTGTGGCCCCCGAGCGTGATGGCGAGCGCCGCCTGTATGAAAAGCTCGGCACCGTGCTCGATGTCTGGCAGCCGGCTTTGGAGCGACTCATCGCCTGCCGCGAGCGTGAGGCGCAGGAGCGCCACGTGGCCGCGCTGCGCCTGGTTGCCGGCTTGCTGATCGATGTTGCTGCGGCGCGGCTGCGCATTGACGCGGGGGATGAGGCGGCCGAGCGCGTCGCGGTGGAGGAGCTTTCGGGGCGAGTGCGTCGTCATGAACAGGCGTGCGTCGATGCCTTGCTCGCGCTGTATCGCTTCCGCGCCAACGATGTGGATGCCGATGCCTTGCCGCTGGCCGACGGGCGTTGGGAGCATGACCTGTTCCACCCCGAGACGGTGCGAGACATGGGCGTAAAGCTCGGCACCGGCGCGGCGGCTGGCGCGGCGGCTGGCGTCGGCGTGGATCTGATGTTCGGCGGCATGACGCTGGGCGCCGCGGCGGCCATCGGCGCGCTGGCTGGCGGCGGCGTGCAGGCCGTGCGGCATTTTGGTGAGCGGGTGTTTGGCGTTCTCAGCGGCAAGCGCGATCTGGCGGTGGACGATTCCATCCTGCGTTTGCTGGCGCTGCGTGAGTTGTCGCTGGTGGCTGCGCTGGAGGCGCGAGGGCACGCGGCCGTGGAGCCGCTGCGCCAGACGGTCGAGGGTGAGCGCTGGCGCGAGGATGCCCTGCTGCCGACGCTGTCGCGCGCGCGCGGCCATCCGGACTGGTCGGCGCTGCTGGGTGTGGCCGATGAGACTACACGTGAGCGTGCCGTGGAGACCTTGGTGGCGGAGATCGAGGGCCGGAAGGCTGGTGTCTAGCGCGCCACGTTCTTGCGGAAATCCCGCAGGCGGAAGCCCAGCACGAACAGCGTCGCGAAATAGGCCGCCATGCCCCCCGCCACCAGCGCGCTGAGGCGCCACAGGCGCTCGATGGCGGACCACTCTAGCCACGCTGTCTGTTCGCCCATGCTGAACCACAGCACCACACCGAGCACGATCAGGGCGGCCACAAGCTTGAGCACGAACGGCGTCCAGCCCGGCAGCGGCGCATACACACCGTTGAGGCGCAGGCGGCGATACAGCAGGCCGGCGTTCAGCAACGAAGCCAGGCCGATCGACAGCGCCAGGCCGGTGTGTTGCAGCGGCACGATGAAGATCAGGTTCATGACCTGTGTGGCGGCCAGCGTGATCAGGGCGAATTTCACCGGGGTGCGGATGTCCTGTCGCGCGTAGAAGCCGGGGGCGAGGATTTTTACCGCGATCAGGCCGGTCAGGCCGACGCTGTAGGCCACCAGCGCGGTGCGCGTGTGCAGCACGTCCTGCGGCGTGAAGGCGCCATGCTGGAACAGGGTGGAGATCAGCGGCACGGCCAGCACCGCCAGCGCCAGGGCGGCGGGCAGCGTCAGCAGCAGCGTCAGACGCAGGCCCCAGTCGAGCATGGACGAGAATTCCTCGGCCTTGCCGTCGGCGTTGAGTTTGGAAAGCCCCGGCAGCAGGATGGTGCCGAGCGCGGCGCCGAGCAGGCCGGCGGGGAATTCCATCAGTCGGTCGGCGTAATACAGCCACGACACACTGCCGCTTTGCAGAAAGGACGCGAAGATGGTGTTGATGAACAGCGAGATCTGCGCCGCTGACACCGCCAGCATGGCCGGCAGCATCAGCTTCATCACGCGCTGCACGCCGGGGTCGGACAGGTTCAGATCGAAGCGCGGCAGCATGCCGATCCTGGCCAGCGGGCGCAGTTGCAGTGCGAGCTGCAGCACGCCGCCGATGAACACCGCCCAGGCCAGGGCCAGGATCGGCGTGTCGAAATACGGTGCGGCGAACAGCGCCATGGCGATGAAGGACAGGTTCAACAGCACCGGCGTGATGGCCGGAATCGCGAAGCGGCTCCAGGTGTTCAGTACGCCGCCAGCCAGCGCCACCAGCGACATGAACAGGATGTAGGGTGCGGTGATGCGCGTCATTTCGACGGTGAGCGCGAACTTGCCGGGGTCGGCCGCGAATCCCGGTGCCGAGATGTAGACGATGATCGGCGCGGCGACGATGCCAAGCAGCGAGATGGCCGTGACGACCAGCCCGAGCAGGGTGGCGACCCGGTTGACCAGCGTGTGCGCTTCCTCCTCGCCGCGGCGGTTGCGGTACTCGGCGAGGATGGGGACGAAGGCCTGCGAGAAGGCGCCCTCGGCGAACATGCGGCGCAGGATGTTGGGCAGGCGGAAGGCGACAAAGAAGGCGTCGCTCGCCACGCCAGCGCCGAAGGTGCGCGCGATGACGAAGTCGCGCACGAAGCCGAGTACGCGCGAGATCAGCGTCATGCTGCTGACCGTGGCGAGGGCGCGAAGAAGGTTCATGCGGCGGGCTTTGGGGTGAAAGCCGCCATGATACCGGGGAAGAGTGGGCAGGTTTGCGTCGAGCCGCTGCCGCGCGCTGGATCGACAGGGCTCGTGTGGATTTCCGCGCTACCATGTGGCCTGCCTCAATGGCTGCGGCACTTGCCCGAACGAAACCGCGCCTTGCACATTTGCAGATCACCCGGTAGACTGCCGCGTTTCGTAGAACCTATTACCTCGGAAGAACAAACATGGCCAATTCGGCACAAGCCCGCAAGCGCGCCCGCCAGGCCGTCAAGGCCCGCGGTCACAACATCAGCCTCCGTTCGCGCCTGCGTACCGCCATCAAGGCCGTTCGCAAGGCTGTTGAAGGTGGTGACAAGGCTGCCGCGCAGACGGTGTTCAGCACGTCGATGAGCACCATCGACAGCATCGCTGACAAGAAGATCATCCACAAGAACAAGGCCGCTCGTCACAAGAGCCGCCTGTCGGCCGCCGTCAAGGCGATGGCTGCCTGATCCGTTCCGGATGAAGCGAATGCGGCGGCCAAGGCCGCCGTTTTCGTTTGTGCTGCAGGTACTTGTGCGGGCTTGAGCGCCCGCGTTTCCTGTACTTTCGCGGCGCTTTCGCTTAGTATCTTGCGCTTTCCGACCCACGGCGGCGCCTGCCGCCGTGTGCGTTTCTGGATTGATCCGACCGGGGATTACCGATGTCGCACCTGATGAATACCTACGCCAGGTTGCCGGTGGCGTTTACCCATGGCGAAGGTGTCTGGCTCTTCGATGAGACCGGCAAGCGTTATCTCGATGCGCTGTCCGGCATTGCGGTGTCAACGCTGGGCCACAATCACCCGCGTCTCGTGCGTGCGATCGCCCAGCAGGCGGCGTGCGTGCTGCACACCTCCAATCTCTATCGCATCCCGCTGCAGGAAGAGCTCGCCGATCGTCTGGCGGCGCTGTCCGGCATGGACGAGGTGTTTTTCTGCAATTCCGGCTGCGAGGCCAACGAGGCTGCGATCAAGCTCGCGCGCATGCACGGCCACAAGCGCGAGATCAGCAACCCGACCATCATCGTCATGGAGAGCGCCTTCCACGGCCGCACCCTGGCGACGCTGTCTGCCACCGGCAACCGCAAAGCGCAGGCCGGATTCGAGCCACTGGTTTCGGGTTTCCTGCGTGTGCCGTATCGCGACATCGAAGCCATCCGCAAGGTCGCCGAGCACAATTCGAACGTCGTCGCCGTGATGGTGGAAATGATTCAGGGCGAGGGCGGCGTTCACATTGCCGATGAGACCTTCCAGCGCGACCTGCGCCAGATCTGCGACGAGCGCGGCTGGCTGCTGATCTGCGACGAGGTGCAGTGCGGCATGGGCCGTACCGGCAAGTGGTTCGGCTTCCAGCATGCTGACGTCAAGCCCGATGTGATGACGCTGGCCAAAGGCCTTGGCTCGGGTGTGCCGATTGGCGCCTGCCTGACTTCAGGTCGGGCCAAGGGGCTGTTCGGCCCGGGCAACCACGGCTCGACCTTCGGCGGCAATCCGCTGGCCTGCGCCGCAGCGCTCGAGACCGTTGCGACCATTGAAGACGACGGCTTGATGGCCAGCGCGGTGAAGGTGGGTGACGCCATTCGTTCGGGCATTGCCAAGGCGCTCGACGGCGTTCCCGGGCTGGTCGACATCCGCGGCCGCGGTCTGATGGTCGGTATCGAGCTTGATCGGCCGTGTGGCGAGCTGGTTGGCAAGGCGCTCGACGCCGGCGTGCTGATCAACGTCACCTCCGAGCGCGTGGTGCGGCTGCTCCCTCCGCTGACCTTCAGCGAGCAGGACGCGGCGAAGCTGGTCGAGTTGCTGGCCCCCTTGCTCCGCGACTTTCTGGCGCAGTGATTACAGCCTATGACTGCGCCCCGACATTATCTTCAGTTCCGTGATTTCAGCCGCGAAGAGTACGACCACATCTTCGAACGCACTCGCTGGATCAAGGACAAGTTCAAACGCTACGAGCCGTATCACCCGCTGTTCGATCGCACGCTGGTGATGATCTTCGAGAAGGCCAGCACGCGTACGCGGCTGTCCTTCGAAGCGGGCATGCATCAGCTTGGCGGGTCGGCGATCTATCTGAATACGCGCGACTCGCAACTCGGCCGAGGTGAGCCGGTTGAAGACGCTGCGCAGGTCGTCTCGCGCATGTGTGATGCGGTGATGATCCGCACCTTTGAGCAGGAGATCATCGAGCGCTTTGCCGCGAATTCGCGCGTCCCGGTGATCAACGGCCTGACCAACGAATATCACCCGTGCCAGATCCTGGCCGACATCTTCACCTTCATCGAGCACCGCGGCCCCATTCAGGGCAAGACCGTGGCGTGGATCGGCGACTCGAACAACATGTGCAACACCTGGCTACAGGCGGCTGAGGTGCTGGGTTTCAACGTGCACGTGTCAACTCCGCCGGGCTACGAAGTCGAACCGGAACGTGCGGGCCTTTACGGCACCGACCATTTCGAGGAGTTTGCCGACCCGATGGACGCTTGCCGGGGCGCCGATCTGGTGACCACCGATGTGTGGACGTCGATGGGTTTCGAGGCCGAGAACGAAGAACGCATGAAGGCCTTTGCGGATTGGTGCGTGGATGCCGACATGATGGCGGTGGCCAGGTCGGAGGCGTTGTTCATGCACTGCCTTCCGGCGCACCGTGGCGAAGAAGTGACGGCCGACGTGATCGACGGATCGCATTCGGTGGTGTGGGACGAGGCGGAGAACCGCCTGCACGCACAGAAGGCGCTGATGGAGTTCCTGTTGCTCGGCAAGGTAGAAACCTAGCCGCCGCGCGGCTACAAGTGCAGCGCGTCGGACGGAAGTATCGCGCGGGTTCTCGACGTGGGCTGCGTTGAGCGGGAACGACGAATTCAATCACGGCGCCTTGCGCGCCAAACTGACTGGAAACACAGATGAGCGATGTGAACAAAGTCGTGCTCGCTTACTCGGGCGGGCTGGATACCTCGGTGATCCTGAAATGGCTGCAGGATACCTATGCCTGCGAAGTCGTGACCTTCACGGCCGACCTCGGCCAAGGCGAAGAGCTTGAGCCGGCGCGCACCAAGGCGCTGAAGTTCGGCATCAAGCCCGAGAACATCTTCATCGACGATCTGCGCGAAGAGTTCGTGCGCGACTTCGTGTTTCCGATGTTCCGCGCCAACACCGTCTACGAAGGCGAGTACCTGCTCGGTACCTCGATCGCGCGTCCGCTCATCGCCAAGCGCCAGATCGAGATTGCCAAGGCTAGCGGCGCCAATGCCGTGTCGCACGGCGCGACCGGCAAGGGCAACGACCAGGTGCGTTTCGAGCTCGGTTACTACGCGCTGATGCCCAACGTGAAGGTCATTGCGCCGTGGCGCGAGTGGGACCTGCTGTCGCGCGAGAAGCTGCTGGCCTACGCCGAGAAGCACGGCATTCCGATCGAGATGAAGCACAAACAGGGCGGCTCGCCCTACTCGATGGACGCCAACTTGTTGCACATCTCCTACGAAGGCCGTCACCTCGAGGACCCCGCTGCCGAGGCCGAGGAGTCGATGTGGCGCTGGACGGTGTCGCCGGAAGCAGCGCCGGATGCGGCTGAATACGTTGATCTGGAATTCGAGCGCGGCGATCTGGTGGCCATCAACGGCACGCGCATGAAGGCGCACGAACTGCTCGCCAAGCTCAACGAAATGGGCGGCAAGCACGGCATCGGCAGGCTGGATCTGGTCGAGAACCGCTACGTCGGCATGAAGAGCCGCGGCTGCTACGAGACGCCGGGCGGCACCATCCTGCTCAAGGCCCACCGCGCCATCGAGTCGATCACGCTCGACCGCGAAGTCGCGCATCTGAAGGACGACCTGATGCCACGCTACGCCAGCGTGATCTACAACGGCTACTGGTGGAGCCCCGAGCGCCAGGCGATACAGGCGTTGATCGACCAGACGCAGGGCGTGGTCAATGGCTGGGTGCGCCTGAAACTGTACAAGGGCAACGTCATCGTCACCGGCCGTGATTCGAAGAGCGATTCGCTGTTCGATCCGACCATTGCCACGTTTGAGGACGATGCCGGCGCCTACGATCAGCGTGACGCCCACGGCTTCATCCGCCTGAATGCGCTGCGCATGCGCATTGCCGCCAACGCCAAGACCCGGCGCGGCGGCTGACGGGATATGGGGCGGTAGCAAGGCATGCAGACCCCGCCGACCATCTTCGGCCTGACGGTCGCCGAGTTCGAGGCGATCTCGCTGAAGGTGCTGCTCACCGCCCTGATCCTGTACATGATCTTCATCATTGGCAACCTGGCCTGGAAGTCCAAGGCGGGCAAGTACGGCACGATGTGGATGTTCGTCGCGCTTGGCCTGGGTTTCCTCGGGTTCATCTCCAAGCCTCTCATCCAGCGTTATCTGGGCATCGAGTAAAGGGATCTTCATGAGCATCACCGAAAAATATTCCGGCGTTGAACTGCAGACCGCGGCCAACGTGTATTTCGACGGCAAATGCGTCAGCCACAACTTCATCACCGCGGACGGTAATCACAAGTCGGTCGGTGTCGTCCTGCCGGCCAAGCTGACTTTCGGTACCGGCAAGCCCGAAATCATGGAATGCGTGGCGGGTGGTTGCCGTTACCTGCTCAAGGGCGAGAGCGAGTGGAAGAGCTGCTCGGCGGGCGAGATGTTCAGCATTCCGGGCGACTCGAGCTTCGACATCGAAGTGGATGAGGCCTTTCACTACATCTGCCATTACGGCTGATTGCTGCCTGGGGAGAATGCGATGCCTTCGTTCGATATCACTTCCGAAGTCGACCTCGTCGCGCTGAAGAACGCCGTCGACGGCGCCAACCGCAAGATCACCAACCGCTACGACTTCAAGGGCACCAGCGCCACCATTGAGCAGGCCGACAAACTGCTGACGCTGATCGGCGACAGCGATTTCCAGCTTGAACAGATGATGGCCATCCTGCTGCCCGAGATGACCGGCAAGAAGATCGACGTGCGCTGCCTCGAACACGGCGACGTGCAAAAGGTCGGCGGCTTCAAGGTCAAACAGGAGCTCAAGGTGCGCGTCGGCATCGAGCAGGAAGCCTCGAAGAAGATCGTGCGCATCCTCAAGGACAGCAAGCTCAAGGTCCAGGCCGCCATTCAGGGCGAAGCCGTGCGCGTCTCCGGCGCCAAACGCGACGTCCTGCAGGACGCCATCGCACTGGTGAAGAAGGACGTCACCGACATCCCGCTGCAGTTCGGCAACTTTCGGGACTGAATCCGGAATCGGTATTTTTACGCGGCTCTATTGCCGCTAGGCTGGAGCTTCGGTAAAAAGTATCTAAATTGCATGAATGTGAATTCCTTTGGCATGTCCGGAGGTGTCCATGCATGCTTCGATTCGTTTCCGAGCTCGCGCCTTCAGCTTGATCGAGCTTCTGGTCGCTCTGGCAATATCCGCGATTCTCGTCGGACTTGCGGGGCCAGGTTTTGCCGGCATGGTGCGAGACCAGCGCACGTGGGCCGCCGCCAACGACTTGCATGCCGCTTTGATGCTGACCCGTGCCGAGGCAATTCGCAGCCGTGCGCGCGTGACCTTTTGTCCGTCTCCGGATGGCTTCCAGTGTGTTGTCGGTGGCGCTTGGGAAACCGGGTGGATGGTTTTCGAAGATGGCAATGAAAATGCCCAGAGGGACGCCGACGAACGCGTCATTCGTGTCGGGGGTGGCGCCCATACGGGGGTGATCGCCCGTAGTAACGGAACCATGAGCAATTACGTATCCTATCTTCCTACCGGCGCGGCGCGCTCGGTGGGCGGCGCGTTGCAGATCGGGACCTTCCGGGTTTGTGCCGGAGGTGTGCAAAGATCGTTGGTCATCAACATCGGCGGACGCGTACGCGCCTCGGGTAAGGCCGACTGTGAGCTCGTGTGAGCTTGCAGCTCCCGCCAAACCTCCTTTACGCGCCACTCATCCGCCGCGCTCCGCCGCCTGTCGTATGCTGACGGCCACTGGAAATGGCTTCGGATAGCATGCGCTCATGAGAAAACCGTCTGGCTTCACCCTTATCGAAACGATGGTTGCCATTGCGATCTTCGCAATCATTGCGGGCCTCGCGGCGCCTTCCTTCGTCGAGATGTTGCGCCGCAACCGTATTGCGGTGGCAAGCAACGAGCTTCTGGTCGCATTGCAGTTGGCGCGTTCCGAGGCCATCAAGCATCGCCGTCAATTGATTGTCTGCGCGCGGAATGCGGCTGGGACGGCATGCGTCAACAACGGCAATTGGGCGGGCGGTTGGCTGGTTGGTTCGGCGGTGGGGAACAACAACGCGCTTGACGTGAACGATGCAGTAGATGTCATTCGGGTTTGGGATGAGCCGCGTGGCGGCTTGGCTGTTGCGGGGCCCGCAGCCGGAATCGTATTCGAGCCCGATGGCCGCCGGGAGGCCGCCGCGGATGCGGCCATTGCGATCTCGGACGCCGGGGTTATACGCAATGTGACGGTTTCGCCGACAGGGCGGGCCCGTGCTGATAGCGGATATTGAAGTGCGGGAGAAGTGGATGTCAGCTCATACACGGAGCCATGCAGCGTCGGGACGAGTGGGTCGGCAAAAGGGCTCGACCCTGCTCGAAGTGCTTGTATCCATCGTCATCATTGCTTTTGGCCTGCTCGGCTTGGCTGGCTTGCAGACTACGTCGGTCAAGAGCAATCACAGTGCATATCAGCGATCGCAGGCCACTTTGCTGGCCTATGACCTCGCCGACCGCATGCGCGCCTCGCGTGACAACGCCCTGGGTGGAGATTACGACGACGGCAGCGCGGCGATCGAGCGCACTACTTGGGATCAGTCCATCGTCCGCGCGCTGGGCGGCGGAGCTGCCGGGTTGGTGGTGCGCAATGGTGCTTTTGTGACCATCACGATCAGCTGGAACGACAACCGCGGGCGCATCCGGCAGGGCAACGCCGCGGACATCGCCGCTCAGAATTTTGTTTACGAGACGGAGATCTGATGGTGGTCGCCCGTAAATCCTCCCAACTGGGTCTGACCATCATCGAGCTGATGGTGGGCCTTCTCCTCGGGTTGTTCCTGCTCGGGGGCGTGCTGCACATTTATATGGGCAGCAGCCAGACTTACCGCAGTACGGAAGCCTTGTCGCGAATTCAGGAAAGCGGCCGCTTCGCGCTCGACTTCCTGTCCGACGATCTTCGCCGTGCAGGGTCCCAAGGGGACTGTCTGAAGTCGGTCGAAGTCAAGAATCACCTCGATACGGGACACGCCTCCTACAGCGATGAACTGTTTGACTTGAGCGAAGGTTTGATCGGCTGGGAAGGCGTGAGCGGTGGTTTTGCTGGCAATACATACCGCCCGGGCACCGATGTGGTGTTGGTCAAGCATGCTGGCGTGGCTGCAGTTCTGAACGTAAGTGGTACGAGTCAGGCGCAGGCTGGCGCGATCACCGTGGTTGGGAATACAGGTATTCGTCAGGGGCAGATCATCCTGATTTCCGATCCGGAAGGCTGCGATCTGTTCCAGAACGCCGCGAACGAGAACGCCAGTGCTTTGAACCGTGGCAGTGCTGGGGCTTATGAGCCCGGCAACCTGTTGCCCTTCGAAGATCTCAGTCATGCGTACACAAATGATGTACGCATCACGGAAGTGCGCGCCAACGTGTATTACGTGGGCACGGGGGCCGGCGGTGCCCCTTCGCTGTTTCGGGCACCTTACGGCCGACCGGGCCAGCCTGAAGAGCTGGTGGAAGGCATCGTCGACATGCAGCTGTGTTACGGCGTCGACGCCAACATGGACGGCACGGCCGAAAACTACGTGCAGGCCAATGCTGTCGCCAGCTGGATGGAAGTCGTTGCGGTGCGCGTGACGCTGGTGGCGATGAGCCCGGAAGCCCGAGTGGCCACTGAAGTCCCGACCGTGCAGTACGCGGGCTGCGACGGCGCGCTCGTCAATCGCGGCGTCGCCGACTACCCCGAATTCGCACAGCGCCCGCTGACGCGGGTGTTCACCACCACCGTTGCCTTGCGGAACAAGCTGCTATGAAACGTCCGATTGCCCCCGCTCCCGCTCGTCAGACCGGCACCGTTCTGCTGGTCGCGCTGATCATGCTGCTGGTGATGAGCCTGCTCGGGGTGAACAGTTTGCGTGGAACCTCATTGGAAGAACGCATGGCCGGCAACTGGCGTGACCAGAACCTTGCCCTGCAGGCCGCCGAGGCCGCGCTGCGTGCTGGTGAGAATCTGATTGCGCCAGGCGTGGCGCTGCCCGAATTTGACGATTTCCCGTGCGCCATGGGTGAGACCTGCACGGTGTACCAGTTTGATGAGTCCAACCCTTCTGCCAGTTTGCTGACTTCGCGCGTCGCGGCCTCGATGGAGCAATGGGCCGACAACGCCCTGACCTACGATGACGATGTGGCGATCCAGGGGGTGAGCGAGCAGCCGCGGTTCCTTGTGGAGCACCGGCTGCACGTCCGTGACAGCCTCGTGGTGGGTACCGGGGCGGCCAATGAAACCGGCCGGCACGTGTATCTCGTCACCGCTCGTGGGGTTGGGCAGACGGCGGAAACTGTCCGCGTGCTGCAGACGCAGTACGCCAAGCGATACAACTGAGGTCCAGGACATGAACATGCACAAGCTTGCCCAGGGTATCCGGATAGGGTTCGCTGCGTCGGCGCTCGCGGCATCTGCCGCGCATGCCGGTCCGCTGGCGTTATCCGAAGCACCGCTTACGGTTTCTGCCACGATCGATCCCAACGTCATGCTGCTGGTCGACAACTCCGGGAGTATGGAGGCAATCATCTGGCACGATGATTTTGAGCCGGAAGGAAGTTACGGCGCCTGGCAGTATCGCAACGGCAACAACTGGAGCAATTTGGCTAACGCTACCAACTACACGCCCAGCAATCTGGGCCGGGATAGTTGCTCCACCAATTACAGCCGTTTCAGGCGCAATACCGGCGGCAATAATTATGAGTACAAGTGCTTGAGACTTCCCGCCCCCAACGGTACTGGCAGTACCCGGTATATCGGGCGGTATTTGCGTTTTCTGCTGGACCGTTTTGCCAATAACACCGACCTGCGCGGCGGGCAGATCCCGAACGACTACCGGATGAACGTAGCGCGGGAAGTTGCGAAGGATCTTGTGCTGAATACGCCGGGCATGCGCTTTGGGCTAAGCCACTTCAACAACAACGAAGGCGGGCGCATTGCGGCGGTGTGTGGCACCGACAGTGCGACGATCACGAGCTCCATCGATGCGCTGACGGCGGAGACGTGGACGCCGCTGGGCGAGAGCCTGTACGAGATCACGCGGTATTTCCGCGGCATGCAAAGTTATTTCAACAGCGGTACCTACACCAGCCCGATCCAGTACCGCTGCCAGAAGAATTTTACGGTCGTCATCACCGACGGTCTGCCCACCTATGACGGCACTTACCCGAACAATGATCCGGACGATCCGAACGGCTTGTTGCCGAACTGGGACGGCGTCGCCAACGACGGCCCCGGAGGCAATAGCCAAACCGAAGGGGATGCGCTCTATCTGGACGATATTGCCAAATTCGGGTACGACATCGACATGCGCAAGGGCGGCAATGATCTGGCCGGTGAGAGTTTCGATGACCCGCGGCACGCCAAGCAGAACATGTTCACCTACACCATCGGCTTTACGGTGCAGAACGAGATGCTTGAGGATGCGGCGGAGTACGGCGACGGCCTGTATCTGACCGCGAACAACGCCGAAGAACTGAAGGAAAAGCTCGGTGAGGCGCTGGCCAGCATTCAAGCGCGCCTTGGGGCGTCGTCTTCGGCGGCGACCTCTGGCGGTTCTGTTCAGGTTGGCGCCAGCGTCTACCAGGCCCGTCTGAACAGCGGGAATTGGACCGGGCAGTTGCTGTCGTTCGAGGTGGACACTGACCGCAACAGTCCGTCGTTCGGCGATGTGCTGCGTGATGGCACGGGACCGGACGGCTCGAAATGGGACGCCGGCAGCAAGATCCCGAGTTGGAGTTCGCGCTCCATCATCACCAACACCACCGGAGGTGTCGGACGGCCGTTCCGCTGGGCAAACATGACCACAGCAGAACGCACCAGCCACTTCGATTCGACCGAAGCGCTGCTCGAATACCTGCGCGGTCGCTCGGTCACGGGGTATCGCAGCCGTCCCAGTATGCTCGGCGATATCGTCAATTCCGCGCCGCAGTTTGTCGGTCCGCCCAGCGCGCTGTATCCGCCGTCGCTGGAATCGGCCTCTTACCTCGACTTCAAGAAGAACAACGCCAGTCGGACATCGATGGTTTATGTCGGCGCCAACGATGGCATGTTGCACGGCTTCGATGCCCAGACCGGGGTGGAGCGTCTGGCCTACGTTCCGGGCAGTCTTCTCGGCCGGCTGAAGGTGTTGGCTGACCCGGACTACAACGACACCCACCGTTTCTTCGTGGACGGCAGTCCGACGGTGGTCGACGCCTTTATCAACGGCAGTTGGCGCAGCATCCTGGTCGGAGGCTTGAACCGCGGAGGTCAGGCGGTTTATGCGCTGGATGTGACCAATCCGGCTGCGTTCTCGGAGGCCAATGCCTCGTCGGTCTTCCTGTGGGAGTTCACGGACGCAAACGACGCTGACCTCGGCTACACCTACAGTCAGCCGGCCATCGTAAAACTGCAAAATGGCACCTGGGCGGCGGTGTTCGGCAACGGTTACAACAACACCATTAACGACGGTAACGTTAGCTCCTCCGGCAACGCGGTGTTGTACATCGTGAACTTGCAGACCGGGGCCTTGATCAAGAAAATCAGTACCGGCGTTGGCATGGCTCAGGATCCGACCGGGCAAAACCGGCCGAACGGCCTGGCCTCGGTGGCGCCGGTGGATGTTGATGGCGATTACATGGTCGACCACATCTACGCCGGCGATCTCTTCGGCAACATGTGGCGGTTCGATCTTTCCGGTAACAGCATCGGATCGTGGAGCCTGCATTACAAGTTGTTCGAGGCCTGCGCCGGCAACACCTGCACCGCGTCGAACCGTCAGCCCATCACTAGCCGACCGACGGTGATCCGCCATCCGAGCAAATCTGGCGAGATTGTGCTGTTCGGCACTGGCAAGTATCTGGAGCAGACGGACAACATTTCGCTCAATGGTGGCGTGCAGTCCTTCTACGCGATCTGGGATGACGGAAGGAGTACGGGGGGCAGTTCCAAGCCGGTGTCACGCAACACGCTGCAGCAGCAGACCATCGTCTTCCAGGGGCCGGTCAACTTCCAGACGCCCGGGGGCACTGTTACCGAAGAATTGCGTGTGACGAGCACGCAGGCGGTGAACTGGGAGACCCAGGGGGGGTGGTTCCTGAATCTTTTGCCACCGCAGGGATTCGAGGGAGAGCGCCAGATCACCAACCCCCTCGTACGTAACGGCAAGGTCATTTTCACGACAATGATTCCGTCGAACTCCAGCGACCCTTGCGCGCCAGCCGGCACTAGCTGGCTGATGGAGCTGGATGCGGCCAGGGGGGCGCGCCTCGAGTACGCGCCCTTTGATCTGACGGGTGACGGCAAATTCACCACCGATGACTTCGTGACGATCATCGTGGACGGCCAGCCGGTGCGTGTGCCGCCCAGTGGTCGCAAGTTTGAGGGCGGCAATGCCCAGACTCCCGCCGTGATGGGGGATCCGCGTGGTACGACGGAGTTCAAGTACGTGTCGACGTCCGAAGGACTCGAAGTGATTGTCGAGAACCAGGGACGCTTTGCGACCGGTCGCCAGAGCTGGATCGAGCTCTACTGATGGACGGAGGACGGAGCATGAAGAAGTACATCCGCGGAGTGTTGGCGGTCCTGTGTTGTGCCTTAACTCTGGGTTCTGGGACTGCGCTGGGGCAGACGAGCGAGGCTCGTGCGCGTGTCGCGGTGACGGACATGCCTGTTGTTATCGGACAGGTCGATCCGGTGCTGCGGGAGGTGATCATAGACGGCCATCGCTTCAGGATGTCCGCCGGTGTGGCCGTGCGTTACCCGCTCGGGGAGGTTCGCTATGGCCCCGAGGCGCTGCAATCCGGTATGCAGGTACGGCTCAATGGCGTGCTGCCGGTGTCTGCTCGGGATGTGGGTGAAATCCGCGGTTTGACGGTTGTTCCCCACTGAGCAGAGAGGATGCACGAGATGATGAACAGTCTGTGCAGTGCGCGTATTGTGAAACAGTGGGGTTTTACGCTGGTCGAGTTGATGATCGTGGTAGTTATCGTCGGCATCCTGGCGGGTATTGCCTACCCTTCCTACTTAGAGCACATCCGCAACAGTCGCCGTGCCGACGCACAATCGGTTTTGATGGAGTTGGCGCAGTTCATGGAGCGTCGTTTCACCACCACCGGCAGCTACAGTGCGGCCGCTTGCGGCGATGTTGTGCTGCCTTTCACTCAAGCGCCACGGGACGGTGCAGAGGTGTTCTACAACGTCAACGTGGTATGCACTCCGACGACTTTCACGTTGACGGCCGTCCCTGCGGGCGCGATGCTCGGAGATGGCTGCGGCAACTTCACGCTGACAAGTACCGGGGCTCGGGCACGCACCGGTACCTTGCCGGTCGATCGTTGCTGGCGGCGCTGAAGGTGTCGTAACAGCTTCTCAGGCTGGGTGTCTTCATGCGCCCGGCTTTTGTCTGATGATTTTTGGTCATGAAAGCGTATCGGAGGGCGTCATGACTGACGTGAAGGCTTTTCGCGCGATGCGTCGGTGCATGTGGAGCGTGTTGGTCGCTCTGATGCTAGCGCTACCTGTTTGCGCAGCCGATGTCGCTCTCGCGGGGGTTATTGGCAAGAAGGCGATTCTGGTGGTCAACGGCGGTCAGCCGCAGATGCTGGCGCTCGGGCAGACGTCCCGTGACGGCGTGCGCCTGCTAGAGATCGAACCCACGAGAGATGTGGCCATCGTCGAAATCGATGGTGTCCGGCAGCGTCTGGAACTGGGGCGAGGAGCCGTTCGGGTGGCCGGAACGACGCCCAGTCAGGTCGTACTGACGCTGTTTTCTGACAGCAAGGGGCATTATTTCTCCGAGGGCAGCATCAATGGTGCCGGCGTGCGCTTCCTCGTCGATACCGGAGCAACCTCCATTGCTATCGGTATGGCGGATGCGCGGCGTGCGCGGATCGATTTTGCCAAGGCTCCGCGCATCACGGTACAGACCGCCAGCGGGTCAAGCGTGGCCTGGCGTGTGCGCTTAGATGAGGTCAAGGTCGGCCCGCTCGTGATGTACGGCGTAGACGGGTTGGTAATGGCGAATGATTTGCCGGTTGCCTTGCTCGGCATGAGTTTTCTATCGCGCACTGAGCTGCAGCGTGATGGTGACCGCATGTTGTTGCGCAAGCGATACTGAGCGTAGCTCTGATTGTCGCCCGCACTATACTGTTTGGCGTCTCAGTTCTGCATTGAGTTTTCGGATGAAAGTTGTAGTTGGTGAGCGCGACCACGTCTTAAGACGCTTGCGCGAGGGCTTCGGTCGTTCGTATGTGACTGAGTCCATCGTCGAGCTCGGCGCTGAGCCGTCCCCTTCCCACATTGCTGCAGCCGTACTCGTTCCTCTGATCGTGCGTGAAGAAGGGCTGTCGGTGTTGCTGACGCGGCGTTCTGAGCGACTCCATCATCATCCCGGCCAGGTCTGCTTTCCGGGCGGGCGCATTGAGGCGAGCGACGCGTCGCCGACGATGGCGGCAATCCGCGAGACGGAGGAGGAGGTCGGGCTGGGCGCCGACCGGCTGGAGATTCTGGGGCAGCTGCCCGAGTATTTCTCGCGTACCGGTTTCCGGGTGACGCCGGTGGTGGCGCTGGTGCATCCGCCGTTCGAGCTCACACTGGATGCCTTCGAGGTGGCTGAGTCCTTTGAGGTGCCGTTCGGGTTTCTGATGGATGAGTCGAATCATCTTGAGATGGATACCGAATATCAGGGGCGTCCACGTCGCGTGGTTGCAATGCCATATGGCGACTACAACATCTGGGGCACGACGGCGGCGATCCTCGTTTCGTTGCACCGCTTCCTGCGCCAGACGTGACGGAGCGCGCGGGCTAGTGTAGTGCTTTTGTGTTATGTTGCCTGCCGTAGCTGCACTGCAACAATGGCACTGCAATGACCCTTTTTGCGCTGATCCTGGCCCTGATTCTCGAGCAGGTGCGACCGCTGCAGCAGCATGCGGCGGTAGACGACTTGCTGGGGCGCGTGTGTGTCCGCGCCGGGGAGTTGTACGACGATGGTAGCTATGCCAACGGTCGTCTTGCGTGGTTGCTGGTGGTTGTTCTGAGTGGTGTGTTCACGCTGCTTGCGCATTTCCTTTTGCTTGCCCTCCATCCGGTTCTGGCCTTCGTGTTTGGCGCGGGCTTGCTGTACCTCGCGTTGGGATTTCGGCGCGAGGAGGGCATGTTTACCGATATTCAACGTGCGCTCGTCGATGACGACCTCTCGACGGCGGTACGCCGTCTGGGCGACTGGACCGGGCGAGACCATTCCGGCGCAGGCCCCGAGGAGCTCGCCCGTGTTGCGTCGGAGCACGCGTTGCTCACGGCCCATCAGGGCCTCTACGGTGTGCTGTTCTGGTTTGTCGTGCTGCCCGGGCCTGCCGGTGTGGTGGTGTACCGACTTGCACGCCTTTTCCGGGAGCGCTGCAACGGACGGCAGCATGAAACGGATTCGGCCTTCGGTGCTTTCGGCCGACAGGCCTGGGAGGTGCTGGATGCGGTCCCGGCGCGCATCACGGCGGTGGCTTTTTCAGTGATCGGAAATTTCGAGGATGCGCTGTTTTGCTGGCGCACTCAGGCGGGGCTGTGGACGGATCGTGCTGCCGGCATCGTGCTGTCCGCAGGGGGCGGAGCATTGGGGCTGCGTTTGGGAATGCCGGCCAATGAGGACGGGCGCGTGGTGGATCGGCCTGAACTGGGGCTCGGGGTTGCGGTCGATGTTGACCAGATGCCGCGGGTGGCACGCATGGTCTGGCGGGTGCTGGTGCTGTATGTGTTGGTTCTGGCCTTGCTGGCAATCGCCGGCTGGGTTGGGCATTGAACGAACTGGGGGTGTGAGATGGCGATTCGCGATGTAGTGGTACTGAGTGCCGTGCGGTCTGCAATCGGAACGTTCGGCGGGGGTTTGAGTTCAATCGAGCCGGCGGAGCTGGCCGGGATGGTGATGAAGGAGGCGATCGCCCGTTCCGGGGCTGATCCGCAGCTGATCAACTACGTCACGGTCGGCAACTGCATCCCCACTGAAACGCGCTATGCCTACGTGGCGCGCGTGGCCGCGATCCAGGCCGGCCTGCCGGCGGATTCGGTGGCGATGGCGGTCAATCGCTTGTGTTCGTCGGGGCTGCAGGGCATCGTGTCGACATCCCAGGCGATCATGCTTGGAGATTGTGATTACGGCGTGGGTGGTGGCGTCGAGGTGATGTCGCGCGGCGCCTATCTGGCCCCGGCGATGCGCAGTGGCGCACGCATGGGCGACACCAGCATGGTGGACGCCATGGTGTCGGTGCTGACCGATCCGTTCGGGGTCGGTCACATGGGCATCACGGCCGAGAATCTGGCCGAGAAGTGGGGCATTGCGCGCGAAGAGCAGGATGCCTTTGCAGCCGAGTCGCACCGTCGCGCCGGTCAGGCGATTGCCGAGGGGCGCTTCAAGGACCAGATCGTGCCGATCGTGCTCAAGTCGCGCAAGGGCGAAACGGTGTTCGACTCCGACGAGCACTGCAAGCCCGAAACGACCGTCGATACCCTTGCCAGAATGCGCCCGGCCTTCAAGAAGGATGGCACGGTCACCGCCGGTAACGCCTCCGGCATCAATGATGGCGCAGCCTTTCTGGTGCTGGCCGCGGCCGATGCCGCGGCGAAAGCGGGCTACAAGCCCATGGCGCGCGTAGTGGCCTATGCCGTGGCCGGCGTGCCGAACGAGATCATGGGTGAGGGGCCGATTCCGGCGACCAAAATCGTGTTGCAGCGAGCGGGTCTGTCACTCGATCAGATAGATGTCATCGAATCCAACGAGGCTTTTGCGGTGCAGGCACTGACCGTGATCAAGGGGCTGGGCCTCGATCCGGCCAAGACCAACCCCAATGGTGGCGCTGTGGCGCTGGGTCATCCGGTTGGCGCCACCGGCGCGGCCATTGCCACCAAGGCCATTCACGAACTGCATCGCGTCCAGGGTCGCTATGCGCTGGTTACGCTGTGCATCGGTGGTGGTCAGGGTCTGTCGGTGATTTTCGAGCGGATGTAATACGGACGAAGCACCAGATAGGGCCCGCAGATGCGGGCCTTTTTACGTTTACCAGCCGCGCGCCTGACGCCCGGCGCTTTCGATTTCGGCGCGGATGGTATGGAAGTGCTCGAAGCGCAGGCGGTCGATATGGCCGCGCTCCACCGCTGCGATCAGGGCACAGCCGGGTTCCTGGTCGTGCCGGCAGTCGCGGAAGCGGCAGTTACCCAGATGCGGCCGGAACTCGACGAAGGCTTCGAGCAACTCCTCTGCGCCGACGTGGGCCAGCCCGAAGGCCTGCATGCCCGGGCTGTCGATCAGCCAGCCGCCTTCGAACGGGTAGGCGCGCGCGAAGGTCGTGGTGTGCTTGCCCGAGTCGAGCACGGTGGATATTTCAGCCGTTGCAGCCTGCGCCTCGGGAATCAATGCGTTGGTGATGGTGGATTTGCCCATGCCGGACTGTCCGACGAGGATGCTGCGCTGGTCCGCAAGATGCGCTGCCAGCGGGGCAACGCCTGACAGGGCATTGAGTTCTACGATCGGATAGCCCAGGCGAGCGAACGGCGACAGCATGTCGCGTGCCGGTGCCAGCTTATCGGTCAGGTCGCACTTGTTGAGCACGATCAGCGTGCCCATGCCCTGGGTTTCCGCCGCGACGATACAGCGCGACACCAGCAGCGGCGAGAAGCCCGGTTCGGTGGCCACCACCACGGCGATCTGCGTGAGGTTGGCGGCGATGAGCTTTTCGCGAAAAGCGTCCGAACGCCACAGCAGGTTGTGGCGCTCATGCAGCTCGGCAATCACGCCCTGGCCGGGTGAGGTCTGTTCGATATCGACTTCGTCGCCGCAAGCATAGACGCTCTTCTTGCCGCGCGGCACGCACTTGAAGGTGGCGCCATCCTCACCCAAAACCTCGTAGTTACGTCCAAAGGACGCGACCACCATGCCCGCGAATCGGGCGCCGTCGCCGCGACTCACTCGAACCTGTAGTAAAGCTTGTTGAGGTAGGCGGCGATGTCGCGCTCGTCCTCCGGGAACAGGCCAAGATTCAGCATCGTGGTACAGGCGGTGAGTTGTTGCAGCAGGCTGTCGGGGCTGGTGACGCGGCGGTCGGCGCGGGTGTAGATGTCCGAGCCATCCTTTCCGCCGAACTTGCTGGCGTGACAGGCGACGCACTGGTCGGCATGGATTTCCGAGCCGGCTTCGATGTTGGCGCCCTGAAACGGATCGGCAAGGGCAGGGCCGGCGGCAAACAGGCCGGCGAAGACGAGATTGCGGATGTTCATGTGACCTCCCGAGGGCGGTGGACGGGCCGCGATGTGTGACACAATCCGGGCCTCGTCATTGCGGATGGAGCGCGTCGATTATGGCACAGGACAACAATCGCCTGATCTGGCTGGATATGGAAATGACCGGTCTGGAGCCGGATCGCGACCGCATCCTTGAAATTGCCGTGGTGATTACCGATGCCAACCTCGAAACCGTGGTCGAGGCGCCGGTGATGGTGGTGCATCAGCCCGATGCCGTGCTGGATGGAATGGACGAGTGGAACACTCGCACGCACGGGCAATCAGGGCTCACCGCGCGAGTGCGCGCTGCGACTGGAAGTGAGGCCGAGGTCGAGGCGCGCATGCTCGATTTCATCCGTCAGCACGTGCCGGAGCGCGCCTCACCGATGTGCGGCAACTCGATCTGCCAGGATCGCCGCTTCATGGCACGCTACATGCCGACGCTCGAAGCGTGGTTTCACTACCGCAACCTCGATGTGTCCACGCTCAAGGAGCTGGCACGCCGCTGGCGGCCGGACGTCATCGAGAGCTTCACCAAGAGTGGCAAGCACGAAGCGCTGTCAGACATCTACGAGTCGATTGCCGAGCTGCGTCACTACCGCGAGCACTTCCTGCGCATGCAGGCCTGAAAACGCTCAATCCGCGTCGCGCATGCCTGCGATCACCGCCAGCAGCGAGGCGGTGGACGGGTGTGCTACACCGCCGTCGGGCGCCGAAAGCTTGCGCGCCATCTCCTTGCCCAGCTCCACGCCGTACTGGTCGAAGCTGTTGATACCCCAGATCCAGCCCTGCACGAAAGTCTTGTGCTCATACAGCGCCAGCAACTGGCCCAGGCTGTGCGGCGTGAGCCCCGGCAGCAGCAAGGTGGTCGAGGGCTGATTGCCAGGACAGAAAAGGTGCGGGGCGAGCCGATCTGCCTCGGCCGGGGTGTGGCCGCTGGCGAGCAGATGCGCCCGCGCCGTGGGTATGTCACGCCCGGCCATGAGCGCTTCGGACTGCGCCAGCGCGTTTTCGTACAGGGCGCGTGAGCGCTCGTCATGCGCCATGATCGGGACGATGAAATCAGCTGCGACCGGCCGCGTGCCCTGGTATAGCAACTGATGGAAGGCGTGCTGGCCCACGGTGCCGGCATGCCCGAACACGACAGCCGAAGTCTGAATGTCCGTGGTCGTGCCGTCACAGCGGCATTGCTTGCCGTTGCTCTCCATTTCCAGTTGCTGCAGCCACGCAGGGAAACTGCGCAGGCCGTGTGCGTAGGGCAGCGCCGCAAAATCTCCCGTAGCGAGGAAGTTGCTGTTCCAGATGCCGGTCAGCCCGAGCATGACCGGCAGATTGTGCGCCAGGGGGGCGTTGTGGAAATGCTCGTCGATCGAGCGTGCGCCGGCCAGCATGGCGTCAAAACCAGCCTCGCCGATGGCGATCAATACCGGCAGGCCGACGGCCGACCACACCGAGAAGCGACCACCGACCCAGGCCGGCACCGAGAATACGCGCTCAGCCGCAATGCCAAATTCGGTGGCAAGGTCTGCGCGGTTGCTGACCGCGGCAAAGTGCGGAACGGTATCCGTGTCGGCACCGAGGCCGGCGCGTAGCCAGGCCCTCGCTGCGCGCGCATTGGCCAGTGTTTCGAGTGTCGAGAAGCTCTTCGACGAGACGATGAACAGCGTCGTGGCCGGATCGGCGTCGCACAGCGCGGCATCAAGTTCCAGCGGGTCGATGTTGGCGACGAAGCTGACCCGGAGAGATGCGCTGCCGGCCTGGGCAAGCGCCTCGCAGACCATGCGCGGGCCCAGGTCTGAGCCGCCGATGCCGAGGTTGATGACGTGGCGTATGCGCTCTCCGCTGCTGCCGCGTGCGTGGCCTTCGCGGATGGCGTTGGCGAAGGCGCGCAGACGCTGATTGCTCTCCTGCAGCGCAGGCAGGTCCGCTTCCGGTGTGCGGGCGCCGCCGCGCAAGGCCATGTGCAGGGCGGCACGATCTTCCGTGAAATTCACGTGCTCGCCACCGAACAGGGCGGCGATGCCGCGCGGCAGCGAGGCCTGTTCGGCCAGTTCAAGCAGGCTGCGGAGGGCGGCCGCATCGATGCGTTGTTTCGAGAGATCGACGAACAGACCGTCGTGCTCGAGACTGAACACTTCGGGGCGTTGCGGGTCGGCCTCGAACAGCGTGGCGATGCGCGCTCCGGCCAGGCGGCCCGCATGCGATTGCAGCGTGGCCCAGGCGGGCAGGGTAGACGGAGTGGCGTGGCGTTCAGTCACGGCGATAGAGGGTAAAGACTTCGAGTCGTTTGCCGCCAGCGTGACGATGACGCCAGACCGGCAGCCATTCCGGTGATGGAGCGGCAATCACCTCGTCGTCGTGCACAAGCAGATAGCGGCAGCTGGTTTCATTGTCACGCGTCTTGGCCGGACGCAGGCCCAGATAGTAGTCCAGCACTGCACGCTGAGTGGTTCCGAGATGTGTCGTCGCGACGCACGACGGCTGTTCCTGTGTCAGCGCCAGACGCAAGGATTCGGCCATTGGCCGGTAGTTGCGGGTGTTGTCGACCCACGGCAGCAGCAGCGTGACCATCAGGCACCACAGCATGGTCATGCCCAGCGCCCAGTTGGTCGAGGCACGGTCGGCCGTGCGCGGCAGCCGCCACACCAGCAATACCCATAGCAGCATGATCACGATGCCGAGCGTGGCTTGCAGGGCGGTCCCGCTCGGCATGAATTCCGGTGCCATGCGCTCCAGGCTGCGCGCGAGCCCGGGAGGCCATTCGAAGATCTGTGCCGTCCAGGCCAGCCAGACGAGCAGCGCAAAGATTCCGAAGGTCATCAGCGCAAACCAGTCGAAGGCATTTGCCGCGCCGCGACGCATGGTCGGTACGCCACCGGCGGCGAGCAAGACGAGCGCCGGAACGATTGGCAGCATGGCTTCTGCGCTGAGACTGCCGCCGAGGAT
Organism: Pseudazoarcus sp. NS36; assembly: GCF_059703705.1. NCBI lineage: Bacteria > Pseudomonadati > Pseudomonadota > Betaproteobacteria > Rhodocyclales > Zoogloeaceae > Pseudazoarcus > Pseudazoarcus sp. NS36. The sequence continues at coordinate 223,522 of NZ_BAAKJA010000002.1, read as the reverse complement.
GACCCACAGCAGCGCGACGGCGGTTGCCACCAGCGGCAGCAGCCACGGCAGGCGTCTGGCCTGTCGGCGCGCGCGCCACAGTGCCCATAGTGCGATCGGCCACAGTGGCCAGGTGAACCAACCGAGCATTTCCGCAAGGCGCGGCAGATCGGCACGCGCCAGCGGATCGCCGGACAGGTCGACCCAGGCGCGCGTCCACCACAGATCCAGCAGTTCCGGTTGTGTCGCGCCAAGTGCAATGGGCCACAGGGCGCAGCCGCCTACGGCAATGCTCAGCCCGGCGATCAAGGCACCGCTGGAGCGCGGTGTGCGCAGTTCCGCGACGGCCACTGCAACCAGGGCCAGCAGCGGAAGGGTCAGCAGTACGCCGGCAAAGCCGGCCGTAAGGAAGGCCAGGGCAACGCCGAGGCCGGCTTGCACGCTGCCTTTGAGGGGCTGGGTCGGAATCAGGGCAAGTCCGGCCAAGGTCATGGCCTGTAGCGCCATCAGCGTGATCATTGGCTGGTTTTCGTGCACATGCACGGCCAGGCCAAGCGTGCCAATGGTGAGCAGGGCTGCTGCTGCACGGGTGTGTCGACCGTACAGTCTGGACGCCGTGCGGGTGATCCACAGCGTCGCCAGCGCGGCGGCGAACGGCGTGGCCATGCGTGCCGCATCGTGCAGCGGCAACAGCCAGCCCAGCGCGGTGGCAAACAGCGCGGACAACCAGTAGTGGAAGGGGCCGAAGCCGGGCAGCGGTTCGCCGGCAACGGTCGGGAGCAGCCACCATTCGCCCTGCAGCAGTGCATGGACTGCTGCGAAATGCTCGACGTCCGATCCGCGCCAGGGTTCGTGCCCGATGGCGCCCGGAAGCAGATAGACCAGAACCAGCAAGGTCAGACCGGTGGCGCCGTAGAGATGGCGTTCGAGCGCGGAGCGTGGCAGGGACCGGTCGTGCATTGATGGGTGCTGTGGCGTGTTCGGTGAAACCCTGATTCTAGCGGTGTTGGGCGGTCAAATGCCGAATGCAAAAGAAAAGGGGCAGCCTGAGCTGCCCCTTTTTCGGATATCCGGCGCTGCGATCAGCCGAGGCGCTGGACGTTGCCGTATTTCTGACGGAAGCGCTCGACGCGACCGGCGGTGTCGACGATTTTCTGTTTGCCGGTGTAGAACGGGTGGCAAGCGGAGCAGACTTCCACCTGGATCGTCGGCTTGGCGCTCGTCGAACGCGTGGTGAAGTTGTTACCGCAGGAACAATTCACCTGCACATCGGCGTATTTCGGGTGGATGTCGGCTTTCATCGTGAAATCCTTGGGGTCGAGCGGCAGGCGGATGTGGCCGGCCTGATTGCGAGAAGTCGCGCATTATCGGCCAACTCGGAAGGCAAAGCAAGAGATAATGCCGGCTACCGCATGAGAATACGCTCCGGATGTCCTACGCCAATTCCCGTATCCCGCTCAGTGCCCAGCAGGGCGTGCACGAAAACCTTGCCGCGCGCGTCGAGCGCTATCTGCGTGAGCCGTTCCGCAAGCCGGTAGCGTCGTACAACCGCGAGGCCTTTGAGCGCAGTCTTGAAGCCTGGGACACGCGCGCGCCGCTCATCCTGGACGCCGGTTGTGGCGTGGGTCACAGCACCATCGAGCTGGCCCGCCGTCATCCCGGGCATTTCGTGATTGGTGTGGATCAGTCGGAAGATCGGCTGTCGCGCCGCAAGCCCTATCCGCAATCCATGTGGCCGCAGAACATGGTCTTTGCGCGTGCAGACTTGGTGGATTACTGGCGTCTGCTGTTCGATGCAGGCTTGCGTCTGGCGCAACATTACGTGCTGTATCCCAATCCATGGCCGAAGATCGGCCATGTGGGCCGACGCTGGCATGGTCATCCGGTGTTTCCGTGGGTTCTGGCCCTGGGCGGTACGCTGGAATGCCGCACGAACTGGCTGGTGTACGCCGAGGAGTTTGCCTGGGCGGCAGGTCATGCACTGGAGCGCGTGGTTCCGGTGGAAAGCTTTGTGGCCGACGTGCCGTTGACGCCGTTCGAGCGCAAGTATCGTGATTCCGGCCAGCCGCTGTACCGCGTTGCGACGACGCTTGATGAGCTTGAAGCGCCCGCCCGGCTTGCGCTTTGGGCCTCGATGGCGCAGTCTCGGGCCAACCACGGAGAACGCCGATGACAGACGAGACCCCGAATCCGCACGAACTGAGCGACGACGAGTTCGATGCCCTCGAGGAAATCCTGACCTCGGATGCAGTCCCCGAAGACTGCATGAATCTGGAAATGCTCGACGGCTATCTCGCGGCGGTTGTCATCTCGCCCGTGCCGCTCGAAGCGGCTGACTGGATGCCGGCGGTGTGGAGTGCGCACGCGGACGCCTCGTTTGCCTTCGGCGGCGGCATGCAGCAGGCCATCCGGCTGGTGCTGCGCTATTACAACGAACTGCTCACCACCATAGGTGCCCCCGAAGGCTGGGAGCCATTCTGCTACGCCGGCTCTAGCGCCGATGATCTGGCGGTGGGTGAGGAGTGGATCGAGGGATTCCTGCAGGGGCTGGAGCTGTGGCCTGCGGATTGGGCGGGCCTGGTCCCGCATCAGGACGCAGAGATCGTCACCGAGACGCTGCAGTCGGTCATCCGGCCGTGGGAGTCTGCCGACGAAGAGGTGCCCGACAGTACCCGACTCGAATGGCTGACGGACGCCTGCGACGCGGTGATGGAAATCCGGTCGCGCTGGTTCGAGCTTGCGTTGCCGCAGCCCGAGCCGGTGGCCACCGACATGTCCGTGGTGACCGCGACGGGGCCTGGTCGCAACGAGGTGTGTCCTTGCGGCAGCGGCAAAAAGTTCAAGAAGTGCTGCGGCGCTGCTGCGTGACATGATCGACCATTGCAGCGCCTGTGGTGCCTGCTGCGCGGCTTTGCGCGTTGACTTCCATGTGTCCGAACTGGCCAGCCACGCCGAGGGTGGTGTGCCGGATGCGTTGGCCGTCCCTGTCACCGAGCGGATCTGGCGCATGCGTGGTACGGATACCGCAATGCCGCGTTGCTGCGCGCTCGAAGGCGAAGTGGGTGTGGCGGTGCGTTGCACCATTTACGCCTCCCGCCCCGGGCCGTGCCGCGACTTCGCGCCCTATGCCACCTTGGGTATTGGCGAGGCGGGCTGCGACGACGCCCGTCGTCGGCATGGGCTGGCGCCGCTTGCACGCTGAATGTATTTGTCCGCAACTATCTGATCCGGCTTCAAAAACTTCTTGCTGTGGGCGGCCGAAACGCTAGAATTCGCGCGCCGCATCCAGGCCGCTCCGGCCGAGGTCATCATTGCGGTGGTTCCACCCGTCCGGGGGGGCCGGCGCGACCTGTGCATTCGGCGGACATGAGCGACTACAACCCCTGCATGACCTGTGGCATCTGCTGCACGCATTTCCGCATCTCGTTCTACTGGGCCGAGGGGGATGACGCGCCGGGTGGTTGCGTGCCGACCGACATGACCGAAAAGCTCAACGAGCACATGCGCTGCATGAAAGGCAGCAACAGCGTGCCGCGTCGCTGCAGTGCGCTGGCGGGCGAGGTGGGCAGCAGCGTGATGTGCACGATCTATGAGAACCGCCCCACGCCGTGTCGCGAGTTTCCGGTGTATTTCGAGGACGGTACGCCGAATCCCAAGTGCGACGAACTGCGCGCCACCATCGGCCTGCCGCCGCTGCCGGTATTTGATCTGCCGCACGCGGCGTAGGCCGGGCGTCGCGCCCGCCCGGATCAGCTAGCTACTGCCGACAGCATCGCCAGTGGCCCGACCGCACGCACCTGGTCGATGTCTTCGCGTTTTCGCACGAACATCGAGCCTGCAAATCCCAGGGCGTTGATCGAGATGCCGTTGCAGCGTTCCGTGCGGCGCGGCACGACCAGCATCCATTCGTCGTTGGCCAGCAGGTTGTAGGGCGGCATGTGGCCATTGCGGGGGCGCAGTCCACACAGCTCAGCGCCCCGCGCAAAGGCTTCGTTCAGTTCGTTCCCGCGGGTGCCGGGGCTGAGCCGGATGAAAGCGTGGCACCAGTTGAGCAGCGGGTGACGCACCACGGTCAGCGGCGGCATGCCGACGGCCAGAGCCGCCGTCATGCTGCGCAGGCAGTCGCTCTGAGGAGATTCCGGAATCCACTGCAGATGCTTGTGGCGCTGGCTGGCGCCGGCCTCTTCGCCGCCGTTGTAGAAGCCCAGGCCACCCAGCGCCTGCATGACGGCTGCGAGTGCGTCGAAGTCGGCGCGGCTCAGCGGGGTGGTCTGGTCTTCGTATGCGCGCGTGACGATCAGCAGATGCCGTTCGATGACCGGAAATTTGTTCAGCACCAGAAGGTGCTGTGCGCCTGCCGCACCAATGGTCAGCGCCGGCTCTGGCGGCAGGAACGGGTTGGTCGGCGTGGCGCTGGCAACCGGCTTGCGCGCGGCATCCTTGGTCGCGAGGGTCGAGGCCCAGCGCACCAGAAAGCGGATGCCGCAGTCGTCGATGAAGGTCTGCTCGGTGCGGATCGTGTGAAGGGCGCCGGACGTTCCGGCCTGCGCGATGGCAGCGTCAATCGTCGCGAGGTCGGGCAAGGTGTCCGCTTGGTGTAGGCTCATGCACGGAATTCTAAAGGGGACCACAAGGTGAGCGCGACATTCGCTGTAAAGGGTGATCACATCCAGCTCGATCAGTTGCTCAAGGCCGTTGGCTGGGTGAGCAGTGGCGGGGAAGCGCATGCTGCGGTCGAGGCGGGGCGTGTGCGGGTCGACGGCAAGGTCGAGTCGCGCAAGCGGGCCAAGCTGCGCGTCGGCCAGAAAGTGGCCTTGGGCGGCGACACGCTGGAACTGGTGGCGGAGTAAGCGCGCTGTTTGCCGCCTACACCAGCCCGCGCTCGGCAAACGACACCGGGTCGGCGTGGGCGGTCACCACGAAGTGGTCAAGCACGCGCACGTCGACCAGATCCAGCGCGTGCTTGAGCGTGCGTGTCAGCGTTTCGTCGGCGGTGCTCGGCTCGCGTGCGCCGGACGGATGGTTGTGGGCAAAGATCACCGCCGCGGCGTTGTGCGCCAGCGCCAGCTTGACGACTTCGCGCGGGTAGACGCTGGTCTGCGTGAGCGTGCCCCGAAACAGTTCGACCGCCGCGATCAGGCTGTTGCGCGCGTCGAGCAGCAGCACCATGAACACTTCATGCGGCAGGGCGCCGATCTTCAGGCGCAGCCAGTCGCGCACGGCGCGCGGCGAATCGAACAGGTCACGATCGTTCATCTGCTCGGCCAGCGCCCGGCGCGCCAGTTCCATCACGGCTTGCAGTTGGGCATACTTGGCCGTTCCCATGCCCGGGACGGCCGAAAACTCGGCTGCAGAGGCGGCGCATAGCCGGGTCAGCGAGCCGAAGCGCGTGATCAGATCGCGCGCCAGATCGACTGCGCTCATGCCGCGCATGCCGACGCGCAGAAAGACCGCCAACAGTTCGGCGTCGGACAGCGCAGCTGCACCGCGTGCGAGCAGCTTCTCGCGTGGACGTTCGTCTTCGGGCCAGTCGGTGATCGCCATGGTGCGACTCCGTTTTGATGACGTTTGAATGGTAATGCATCTGACATGAGCGAGCTCGCGGGACGCAAGATTGTGGTAGGCGTGACCGGTGGCGTGGCCGCCTACAAGTCGGCCGAACTGGTACGCCTGCTGGTCAAGGCCGGCGCCGACGTGCATGTGGTGCTGACAGAGGGCGGCGCGCGCTTCGTCACCGCGGTGACCTTCCAGGCGCTGTCGGGCAATCCGGTGTGGACCGATCTGTGGGATCCGCGCATGGCCAACAACATGGCGCACATTGACCTGTCGCGCGACGCCGACGCCATTCTCGTCGCGCCGGCCACGGCCGACGTGATCGCCAAGCTGGTGCAGGGGCGGGCCGATGACCTGCTCACCACGCTGTGCCTCGCGCGCGACTGCCCGCTGCTGGTTGCGCCAGCCATGAACCGCCAGATGTGGGAGCACCCGGCCACGCGCCGCAACGTCGCGCAGTTGCGCGAGGACGGCGCCGTGGTGCTCGGCCCCGCCGCCGGAGAGCAGGCCTGTGGGGAAGTCGGCCTCGGGCGCATGCTCGAAGCCGAAGAACTGTTCGAGCACCTGTGGGCCTTCTTCAGCCCCAAACAGCTCGCCGGGCGCAAGGTGGTGCTCACCGCCGGGCCGACCTTCGAGGCCATCGATCCGGTGCGCGGCATCACCAATTCCAGTTCCGGCAAGATGGGTTTCGCGTTGGCGCAGGCCTGCCAGCGGGCCGGTGCCGAGGTGGTGCTGGTGGCCGGACCGACTGCGCTGACCACGCCACTCGGCGTACATCGCGTGAATGTGCGCAGTGCGCTGGAAATGCGCGAGGCGGTCGCCGGTGCCTTGTCGGGCGCGAGCGTGTTCATTGGCGTTGCCGCGGTGGCCGACTACCGGCCGGAGAATGCCGCAGAGCACAAGATCAAGAAATCGGGAGAGGTACGCAGCATCACGCTGGTGCCGAACCCGGATATCCTCGCCGAAGTCGCCGCGCGTCCCGATGCGCCGTTGTGCGTGGGCTTTGCCGCCGAGAGCCGCGAGCTGGACCGCTACGCCGAAGGCAAGCGTGTGGCCAAGAAGCTCGATCTCGTGGTCGGTAACCTCGTGCAGGACGGGCTGGGTGCCGACGACAACGTGGTCACGCTGTACGACGCGACCGGTGCGCACCCGTTGCCGCGCGCCCCGAAAGACACCATTGCCCGCCAGATCATCGACCACCTTGCGCCCATGCTTGCGGCGCGCCGCTGAACGGAATCCGCCATGCCCCAGATCGACGTCCGCATCCTTGATGAGCGCCTGCGCGCCAGCCCTCCCGCCTATGCCACGGCCGGCTCGGCCGGTCTCGACCTGCGCGCCTGCATTGACGCGCCGATCGAACTGCATCCGGGCGAGACTTCACTGGTACCCAGCGGCATTGCCATCCATCTGGCCGACGCCGGCACGGCGGCCATGGTGTTGCCGCGCTCGGGGCTGGGGCACAAGCACGGCATCGTGCTGGGCAATCTGGTGGGGCTGATCGATTCGGACTACCAGGGCCAGATCTTCGTGTCGGTGTGGAACCGCGGACACGCCAGCTTCACCATCCAGCCCATGGAGCGCATTGCCCAGCTGGTGGTCGTGCCGGTGCTGCAGGTGGGTTTCAATTTTGTTGAAAGCTTCGATGCCAGCGAGCGCGGCGAGGGTGGATTCGGCAGTACCGGAAAGGCCTGATGGCGGGGCATGCCGGCATCCCGACCGGGGTGCATGTACTGCTTGAGCGCGACGGCCGGGTGTTGCTGATGCGGCGCGCCGGAACCGGCTTCTTTGACGGCCTGTGGTGCTTGCCCGGCGGGCACGTCGAAGACGGTGAATCGTTGCGCAGCGCGGCCTGTCGCGAGGTGGCCGAGGAGCTGGGTATCGTGCTGGCGGACGAAGCGCTGCACATGTTAGGCGTCGTGCACCGCAAGTCCGACACCAATCGTATCGACTTCTTCCTGCGCGCTTCGCACTGGCACGGCGAGCCTGTCATCGCCGAGCCGGAGAAATGCGACGCGCTGGCCTGGCATGCGCGCGATGCGCTGCCCGAGGCCACCGTGCCTTATGTCCGTGCAGCCCTGATGCAACGGACGCCTCCGTGGATCATCGAGCACGGTTGGTGAACAGGCGTTCTTGCTGCATCAGAATTGTCTGATATTCTTCGCGCTGTTCTGCTACGCAGGCCGCCGCAGAGTGGTCGGGCCGTGTTCAGGCGTGAAGAGGAGGGGCGATGGGCAGCAAGCAGATGCGTATGGCTGTGATGGCGTTTGCGTCGGCGGGCGCGGTATATGCGGCCGAACCGCCCGCAGTGGATCTGGCGCGTGCCGAGAGCATTCACACGGGCAGCTGTTTCATGTGCCATGGTCCGAACGGTGAGAGTTCGACCAAGCTGTTTCCGCGACTGGCCGGCCAGCACTATCAGTACATCGTGCGGCAACTCGAGGCGTTCAAGAGCGGCACGCGCAAGAGCAGCATGATGCAGGGCGCCGTGGCCGAGCTGAACGAACAGGACATGCTCGCGCTGGGAGTCTTCTTCGAGAAGAAGCCGACCACCGGAAACGTCACCGACGACCCGGGCCTGCTTGAAGTCGGGCGCTTCATCTACACCCGTGGCAACGAATATTCCGGTGTGCCGTCCTGCGCCAGCTGCCATGGCCTGGACGGCCACGGCAGCGCCCAGATGCCGAGGCTGGCCAGCCAGATTCCGCGCTACATCGAGAATCGCCTGAAGGCCTTCGCGGCAGGGGGCGATCCCGTCATGGCAAGCATTGCCGGCAAGCTGACCGCGCTGGAAATCAAGGCCGTGGCGGTGTACGTCAGTTCGCTCGACTGAGCAGGCAAGCAATGAAAAAGGGGCGCCTTGCGGCGCCCCTTTGCGTTGCCGGGTGCGGAATGATCAGGCCAGCATGTCGGCCCAGATGTTTTGCGCCCAGGACATGGCGTGGCGGCCTTCGAGCTTGCTTGCCGCCGCCGACACCCCGCCCGAGCCCGGCACCGCCAGCAGGGTGCCCTTCTCGGCGTTCCACTGGTGCACCGAGGCGACGTGCACTACGTTTTCGCTGTCGACGAAGCTGTAGCAGGTGTTCATCACCACCGGCGACGGATTGGGCTCGCGGCCGGCCAGCATTTCGATGATTGCAGCGGCCGCAACCTTGGCGTGCTGGTTGGCCATGTGGCCGGATTTGGGCATGGCCGGGGCCGACAGCGTGGCGTCACCGAGCACATGCACACCCGGCAGGCCTTTGACTTCCAGGGTGCGGAAATCGACATCCACCCAGCGGTCGTTGGCCAGGTCGACGCCGAGGAAGTCGGCGAGCCGTCCGGCGCGCATCGGCGGGATGACGTTGAGCACATCCGCCTTGACGTTGCCGAACTCCAGCTCCGCGGTGCGGGCGGCGGCGTTGACCGACATCAGGCGGCTGTTCGGCTGGTAGTCGATCATGCCCTTGTAGTGGTCTTCCCAGGCCTTCATGAACAGGCCTTTCTTGGAGGTGATGTCCGGGTTGGCGTCGAGCACCAGCACCTTGGACTTGGGTTTGTGCTGCTTGAAGTAGTTGGCGACCATGCAGGCCCGCTCGTACGGTCCCGGCGGGCAGCGGTAGGGTGCCTGCGGGATGTGCATGGCGTACACCCCGCCGTCGGGCATGGCTTCGAGCTGACGGCGCAGCAGCACTGTCTGCGGCCCGGCCTTCCAGGCGTGCGGCACGAGGTGTTCGTTGCCGGTCAGGCCGGCAACGCGGTCGGGCATGAAATCCACGCCCGGTGACAGCACGAGCCTGTCGTAGCCTAGCGTCGCGCCACGGCCCAGGCGAACCTGGCGGCGGGCAACGTCGATGCCGATGACTTCGTCGGTGATCACTTCCACGCCCCACTTGCTGCGCAGGTTGTCATAGCTGACCGTGATGTCTTCGAGCTGCTTGATGCCGCCGATGACCAGGTTGGAGATCGGGCACGACGTGAACTGCGTGTTGCGCTCGACCAGCGTGACCTTGACTGTCTCGTTGCTCCACATGCGGATGTACTTGGCTGCCGTGGCGCCGCCATAGCCGCCGCCGACGATGACGACATGGCCGCCGGCCTTGACCGGGGCCGGTGCAGCAGCGGGCGCAGCGGCCGGTTTGGGCTCGTCCTTCTTGCCCAGATCGCGCAGCAGGTTGCGACCGGCCTCAAGCAGGTCGTTGGCCTGTGCCGTGCCGAAGGCCGCGGTGCCGGCAGTGAAGGCTCCGGCCGTTTTCAGGAACTTGCGTCGATTGACCATGTTCGTGTCCCCCGCTTACTTCTGCGCCGCGAAATAGTCCGCGACCAGCTTGAGTTGATCTTCGGTGTAGCCCTTGGCGATCTGATGCATGATCGTCGCCGGGCGGTCGCCGTCGCGGAATTCCTGCAGCTTCTGCAGGATGTTGGCGGCCGGCACGCCCGCCAGCGCGTCGGAACCGCCGACGCTGTGGCCGTTGGTGCCGTGGCAGTTGGCACAGGTCGCGGCCAGGTCGCGTGCCGAGTTCGGATACTCGGCGGATGCCATGCCGGACATGCCGACCAGGCAGCTTGCCGCAATGATGAGTCGGGCTTTCATGGGGGTGTCTCCTCCTTGCTACGTGGCTCAAAGCGGTCGATCCCGCGCTGGCGTTTGCGTTTGGCGGGGTGGCCTAGTGTTGCACCTTGAAACTTACACCGCACGGTCGGAAAAAAGAACGTCCCGAGTGGAACTTTTCCGTTGACCATATGAGTGCATGCTCATATAGTCGTATAAACATGCTGCATGTAAGGATAAACAGAATGGATGAGCTCTCAAAAGTCTTTGAAAGCGTGGCTGATTATTTCGGCCTGCTGTCCGAGCCGGCGCGGCTGCGCATCCTCCACGCCTTGTGCGATGCCGAGTTGCCGGTCAACGACATTGTCGAGCGCACCGAGCTGACGCAGGCCAATACCTCGCGCCACCTGAACATGCTTTACCGCGCGCGCATTGTGGATCGGCGGCGCGAAGGCAGTCAGGTCTTCTACTGGATCTGCGACGCCAACTTCAAGGACATGTGCCGCACGGTGTGCGTGACCATCGCGGCGCGCAGCGACGTTGATCAGCCGCGTCGTGCAACGCTGCGGCGTCTGGAAGAAGAATTGGCCGGCAAGGCCGAATGAACTGTCCGTACCACTGGAGATGCAAGGAATGACACACCCAGAGTTCCGGCCCGGCCGTATTCGCCCGGCTCCGGAGAATTTTCTGAGCGGGGAGCAGATCAAGGAGGTTGCGGCCGGGCGTCGTGACTTCCTGCGCAATGCCTTTCTCGCCGCCGGTGCCGCCATGGCTGCGCCGGTCGCCATGGCAACCGCCAGCAAGAGCGCCGGTGACCCGGCGATCCTGAATCTGCCGGAGTGGTCCACCACACTGGGTCAGCCGGTGGCTACCAACCCGTACGGCATGCCTTCGAAGTACGAGGCGGGTCTGGTACGCCGCGAAAGCCCCGGTCTGACGCGCGTACCGGGTTCCTCGGTGAGCTTTGCGCCGCTGCAGGGGCTGTTCGGCATCATCACGCCGTCCGGCCTGCACTTTGAGCGCCACCACCAGGGCTGGCATGACGTTGACCCCAACCGTCACCGTCTGATGATCAACGGCATGGTCAAGACCGAGGCGGTCTACACCATGGACGACCTGATGCGTCTGCCGTCGGTGTCGCGCATCCACTTCATCGAGTGCGGCGCCAACACCGGCATGGAATGGGGCAACGTGGCCGTGCCGACGGTGCAGTACAGCCACGGCATGCTGTCCTGTTCGGAATTCACCGGCGTGCCGCTCAAGCTGATCCTCGACATGTGCGGCGCGGACTACAAGAAGGGCCGATACATCCTCGCCGAGGGGGCCGACGGTTCGTCGATGACGCGCACCATCCCGATGGAGATGGTCGAGTCCGGCGAGGTGCTGGTGGCCTACGGCATGAACGGCGAGATGATGCGCCCCGAGAACGGCTACCCGCTGCGACTCGTGGTGCCGGGCGTGCAGGGCGTGAGCTGGGTCAAGTGGCTGCGCCGCATCGAAGTAGGCGACATGCCGTGGGGCGCCAAGGACGAGGCGGTGCACTACATTGACATGATGCCGGGTGGTCTGCACCGCCAATACACGTCGGTGCAGGAGTGCAAGTCGGTGATCACCAGCCCCTCGGGGGGCCAGATCCTGCTGGACAAGGGTTTCCACAACATCACCGGTCTGGCGTGGTCCGGCCGCGGTAAGGTCACGCGCGTCGATGTGTCGGTCGACGGCGGCATCAACTGGATGCCGGCGCGCATCGAGGGCCCGGTGCAGAGCAAGGCGCTGACGCGCTTCAACTGCGACTGGGTGTGGGACGGCAAGCCCTACATCCTGCAATCGCGCGCGGTCGACGAAACCGGCTACGTGCAACCGAGCTACGGCCAGTTGCGCAAGGTGCGTGGCTCGTCGTCGATCTATCACAACAACGCCATCCAGTCGTGGAAGGTTTCGGAATCGGGCGAGGTGGGCAATGTCCAGGTACTTTAAGACGCTCATCGCGCTGTCGCTGGCCGCAGGGGTGAGCTCGGCGGTGGCTTTCGAGGGCTATCCCGGTATCGGTCGTACGGCCACGCCGGCAGAGGTGCAGGCCTGGGACATCGACGTGCGTCCCGACTTCAAGGGACTGCCTGCCGGCAAAGGCACGGCGGCCGATGGTGAGGTGCTGTGGGAGGCCCAGTGCGCCTCGTGTCACGGCATTTTCGGTGAGTCCAACGAGGTGTTCACGCCGCTGGTCGGCGGCACCACGCAGGACGATATCAAGACCGGGCGTGTGCGAGCGTTGGCCGAAGGCGGCTTCCCGCAGCGCACGACGATGATGAAAGTGCCGACCATCACGACCCTGTTCGACTATATTCGTCGCGCCATGCCATGGACCGCGCCGAAGTCGCTGTCCGACGACGACGTGTATGCGCTGCTGGCCTACATGCTGAACTTGGCCGAAGTGATTCCCTTCGACTACGAGTTGAATGAACAGACCATCCGTGAAGTGCAGCAGCGCATGCCCAACCGCAACGGCATGACCACCGACCACGGCATGTGGCCGGGGGCGTCTGCGGCGCAGGGTGGCCTCGGCAACGGGGGAATCCCTGATGTACAGAACGTCGCGTGCATGACTAACTGCAAGAACAAGGTCGAGCTGGTGTCGGCGCTGCCCGAGCATGCGCGCGATGCGCACGGTAACCTTGCGGATCAGAATCGTGTGGTCGGTCCGGTGCGCGGTCAGCAGACGATGGAGCCGGCGGCCAAGCCCGCAGCGGCCGCGCCGGCGGACGACGGTCAGGGCTATGCTGCAGCCAAGGCCAAGGGTTGCCTCGCCTGTCACGGTGTGGACAAGCGTATCGTCGGGCCGAGCCTCAAGGATGTGGTCGCAAAGCATCGCGACCGGGCCGACGCGGCGGCGTATCTTGCAGACAAGATTCGGAAAGGTGGAATGGGCGTATGGGGACCCGTCCCCATGCCGCCGCAGGGCCACGTGACGGACGAGGAAGTCGAGGCGATCGTCAAGTGGTTGTTGTCAGGCGCCAAGGCGCAGTAAATCAAGCTTCACTCAGAGGAGAGACGGGATGAATCATCAACGCAGGGATGCCCTCAAGACCGGGGGTGGACTGGGAATCTTCGGCATGCTGGTGGCCGCGGGTCTGGTCAAGCCGGGTAGCGCGCTGGCGCGCGACCAGAAGGTGTTCGACGCCAAGTCCATCGACGAGGCTTTTGCCGCGCTCGGCGCAGGCAAGCCGGAAGCGAGCGACCAGGTGCAGATCGTGGCGCCGGACATCGCCGAGAACGGCGCGGTGGTACCGGTGGGCGTGAGCAGCGCGCTGCCGGGCACCGAGTCGGTTTCGATCATGGTCGAGAAGAACCCGAACATGGTTGCGGCCAACTTCATGCTGCCCGAAGGCACGATGGGCGAGGTGCAGACGCGCATCAAGATGGGTCAGACCTCGGACGTGTATGCCGTCGTGAAAGCGAACGGCAAGTACTACATGGCCAAGAAGGAAATCAAGGTCACCCTCGGCGGCTGCGGCGGCTAAGCGTTTCACGAACACAAGGAGATCAACATGGCAGGACCCATGCGTATTCGCGCCGCCACTGCGGACGGCGTCACCGAAGTTCGAGTGCTGATGTCGCACCCGATGGAAACCGGTCAGCGTCGCGGTGGCGACGGACAGCCGATTCCGGCCCACTACATCACCGAGCTGACCGCCAAGCACAACGACAAGGTCGTGCTCAATGCGGAGATGGGCCCGTCGGTGTCGACCAACCCCTATCTGTCGTTCAAGTTCAAGGGCGGCGCTTCGGGCGATACCGTCGAAGTGAGCTGGAAGGACAACAAGGGTGAGTCGCGTACCGACAAGGTGCAGATTCGCTGATGCCGGTCGGCGCCGGGCAGATGGAGGCTGGCGAACCTGTTTCGCCGTCAAAGCAGCCCGGTCACCGCAAGGCATTGCAATGCACTACCAGCATTAACCCGGAGGAGAGACGATGAATAAAAGCATAGTCACAGCGGCCGTTGCCGCCGCGATCGCAGGGGGGTCGTCCGGAGCATTTGCGGACAATACCGCCGCAGCGCTTGAGCAGTATCGCCAGATGATCCAGGACAGCAACCCGGCCGAGTTGTATGAAATGGCCGGCGAAGAGCTGTGGGTTACGCCGCGTGGCCCCAAGAACGCCACGCTCGAGCAGTGTGACCTGGGCCTTGGTCCCGGCGTGGTGGCAGGTGCCTACGCCCAGATGCCGCGCTATTTCCAGGATACCGGTCGCGTGCAGGATCTGGAGTCGCGCCTGATGACCTGTATCGAGACGCTGCAGGGCATTCCGTCAGCGGAAATCATCAATGGCAAGTTCCGTCAGGGCGAGCGTGGCAAGGTGGCCGAGCTGGTGGCCTACGTGGTCGGCCAGTCGCGCGGTGACACCATCAAGGTGGATCTCGATCATCCCAAGATGAAGGAGATGTTCGAGCTGGGCCAGCAGACCTTCTGGTATCGCTCGGGCCCGATGGATTTCGCCTGCGCGACGTGCCACTCGAGCGACGGTGAGCGGATCCGCATGCAGGATCTGCCCAACCTGACCAAGCACGAAGGTGCTGCGGCAGGCTGGGGTTCGTGGCCGGCGTATCGTGTGTCCAACTCGCAGTTCTGGACCATGCAGCACCGCCTGAATGACTGCTACCGTCAGCAGCGCACGGCCGAGCCGATCTACGGTTCGGACGTCACCATCGCGCTGTCCGTCTACATGGCCGGCACGGCCAACGGCGGCAAGATGAACGCACCCGCCGCCAAGCGCTGAGGAGGAACGGCCATGAAGAAAATGCTGATGATTGCGCCTCTGGCGCTGTGCGCCGGACTGGTGTTCGCCGACAACCACGGCGGCGACAAGATGCAGAAGATGATCCAGGAGTCGTTCAAGGCCACCGGCCAGGCGACCATGGATCGCATGAAGCAGGACGAGGTCCAGAAAGCCTGCTCCGACCCGGATGCGCTCAGCGACGCGCGTGCGCGTGAGCTGGAAGCGGCCGAGATGAAGACCATCAAATGGCCTTCTGACGGTAACTACTGGCAAGGCGGCAACTGGAAGGAAGGGTACAAGATCGCGTTCAGCGGTCGCGGCCTGACCTGGTCGGACAAGCCGGATTCCGCGGTTGGTGGCGGTTGCTACAACTGCCATGGTCTGGACCCGGCCGAGATGTCCTACGGCACGATCGGTCCCAATCTGCAGGGCTACGCCAAGGTTCGCGGTCGTTCCGACGAGATCGTGAAGTACACCTGGGGCAAGCTGTACAACTCGAAGGCCTACAACGCGTGCAGCGACATGCCGCGTAATGGTTACGGCGGCATCCTCACCGAAGAGCAGATCCGCCACGTGATGGCGTATCTCTTCGATCCGGAGTCTCCGGTCAACAAGTAAGCCCAGCACCATGGCCCGCGGCGCAGGCCGCGGGCTTTTTTTGCCTTGATGCTTCGAGCTGGTCTGTTCAAGGCATTGATATAAAACGAAAAGGTTACGCCATGTCGATGAACCGTCGTGAATTCATGCAGCTCCTTGCGGTCGCTGCAGCGGGCGGAATGACGCTCTCCAGCGACTTCGCGCGCGCCGCGAAGTCCGCCGAGGCGCTGTACGATCTGCCGCCCTTCGGCAATGTCAGTCTGCTTCATATCACCGACTGCCATGCCCAGTTGATGCCGATCTACTTCCGCGAACCCAGCGTCAACCTCGGCGTTGCCGACATGCTTGGCCAGCCGCCGCACATGGTCGGTGACGCGCTGCTCAAACACTATGGTTACCAGCCCGGCAGCATCGAGGCGCACGCCTTTACCTATCTGAACTTTACCGAGGCTGCCCGCAACTACGGCAAGGTTGGCGGCTTCGCGCATCTGGCCACGCTGGTCAAACGCATCAAGGCTAGCCGCCCCGGCTCATTGCTGCTCGACGGCGGCGACACCTGGCAGGGGTCCGGCACCGCGCTGTGGACCAATGGCCAGGACATGGTCGACGCCTGCAAGCTGCTTGGCGTGGATGTCATGACCCTGCATTGGGAGAGCACGCTGGGCGCCGATCGCGTCAAGGAAATCGAGGAGAAGGATTTCGCCGGACACATCGACATCGTCGCGCAGAACGTCAAGACCACCGATTTCGAAGACCCCGTTTTCAAGCCCTACGTCATCAAGAACATCAACGGCATTCCGGTCGCCATTGTCGGCCAGGCCTTCCCGTACACGCCGGTGGCCAACCCGCGCTGGCTGACGCCGGACTGGACTTTCGGCATTCGTGACAACGAGATGCAGGAGGCGGTCAACGCCGCTGGCGCAGAGGGCGCGCAGGTCGTCGTCGTGCTGTCGCATAACGGCATGGATGTGGACATCAAGATGGCCAGCCGCGTGACCGGCATCGACGCCATCTTCGGCGGTCACACGCACGATGGCGTGCCGGCGCCAACCGTGGTCGAGAATGCCGGCGGCAAGACGCTGGTGACCAACGCCGGCTCCAACAGCAAGTTTCTCGGCGTCATGGATTTCGACGTGCGCGACGGCAAGGTGCGCGACTTCCGCTACAAGCTGCTGCCAGTGTTCTCCGAGCTGCTGCCGGCCGATCCCGAGATGCAGGCGCTGATCGACAAGGTGCGTGCGCCGTACATGGACACGCTGTCCGAAAAGCTCGCCGTCACCGAAGGCCTGCTGTATCGGCGCGGCAACTTCAATGGTTCATGGGACCAGTTGCTGGTCGATGCGCTGATGGCCGAGATGGATGCCGAGATCGCGTTTTCGCCAGGCTTCCGCTGGGGTACTTCGCTGCTGCCGGGTGACACCATCACGATGGAGCACCTGCTCGATCAGACGGCCATTACCTATCCCTGGACTACGGTCACGAACATGAGCGGCGAAATGATCAAGACCGTGCTCGAAGACGTTTGCGACAACCTCTTCAACCCTGATCCGTATTACCAGCAGGGTGGCGACATGGTGCGCGTCGGCGGTTTGCAGTACGCCTGTGATCCGACCGCCGGCATGGGCAAGCGCATCAGCGACATGATGCTGAACGGCAAACCCATTGACCCCGCCAGAACGTACAAGGTCGCCGGCTGGGCGCCGGTGTCGGAAGCGGCGCGTGATTCCGGCCCCCCGGTGTGGGACGTTGTCAGCCGCTACCTGCGTGACCGCAAGGTCATCCGTCAGGTCGATATCAACATGCCGAAACTCAAGGGCATGGACGGTAACCCCGGTCTGGCCTGATCTCCCGCCGGCCTCTGGTCGGCATGTTCTCTCCGGGCGGGCTGCTGCACTTCAGAGTGCGGCGGCCCGTTTTTCATTAACGCTCAAGCGTCGGGCGCAGGGCGCTTCCGGAAGTAGGGATGAAAGTCGCCGATGCGTTCGCGTGGATCCTCGCTTCGCCGGCCCTCACGTGCAGCTGGAAACGGAGTCATTTGAAGGTCTATGGCCGAAGCCATCCCGCGGCCTCGAGTCAAGTCTTATATCTTTTATATGCTATAATTTTTCATATCGTGAAAGCCGGTTTTACTGCTGGCGTTCAGATGGAGTCGCGGCGCTATAATGCGAGCCTCGGAAAGTCGCTTGGGAGTCGTGAGGCGCCGCGGAGGCAGACTGGCCGCGGGCGTGCCGGAAGTGGCTGCGCACAGGGCGGGAGACAGTCGCGACTAAGCTGGCTCTCCATGCCGGGCCCGCGTTCTCCATGTCTTTCGGCGCGATGGCGCCCACGGGCTGTCCCCGTTCGCGCCATCGTTCGATCCGCGCACCCAGACCATGAGGGAGAAACAAGCAATGTCGCAGCAGCCGACCATCTTCTACACCATCACCGACGAAGCCCCGATGCTGGCGACCGCCGCCTTTCTGCCGGTGGTCCGTGCCTTTACTGCGCCCGCCGGCATCAAGGTCGAGGAGGCCGACATCTCGTTGGCCGGCCGTATCCTGGCCGAGTTCCCCGAGTTCCTGACTGACGACCAGAAAGTGCCCAACACGTTGGCGGAGCTGGGCGCGCTGACGCTGCAGCCGGACGCCAACATCATCAAGCTGCCCAACATCTCTGCTTCGGTGGGTCAGTTGAAGGCTGCGGTGAGGGAGCTGCAGGGCAAGGGCTACAAGGTGCCGGATTTCCCGGAAGACCCGAAAAGCGAAGAAGACAAGGCCATCAAGGCGCGCTACTCCAAGTGTCTGGGGTCTGCGGTGAATCCGGTGCTGCGCGAAGGCAACTCTGACCGCCGCGCGCCGCTGGCGGTGAAGAACTACGCGAGGAAGCATCCGCACTCGATGGGCGAGTGGAAGCAGTGGTCGCGCACTCACGTTTCGCACATGCATCACGGCGACTTCTATCACGGCGAGAAGTCGATGACGCTGGACCGCGCGCGCGACGTGAAGATGGAGCTGATCACCGCGTCCGGCAAGACCATTGTGCTCAAGCCCAAGGTTGCGCTGCAGGACGGCGAGATCATCGATTCGATGTTCATGAGCAAGACGGCGCTGTGCGAGTTCTACGAGAAGGAGCTCGAGGACTGCCGCGAGGCCGGCATCCTGTTCTCGCTGCACGTGAAGGCGACGATGATGAAGGTCTCGCACCCCATTGTCTTCGGTCACTGCGTCAAGATCTACTACCGGGATGCTTTCGAGAAGCACGGCAAGCTGTTCGACGAGCTGGGCATCAACGTCAACAACGGCATGGTCGACCTCTACGATAAGATCAAAACCCTGCCGGAGTCCCAGCGCGACGAGATCATCCGCGACCTGCACGCCTGCCAGGAGCACCGCCCCGAGCTGGCCATGGTGGATTCCGCCAAGGGCATCACCAACTTCCATTCGCCCAATGACGTCATCGTCGATGCTTCGATGCCGGCCATGATCCGCCAGGGCGGCAAGATGTGGGGCGCCGACGGCAAGCCACATGACTGCAAGGCGGTCATGCCGGAGTCGACCTTCGCCCGCATCTACCAGGAGATGATCAACTTCTGCAAATGGCACGGCAACTTCGACCCGAAGACCATGGGCACCGTGCCCAACGTGGGCCTGATGGCGCAGAAGGCAGAAGAGTACGGCTCCCACGACAAGACCTACGAGATTCCGGAGGCCGGTGTCGCCAACATCACCGACCTCGCGACCGGCGAAGTGCTGCTGTCGCAGAACGTGGAAGCCGGCGACATCTGGCGCATGTGCCAGGTCAAGGACGCGCCGATCCGTGACTGGGTCAAGCTGGCCGTGACCCGCGCACGCAACTCCGGCATGCCGGCGATCTTCTGGCTCGACCCCTATCGCCCGCATGAAAACGAAGTGATCAAGAAGGTCAGGACCTATCTCAAGGATCACGACACCAGCGGGCTGGACATCCAGATCATGTCGCAGGTGCGCGCCATGCGCTACACGCTGGAGCGCGTCGCCCGCGGGCTCGATACCATCTCGGTCACCGGCAACATCCTGCGCGATTACCTCACCGACCTGTTCCCCATCATGGAGTTGGGCACCTCGGCGAAGATGCTCTCCATCGTGCCGCTGATGAACGGCGGCGGCCTGTACGAGACCGGTGCCGGCGGTTCTGCGCCCAAGCATGTGCAGCAGCTGGTGGAAGAGAATCACCTACGCTGGGATTCCCTGGGCGAGTTCCTGGCGCTGGCCGTGTCACTGGAAGAGCTCGGCATCAAGAACGACAATGCCAAGGCCAAGATTCTCGCCAAGACGCTGGATGACGCCACAGGCAAGCTGCTGGAACTCGACAAGTCCCCGTCGCGCCGCACCGGCGAGCTGGACAACCGCGGCAGCCAGTTCTACCTGACCCTGTATTGGGCCCAGGCGCTGGCCGCGCAGAGTGAGGATGCCGATCTGGCCGCCTTCTTTGCGCCATTGGTGAAGTCGCTGGAAAAGGGCGAGCAAAACATCATCGCTGAACTCAAGGAGGTGCAGGGCAGGGCGGTGGACGTCGGCGGTTACTTCCACGTGGATGCAGCCAAGTGCAAGGCGGTGATGTGCCCCAGTGCCACCTTCAATGCCGCGCTGGCCGAGGTGAGTGCCTGAGCGCCATGCCGTGAGGTGGTGGCGCTCCTGATGTGAGGGGCTGTCGCAAGAAACGCCGGGCGAGTCCCGGCGTTTTTCTTTGTTGTTTGCGTGGGCCTTGCCTGACCTTCGGTAGCGGTGTCATCACGCGCACCGGATGCCCGAGGTGCGGGAGGGCTTGCAGCGTGATGGACGAAAAAAAAGCCACGGCATGCCGTGGCTTTTTGGTTGCTGCGGGGTGCGCCGATCAGGCGGCTGCAGTACGCGGGATATGGTGTTGTTGCGCAAACACGCGTTGGGCGGCAGTGATGGCAGCGCCCTGTTCGACGGCGACGCCGTTCGCGTCCAGCACCATTTCCATGGCCGACAGCGCACCGAGCACGTTCTCTTCGCGCGCCGAGTAGCCCATCAGGCCGAAGCGCCAGATCTTGCCGGCGAGCGGGCCGAGGCCGGCACCGATTTCGACCGAGTACTCGTCGAGCAGAGTGCGGCGCACCAGCTTGTCGTCCACGCCTTCCGGCACCCACACCGCGTTCATCTGCGGCAGGCGGGCCCCCTCGGCCACGACGAACTTCAGGCCCAGCGTGTCGAGACCGGCCTTGAGTGCTTCGTGATGACGCTGGTGGCGCGCCCAGGCGTGCTCCAGGCCTTCAGCGGCGAGCAGGCGCAGGGCTTCGTGCAGGCCGTAGAGGCTGTTGCCCGGTGCGGTGTGGTGGTAGGTGCGCTGACCGGCACTCCAGTAGTCGAGCACCAGGTTCAGGTCCATGAACCAGCTCTGCACGCGCGTCTTGCGCGCCTTGAGCTTGGCGATGGCGCGGTCGGAGAAGCTGACCGGCGACAGGCCCGGGGTGCACGACAGGCACTTCTGTGTGGCCGAATACACGGCATCGACACCCCAGGCGTCGATCAGCACCGGGGTGCCGCCGAGCGAGGTGACGGTGTCGACGATGGTCAGTGCGTCGTACTTGCGCGCGATATCGCACAAGGTTTGCGCATCGGACTGCGCGCCGGTCGAGGTCTCGGCGTGCACGAAGGCCACCACCGAAACCCCCGGGTTGGCTTTCAACGCATCTTCGAGCTTCTGCGGGTCAACCGGCTTGCCCCAGTCTTCTTCGACCACGATGGCGGTACCGCCACAGCGCTCGACGTTCTCGATCATGCGGCCGCCGAATACGCCGTTGCGGCAGACGATGACCTTGTCACCCGGCTCGACGAGGTTTACGAAGCACGCTTCCATGCCGACCGAGCCGGGGCCGGACATCGGGAAGGTCAGGGCGTTCTTGGTCTGGAAGGCGTAACGCATCAGCGTTTTGAGCTCTTCCATCATGGTGACGAAGATCGGATCCAGGTAGCCGATGACATCCTGTGCCAGCGCCGACTTGACCTGCGGATGCAGGTCGGACGGGCCCGGGCCGAGCAGGATGCGATGCGGCGGGTGGAAGGTATCGATGTCGAGCGTGGGCTGGACGGCGAGGGACAAGGCGGCACCTCGATGGTGGGTCGGAAAAGGCGCAGATTATAGCACTTGACGCATTGATTCGTTCGTGCGGTGCGAGGGTTTTGCAGTGCAATCGTTCAAGTCGTGTTACCCGGCTGCGCCAGCGCCAGTGCCAGGAAGTCGTCGGCCGGGCGTGGCTTGCTGAAGAAGTAGCCCTGTAGCTCGTCGCAGCCCCGCGACAGCAGGAAGGACAGCTGTTCGGGGGTTTCCACGCCTTCGGCGATGGCCGTCATGCCGAGGCTGTGCGCCATCTGGATGATGGCGGTGACGATGGCTTGATCGTTGCGGTCCGCCGCCAGGTCGCGCACGAAGGACTGGTCGATCTTCAGCTTGTGCACGGCAAAGCGCTTGAGGTAGCTCATCGACGAGTAGCCGGTGCCGAAGTCGTCGATGGCCAGCAGAAAACCGGCCGAGCGCAGGGCGTGCATGGTCTGCATTGCGGTTTCCGGGTGTTTCAGCGCGATTGCCTCGGTGAGTTCGAGTTCGATCTCGCTCGGCTCGGCGCCGCTCTGTTCCACGGCCTGCGTGATCGAGCTGACCAGATCGCTGCGCGAGAACTGAGCCGCCGACAGATTCACCGCCACCGTCATGTTCTTCAGCCCGGCTTCGCGCCAGTGACGTGCCTGTGCCGCAGCCGTACGCAGCACCCAGTCGCTGATGCCCACGATCAACCCGCCGGATTCAGCGATGGGTATGAACTCTGCCGGTGAGACCTCACCCCATTCCGGGCTGCTCCAGCGCAGCAGGGCTTCGGCGCCAACGATGCGGTTGCTGCGCAGGCAAAGCTGAGGTTGGTACACCAGCCGCAGTTCGGCGCGTTCGATCGCGCCATGCAGGGCTGACGCCAGTGAAAGTGCACGCGCAGTGTATTGCTGCATCTCTGGCGAGAAGAAACGGAAAGCGTTGCGACCGTCCTGCTTGACGCGATACATCGCTGATTCGGCATTGGCGAGAAGTTCTTCGAGGCTGTCGCCATCGGCTGGGTAGGCCGCCAAACCCACCGAGCCGCTCACGGTGAGGTTGCCCTCGGGCAGCGGAATGGGCTGCTGCAGCGTGGCGAGCAGCTCGGTCGCGATATGTACTGCCTGCTCCTGACGAACGCCGGGCAGGATCAGCAGGAAATCGTCGCCGGACTGGCGCGACAGCGTGGCATCGTCACCTAGGGCGGCGCGCAGCCGGTTGGCTACCTCGCGCAGCAGTGCATCGCCTACAGCGTGGCCGAGCGAATCATTGACGTTCTTGAAGTTGTCCAAGTCGAGCCAAGCCACGGAGATGGTCTGGCCGGTCTGCCCGACGGCCTCGGCGAAGCGGCGTTCGAGTAGGCTGCGGTTGGGCAGGCCCGTCAGCTGGTCGTAATCGGACAATTGCTCGATGCGTTCCAGCGTTTCCTTGCGCGCAGTGATGTCTTCCTTGTGGGCGATGTAGTGCATCAGGGTGCCATCTGCGCTGCGCAGGGAGTAGACGGTGGCCGCCTCGATGAACTCTGTGCCGTCCTTGCGGCGGTTGATGAACTCGCCTTGCCAAGCTTCGCCGCGAGCGAGCTGCGCCCACATCTCGGCATAGGTGCTGGCCGGCGTGCGGCCAGATGCGAGGAACTTCGGTGTCTGCCCGACAGCTTCTTCAGAGCTGTAGCCGGTCATTCTGCAGAAGGCTGGGTTGACGTATTCGATGCGCTTGTCTGGGTCGGTGATGATCACCGGAAAGGGGCTCTCCGACACGGCTGAGGACAGCCTCAGGATCGTGTGGCGCTGGCGTCGGCGCTGGATGTTCTGCCACAGCGCATCGCCAAGCACCTCGAGCGTACGCAGGTCGCGCGGCCTGTACGGCTGGGCCCGGTCAAGCACGCACAGCAGCATGCGCGGGCGGTGATCGTCCCAGACCGGTACCAGTACAGCGCGCTCGCGTGCAGTGTAGAAGGCGGCCATGCAGGGCGGCAGCTGGCGCAATTCGTCGGCGCGCAGCACACGCGGTTGGCGGTTCATCAGCGCCTCGCCGCTCAGTCCGGCCTCGGCCAGCAGGCATGGTGGCGGCAGGCGACCGCTGTGGGAAAGTGCGCCCAACTGCAGGCTGCGCCCGTCCTCGCTGACCAAGAAGACTGCGGCGAAGCGACTGTCGGTCAAGAGCATGGCGTGCTGAGCGCCGTGTTCGAGCAAGGCCTCCTCGTCGCTGCGGTTGGCTTCATCCGAGATGCGTAGCAGCGCGTCGTTCAGACGCGCCTCGTGCTCCAGCGCCTGCTCCTGTTCGACCATACGGGTGATGTCACGCGACAGCACGAGGAAGCGCGTGAGTTCATGCTCCACAGGGTCCAGACGTGACACCGACAGCTCGAAATGCCTCAGCCCGCCGTCCTGCGGCAAGCAAATACGCACGCCATGGGCGTGGCCGACCAGTGCGGCATTTTTGATGGCGCTCAGTGTCTTGCTGGCAGCGTCCGGTGGTAGGAGTTCCGTGACGCTGTGGCCTATCAGCGCGGAGGGTGTGCCGACCAGCTGTTGAGGGTCGCTGGCATGGATCGACAGGTAGCGGCCGGTTTCATCCATCTCGATCAACAGGTCTGGCAGGGCTTCGATGGTGGCCTGCAGCTGCTGACGGGAAAGCGCAAGCTCGACGAAGGGGCGCTGCACGTTCTCGACGAACATCGCGCGGTACAGAAAGGCGTAGGCCACCACCTTGTAGAGATGGCCGAGCAGGTTGTAGAGGTCGCCGACATCGGCATACAGAGTGAACAGAAATTCGCTCATTGCCATCGCCGCGGTAGCGGCGAAGAGTCCACTGGCATGCCCCTGACGAGGGTGTAGCGTCTGTAGCGCGAAGCGCGCTGATGCTGTCAGGTAAAGCGCGATTAGTGCGTATTCGAATCCAATCTTGAGGGGCGTAAGGCCGAGGCCCTCAATGAAGGTGCGCGGCATGTGTTCCGGGAACAGCAGGAAGGGCACATGCAGAGCCAGCACCGCAGCCAGCACGGCTGCGAGCGCCGCGCTGCGCGATGGGCCGTGCCGTTCGGCCGGAGTGAAAGCAAGGATCAGCAGTGCAATGGCGGCCAGGGTGCGTGCAGCCAGCCAGAAGTTGATCGACTTCTCTGCGCCGCCGGGCGTAACGAAGTCCGGCATGCCCCTGAATGAAAGGGTGTGTGACAGATCCAGGAGTGCGACTCCGAGAAACAGGCAGGACAGCCACAGCATCCCGGACGAGCCAATGTGGCGATGGGTGTTCCAGCCAATGGCGAAGACCAGCACCGCGACGGCGATGGCGCCGACCTCCAGTGCCGTGTGCAGTGGCAGGTAGTTGGCGAGGCCGCGGACGATCTCCGGTTTCGGTAGCAGCGGGACCAGCATGAGCACGATCACCAGCAGCCCGGTGGCGCGTAGGGCGGAACGTACTTCGTCGATATGGCTCGGGTGGATCATGGTGCTGACCGCGCATTAGGTGCTTTTGAAAACTATATCCGAGACCATTTCACGGGCGCAGTCTTTGCGGTGGAAATCCGCCTGTTTGCTGAGATGAATCAAAAAAAACCCCCGGTATGTCTACCGGGGGTGCAAGCACGCGGGCAAAAGTCCGCAGTGGAAGTGGTTGGTGACTCTTCGGCATGCGTGGAATCCGGTTTCGCGTTGTGGCGCGGGGTGTTCTCGGAGAACCACGACTGAAGCATCGTGGTTCAGAGTATGTTTGTCGAAACTTACAAGAGCCTTAAGCCGCGAAAGATTTTCAGGCGGCGTCGTGTTGCTGCGCGCGAGCATGGCGGCGATCAAGGCGATTCATCAGTCGGGCATGAATGCCGATGATGAGCAGGAACAGGATGGGGGCACCCTGGGCAAAGATGTAGAACGCCAACGGGACGCCGAACAGGGTGTATTCGTTGATCTCGCGTGCGAACAGGGCTGTGCCCAGTACGAGCGTGAGCCACAGCAGCAGCAGTGCGCCGGTGAGCCGGCAATTGCGTCGCCAGTGACTGCGCAGGGCTTCGGTGTCCGTACTTTTGTGCATGGCGGCAGTTTCCTTCGGTGTGCGCCGGGCTGCAACTGCTTTGTCGGAAATGAAAAACGGCGCCTTGATGGGCGCCGTCTGCCGTGTGGCAAATCTGGGCAAGTCCGGATCAGTGCGCGCCTTTGGCGACCAGGCGCCAGCGGTGCAGCAGCGGCTCGGTATAGCCGTTGGGCTGGACGCAGCCTTTGAAGATCAGCTCGGACGCGGCACGGAAGGCAATCGAGTGGTCGAAGTCATCGCTCATCGGACGGTAGGCCGGGTCGTTGGCGTTCTGCCCGTCTACCACAGCGGCCATGCGGCGCAACACATCGCGCACTTCCTGCTCGGTGCACACGCCGTGTCGCAGCCAGTTGGCGATGTGCTGGCTGGAGATGCGCAGCGTGGCGCGGTCTTCCATCAGGCCGACGTCGTTGATGTCGGGCACCTTGGAGCAGCCCACGCCCTGATCGATCCAGCGCACGACATAGCCGAGGATGCCCTGGGCGTTGTTCTCCAGCTCCTGACGGATCTCGGCGGCACTCCACTCGGGCTTTTCCGCCACCGGAACGGTGAGGATGTCATTGAGCAGTGCGTCACGCTCGGCGGCGTAGTCGCACTCGTCCTCCATCTGCTCCTGCAGCGAGGCGACGTCGACCTCGTGATAGTGCCATGCGTGCAGTGTGGCCGCGGTGGGTGAGGGTACCCAGGCAGTGTTGGCGCCGGCCTTGGGGTGCACGATCTTCTGTTCCAGCATGGCGGCCATCTTGTCCGGCATGGCCCACATGCCCTTGCCGATCTGGGCCTTGCCGCGCAGACCGCAGGCCAGGCCGGCGATGACGTTGTGGCGCTCATAGGCGGCGATCCAGGGCGTGCCCTTCATGGCCGTCTTGCGGATCATCGGGCCGGCTTCCATGGCGGTGTGGATTTCGTCGCCGGTGCGGTCGAGGAAGCCGGTGTTGATGAAGGCCACGCGTGACTTTGCCGCGGCAATGCAGGCAGCGAGGTTGATCGAGGTGCGGCGCTCCTCGTCCATGATGCCCAGCTTGATGGTGTCCTGCGGCAGGCCGAGCATGCGCTCGACGTGGCTGAACAGCTCGCCGGCAAAAGCCACTTCGGCCGGGCCGTGCATCTTGGGTTTGACGATGTAGATGCTGCCGGCGCGCGAGTTGCGGCGCGATTTCAGATCGTGCAGCGAGATCAGGCTGCCGACCACGGCATCCAGGATTTCTTCCGGAATCTCGCTGCCGTCTTCGAGCCGCACGGCCGGGCAGGTCAGCAGCGAACCGACATTGCGCAGGAACATCAGCGAGCGGCCATGCAGCGTCAGCGTGCTGCCGTCCGGTGCGACGTAGTCGCGGTCGGCGGCCAGCGTGCGACGCACCGATTGGCCGTCCTTGTCGAAACTCGCCGTCAGCGTGCCCTGCATCAGACCCAGCCAGTTTCGGTAGGCCAGTACCTTGTCTTCGGCGTCGACCGCGGCAATCGAATCCTCAAGGTCAACAATGGTGGTCAGCGCGGCCTCGACGATCACGTCGCTGATGCCGGCCGGGTCGCTGCGCCCGGTCTGGGTGTCGCGGTCGATACAGATCTCGATGTGCAGGCCGTTGTGACGCAGCAGTACCGCGCTCGGCGCGTCAGCTTCGCCCTGGTGGCCGGCGAACTGAGCATTGTCGGTCAGACTGGTTTCCGAGCCGTCGGTCAGGCGTGCGATCAGGCGGCCGTCGCGCACCCGCAGCGACTGGATCAGTGCGTAGGTGCCGCTGGCCAGCGGCGCGGCGCGGTCGAGCATCTCGCGCACGCGCGCCACCACTTTCTTGCCGCGCACCGGGTTATAGCTCGCGCCGCGTTCGGCGCCATCGGTGTCCGGGATGGCGTCGGTGCCGTACAGCGCGTCGTACAGGCTGCCCCAGCGCGCATTGGCGGCATTGAGTGCGTAGCGCGCATTGGTCACCGGTACGACCAGCTGCGGGCCAGCGAGACGGCTGATTTCGTTGTCGACGTTCTGCGTGCTGACCTTGAACGGCGCGGGCGCCGGGGCGAGGTAGCCGATGGATTGCAGAAAACTGCGGTAGGCCGCCATGTCGCGAATCGGGCCGGGATGGGCGCGATGCCACTGGTCGAGCTCGGCCTGCAGCCGGTCACGTTCGGCAAGCAGCGCACGCACGCGCGGCGCAAGCTCGTGCGTGAGCGTGCTGAAATCCTTCCAGAACTGCTGCGCATCGATGCCGCTACCCGGCAGGGCTTCGGTTTCAATGAAGCGGTGCAGGCGCGCGTCGACGGCCAGTTGTTGGCATTGGATGGAGGAAGTCATGGTGGCCTCCGTGTTCTGGAAGTGGTTGGAGGTCGGGTCGGGTGTAGGTGCCGCTTCGGCGGCTTGTTCGGGCTGTCGGTCGAGAATCATTGAGCGCTCCAGTCGATTGCGAAAACGATGAAATCGACGGGGATGCGGGTCGGCCCGGGTGTGACGGCCGACCTTCCCCGTATCGTTCGCGGCGCGCTGCTTGCGAAGGTCGTCCGCAATTCCGCACTGCAGATGCCGGGGCGTACCCTTTCAGGGTCGACCAGGTCTTGTAAAAGATACAACACCCAGGGTGGTGGGAAATGTCTTTTTAGGGGAATGTTTGGTGCGCTGCAATATAGTATTTATACGTACACCATGCGTGAGTGCGCACATTCTGTGAGGATGGCTGCAATCATTGATTCAGCAATAACAGTGTTTTGGGTTCTGATTTCGGCCTTGAGGTGGTCTGCTTCGCGAGATTTGACTCATCTATAAGAGTTCTTGTGCTGCGATGCGCAAAATTCGTAAGGCAGTTGTCAGTTTGCGCGGGCGACTGTGTTTTTGCGCACAATGCGGAACCAGTGCGAATGGGGATTGCTGTTCGCACGACCGGAATGACTTGCGCTGAAGGAGTGCAGCATGGGCGACGACACCGACTACGTTTTCCCGCCGTGCAAACGGCCCGACCTGCCTGTGCGAGGTGATTCGAAGCGTTTCCCCGTCCACCGCATCTACTGCATCGGGCGCAATTACGCTGCCCATGCGCGGGAGATGGGGCATGACCCTGATCGGGAACCGCCGTTCTTCTTTCAGAAAAGCCCCGACAACATCCTGTCCGGAGCCGATTTTCCTTACCCGGCAATGAGTACGGACGTGCAGTTCGAGTTTGAATTGGTGGTCGCGCTGGGCGCAGGCGGCCGCGACGTCCCGGTCGATCGGGCCCTGGAGCTGGTCTTTGCTTACGGCGTAGGTCTCGACATGACCCGCCGCGACCTGCAGGGCGAAGCCAAGAAGCTTGGCCGGCCGTGGGATGCGGGCAAGGCCTTCGAGCACTCTGCGCCGTGCTCCGAGCTGATCCCGGTGTCCGAGATCGGCCACCCCGATCAGGGCAGGATGGTGTTCAAGGTCAATGGTGAAGTGCGTCAGAGCGGCGACCTCAGGCAGATGATCTGGAAGACGGCCGAGCAGATCTCGATCCTGTCGCGTTTCTTCACGCTGCAAGCGGGCGATCTCATCATGACCGGTACCCCGGCAGGCGTAGGTGCCATCGTGCGTGGCGACGTGCTGGAAGGCGAAGTCGAAGGGGTGTGCGGCATCCAGCTGAAAGTCGTCTGATGCGTGGTTGATGCGGCAGGCCGGGTCGGGTATATTTGCGACCCTTCGCTGCTGTAGCTCAGTCGGTAGAGCAACTGATTCGTAATCAGTAGGTCACCAGTTCGATTCCGGTCAGCAGCACCAGAACAAACGCGGCACCCGTTTCGGGTGCCGCGTTTTTCATTTCCGGTCATCTCCAGCTTACGCGGTGCTGACATGGCAGATGCGTGAAGCAGCATCCGGCCTTTCCGTACAGTCCGCGATATCCACAATTGCCGTCCTCCGTAGCGCAGGAATACCCTGCATCAGGCCCTTGTATACAGGCATAAGGCGTGCTTATGCGGTTGCCGGGTCGGGCAGTCGGAGGACGCGATCCGCGTGCTTTCCCGGGATGGCTTTGGGTGGCAGTGCGGAGGTTTCCTCGGTACGTAATGCGGACAGAAAAACAAAGCAGGATCAAGCGTTTCGTCCGTATTGCGGTCGGAGCAATTGATGACAGCAGCACCCTTTCGCAGTACATAAAAGGAGGAGATGTAAATGGAGACCGAAGTCAAAACTACCCAGGCCGAGCCGGTGAAGCAGCCCTCGCGCCGCAAGTTCCTGACCACCGCATCGGTCGGTGCCGCGGGTGCCGCGATCACCGGGTTCCCGATGATTGCCGTTGCTCAGTCGCCGGTCGTGCTGAAGATGCAGGGCGCGTGGGGCGCCAAGGACGTCTTCAACGACATGGCCGAAGAGTACGTCAAGCGTGTCAATGAAATGGCCGAAGGCCGGATGCGCATCGACTATCTGGTCGGTGGTTCCGTCGTCAAGCCGTTTGAGGTCATGGATGCGACGTCCAAGGGCGTCATCGATGCCGGTCACCAGGTGGCTGTGTACTGGTACGGCAAGAGCAAGGTCGCGTCCCTGTTCGGTTCCGGCCCGGTGAGCGGTTGTGATGCCGCGCAGACGCTGGCGTGGATCCACAAGGAAGGTCAGGTCTTCTATGACGAGCTGGTCAAGAAGCTCAACCTGAATGTGGTCGGCTTCTTCGCGATGCCGATGCCGACGCAGCCGCTGGGTTGGTTCAAGAACCCGATCAAGTCGGCCGCCGAGCTCAAGGGCTTCAAGTACCGCACCGTGGGTCTGGCTGCGGATCTGATGCAGGAAATGGGCATGCGCGTAACCCAGCTGCCGGGCGGCGAGATCGTTCCGGCAATGGAGCGTGGCGTGATTGATGCCTTCGAGTTCAACAACCCGACCTCGGACCGTCGTTTCGGCGCCCAGGACGTGGCCAAGAACTACATGATGGGCAGCTATCACCAGTCCATGGAGTTCTTCGAGATCGTCTTCAACAAGAAGAAGTACGACGCGCTCCCGAATGACCTCAAGGCCATCCTGAAGTACGGCGCCGAGGCGGCTTCCACCGCCAACTACGCGCTGGCGATGGATCTCTACTCGTCCGATCTGCAGGCGCTCAAGGAGAAGGACAAGGTCAACATCATCCGTACGCCGCAGGACATCTTCGACGCGCAGATCAAGGCGTGGGACGTGGTGACCGAGCGTCTGATCAAGGAAGACCCGTTCTTTGCCAAGGTCTGGGCGTCGCAGAAGGATTGGGCCAAGCGCGTTGGCTACTACCACTTCTTCAACAACGCCGACTACAAGGCCGCTTACGAGCACGTCTTCGGCAAGCTCGGTTTCTGATCGAGTACTCGCATCAACACGGCGGCGGCCTTCGGGCTGTCGCCGTGTCTCGCGGAGTGGCACTGCATGTTGATCCAAACCCTGTTGCATGGCATTGACCAGATTTCCAAATCGGTTGGCCATGCCTTTGCCTGGTGCATCGTCGTCCTGACGCTGGGCACCTCTTATGAAGTTTTCGTCCGTTACGCGCTCAACGACCCGACAAGCTGGTCGTACGACATGAGCTACATCCTCTACGGGGGATTGTTCCTGATGTCGGGTGCCTATGCACTGTCGCGCGGGGCGCACGTGCGTGGTGACGTGTTCTACCGGCTGATGCCGCCGCGCGTGCAGGGCAGTCTGGAACTGTTCCTGTACATCATCTTCTTTTTTCCCGGCGTGATCGCGCTGTGCTACTCGGGCTGGTCCTACGGCATGGAGTCCTTCCGCATCGGCGAGCGCAGCGTCAACAGTCCGGTCGGCGTGCCGATCTGGCAGCTCAAGCTGATCATTCCGGCTGCGGGCGGCCTGCTGGTGTTGCAGGGCATCGCCGAGGTTCTGCGCTGCATCATCTGCATCCGTACCGGCATGTGGCCTGAACGGCTGCATGACGTGGAAGAAATGGAAGCAACCGTGCTCAAGAACGCCAAAGAGCATGGACATGAAATCGAAGCCGGCGGGACCGCCCGGCTGAATGAAGGCACGGGAGCCAGCAAATGACCGATCCGCAAATTGCCCTCCTGATGCTGGGTGGGTTCATCTTTGTCATCCTGTTGGGCTTCCCGATTGCCTTCACGCTGATCGCGATGGGCGTGGGCTTTGGCTACTACGCCTACTTCACCCCGGATCAGGCGTTCTTTGATAACCGGGTGTTCTACCTGCTGACCCAGAACACCTTCAGCGTCATGAACAATGACGTGCTCACGGCGATACCCCTGTTCCTCTTCATGGGGTACATGGTCGAGCGATCAAACATCCTCGACCGCCTGTTCTTGAGCCTGCAGCTGGCCTTCCGCTTCGTGCCGGGCTCGATGGCGATTGCTGCGCTGGTGACGTGCTCCCTGTTTGCCACGGCCACCGGCATTGTCGGGGCGGTGGTGACGCTGATGGGTCTGCTGGCTTTCCCGGCCATGATGAAAGCCGGTTACGACCGCAGGCTGTCGGCCGGGGTGATCGCGGCCGGTGGCACGCTCGGTATCCTGATCCCGCCCTCGATCATGCTCATCGTCTACAGCGCAACCGCGGGCGTTTCGGTGGTCAAGCTGTACGCCGCGGCGCTGATTCCGGGCATGTTGCTGGCCAGCCTGTATGGCGTGTATATCGTCACCCGCGTGTTGATCAACCCCTCGCTCGCGCCCAAGCTGCCGCCCGAGCAAACCGAAGGGGTGTCCGTGCTGCGCATCTTCCTGCTGATGCTGCAGGCGGTCGTGCCGCTCGCGACGCTGATCCTGGCAGTGCTCGGCTCCATCCTGTTCGGTCTGGCCACCCCGACCGAGGCGGCCGCCATCGGCGCGTCCGGTGCCATCCTGCTGGCCGCGGCGTATCGCGCGCTGAGCTGGGATCGGCTCAAGGAGGCGGTGTTCCTGACTGCGCGCACCACGGCCATGGTGTGCTGGCTGTTCGTGGGTTCGTGGACCTTCTCGTCGGTGTTCTCCTACCTCGGCGGCGAGCACGTGATCGAGACCTTCGTGCTCGGGCTGGACCTGAACACCATCACCTTCCTGCTGCTGGCTCAGTTGATCATCTTCATCCTCGGCTGGCCGCTGGAATGGAGCGAGATCATCATCATCTTCGTGCCGATCTTCCTGCCGCTGCTGCCGCACTTCGGCGTTGATCCGCTGTTCTTCGGTATCCTGATCGCCCTCAACCTGCAGACGTCCTTCCTGACACCACCCATGGCGATGGCGGCGTACTACCTCAAGGGGGTCGTGCCCAAGGGAAGCATCGAACTGGTCGAGATCTTCAAGGGGTGCATGCCGTTCCTGATGCTGGTGTTCGTGGCGATGGCCCTGGTCTACATCTTTCCGCAGCTGGTGTACTGGCTGCCGGACCTGTTCTACGGAAATTGAGGCATAACGAAGCATATGGAAGGACTTAACTGGTTGTCCGCCCGTCAGCTTGCACAGGGTATTCGTGACGGTGCGTTCAGTTCGGAGGACGTGGTGCGTGCGTGTCTGGCCCAGATCGAGGCCCGCGAGCCAGAAGTGCAGGCCTGGGCTTACCTCGACACCGAACATGCGCTGACCATTGCGCGAAAGGCCGACAAGTGGCGTAGCGAAGGCAAGCCGCTGGGGCCGTTGCACGGCGTGCCGGTGGGGGTGAAGGACATCATCGACACCGCTGACATGCCGACCGAGGACGGCACCGCGCTGCACTCGGGCCGCAGCCCGCACATCGACGCCAAGATCGTCGACGTGCTGCGCGCTGCCGGCGCGGTGATCCTGGGCAAGACGGTGACCACCGAGATGGCGACCATGTCGCCGGGCAAGACGCGCAATCCGCACAACCCGGAGCACACACCGGGTGGGTCGTCGAGCGGTTCGGCGGCGGCGGTTGCGGCCGGCATGGTGCCGCTTGCGCTGGGCACGCAGACCAATGGTTCGGTGATCCGGCCGGCGGCCTTCTGCGGGGTGTTCGGTTTCAAGCCGACCCGCGGGCTGGTTTCGTGCCGCGGCATCCTGCAGCAGTCTCCGCCGCTCGATCAGGCCGGTTGCTTTGCCCGTTCGGTCGAAGACATCGCGCTGATCGGTGAGGTCATCGCGGCCTACGACGAGTACGAGCCCGCCATGCGCCCTCGCGCGGCCATCCCGATGCTCAAGGTGTGCGAGGAAGAGCCGCCGCTGACGCCCACGCTGGCCCTGATCCGCACGCCGTGGTGGGATCAGCTCGACGAGGACGTGCGCGAGGGCTTTGGCGAGCTGGTCGCTCACCTGGGCAATCAGGTCGGCGAGTTCATCCTGCCGGAGTCGTCCGCCCAGGTACTGGACTGGCACAAGACCATCATGGAAGCCGACATCGCGGCCAGCTACGAGACCGACTACGAGCGCGGCAAGGACAAGATGTCCGACACCCTGCGTGCGCAGATCGAACGTGGCCGTGCGACCACGGTGGTGGACTATCGCCGTGCCGAAGCGCGCATCGAGCCGATCACTGAATCGCTCGACGAAGTCTTCGACCGCTTCGACGCCATCATCACACCCGCCGCGCACGGCCCCGCGCCGCACGGGCTGGAGTCCACCGGCAACCCGCAGTTCTGCACGCTATGGACCTTCTGCGGCATGCCGGCCATCAACCTGCCCTTGCTCAGCGCCGGCAACGGCCTGCCGGTGGGGGTGCAACTGGTCGGGCGTGTCGGTGACGACGCACGGCTGTTGCGTACCGCGCGTTGGCTTATGGCCTCACTGGCGTCAGCCGAATAAAGGAGAACCTCAAATGGCCTTCAAACTTTTCGCGGGTTTGCTCGGATTGGTCGCACTCTCGGCCTTCCTGCTGCCGCCGCTGTTCAAGATCAAGGAGATCGCGATGATCGTCGTGGTCGCGATCGGCATCGGCATGGCCGCCTATGAGTTCTATGAATCCATGCGCAGCAAGGAGGACTGACCATCAAACCGAAGATCCTCGTCGCGCGCCAGGTGTTCCCCGAAGTCATCGAGCACCTCGCGCCGCATTTCGACATCGACTACAACGACCGCGACGCCGCGTTACCGGCCGATGAACTCAAGGCGCGGCTGGCCGACAAGGCCGGCGCCATCACCATGCTGTCGGACCGTATCGACGCCGCGGTACTGGCCGCCGCGCCCGGCGTGAAGGCCGTGTGCAACGTCGCCGTCGGCTACAACAACTTCGACCTGCCGGCCATTACCGCGGCGGGTGTGATGGCTACCAACACCCCCGGTGTGCTCAACGACACCACCGCCGACACGGCCTGGGCGCTGATCCTGTCGGCCGGCCGCCGCATCGTCGGCGCAGACCGCTGGGTGCGCGAAGGGCAGTGGAAGGGCTGGAAGTTCCGTGACGACTGGCTCGGTTCGGACATCCACCACGCCACGCTCGGCATTCTCGGCATGGGCCGCATCGGCCAGGCCGTGGCGCGTCGCGCGCTGGGCTTTGACATGCGGGTGATCTATCACAACCGCTCGCGACTCACGTCCGAGCAGGAAGCGGCCTGCAAGGCGAGCTGGGTGGAGCGCGACACGCTGCTGGCTGAAGCCGACTTCCTGGTGCTGTTGCTGCCGTATTCGCCGGCCACCCACCACGTCATTGGTGCCGCCGAGATCGCACAGATGAAGCCCTCCGCGCATCTCATCAACATCGCGCGCGGCGGCATCGTCGATGATTCGGCATTGATCGCTGCCCTGCAGAGCAAGACCATCGCCGGGGCCGGGCTGGATGTCTTCGAGAACGAGCCGGCGCTCGACGAGCGCTACTTCGCGCTCGACAACGTCGTGCTCACGCCGCACATCGGGTCCTCCACCCGCGCAACGCGCTTGGCCATGGCCATGCTGGCGGCGGACAACCTGATTGCCGCGTTGTCGGGCAAGCAGCCGCCGACGCTGCTGAATCCGGAAGTGGTGCAGCGCTAACCTGCCTGCATGCTGAGGGCTCTGTGCCGATCGCGCGGAGCCCTCAGTAACTTCCGCGCTTGACCAGCAAGCCGGCCGCCTGCCATTCCACCACGCCGTCACTGATTTTGAGTTGGCCGCGCGCTGCGCGCATCTGGACGCCTGCATCCGGGCGCGAGCAGTTTTCGAGCACTTCCAGGCGTTTCGGGCTGGACACGGGGCTTGCTGATGCGGGCGGCTTGCTCGACGATCAGCGCTTTGCTCCCGCGTGGGTTCATCAGGCGTCTTTCGGAATGCCTGTGGAGGAGGCCGCGCGTGGTGCAAGCGGCCCACCCAGCCACAGTGCGGCCGCTGCGACCAATGCGATCAGCGGCAGCATCGACAGGTTCAGTGTGGCCCAGCCAGCCGAGTGTAAAAGCTTGCCGGCGAGCAGCGAGCCAATGCTGACCAGCGAGAAAATCAGTAGATCGTTGGTGCCCTGCACCTTGCCGCGTTCGGCTTCGGAGTGAGCGGAGGTGAGCAGGGCGCTGCCGCCGATGAAGAGAAAATTCCATCCGACGCCGAGCAGCACCAGCGCCGTCCAGAACAGCAACAGCGTGTTGCCCAACGTCGGCGTAAGCGCTGCTAGCGTGAGTAACGCGCAGCCCGCGAGCAGCACGCGAGCGTGGCCGAAACGCGCAATCAGACTGCCGGTGAAGAAAGACGGTGCGAACATGCCCAGCACATGCCACTGCATGATGAACGCGATGTCACTCATCTCGAAGCCGGCGCTGCGCATGGCCAGCGGCGTGGCTGTCATCACTACGATCATGATCGCGTAGCCGGCAGCCGCGGCCAGCGCCGCGACGATGAAGCGCCGGCTCCGCGCGATTTCGGCCATCGGGCGTTGTGGGTCACCCGGCCGCGGCTCACCCGTGGGCGGCACGCGCAGGAAGGCGAGCAAGCCGATGGAAGCCAGCGCGAGCAGCGCAATCACCAGATACGGGCCGCCGGACGGCACGGCCGAAACCCAGCCCGAAGCCAGATTGGCGTTCCATGGCCCGAGAAAGGCCGCGACCACGCCGCCCGCCATCACAAAGGAAATTGCGCGCGGGCGGAAGGCCGCGCTGGCGACGTCGGCTGCGGCAAAGCGGTAATACATGGCGAAGCTCTGGTACAGGCCAAGCAGCAGATTGCCCAGGCAGAACAGCCAGAACGATTCCAGCGCCACGGCGCCAAACGCCAGTAGCCCACCTCCAAGGCCGCCGATGCTTGCGCCGGTGATGAAGCCTGCTCGGCGCCCGACGCGCTTCATGTAGAGGGAGGCCGGCAGCGTGGAGATCACCGTGCCAAGCATCATCATCGCGATCGGCAGGGTCGCCAGGCTTGGGTCTGGCCCAAGCGCACGGCCGACGAGGCCGCTCAGCGTCATCACGGTTATCGAGGCCACCATGAACAGCGTCTGGCTGATCACCAGAATGGCTACATTGAGGCGCTCGCTGAGAGTGGTGGTCATGCGGGGTTGTCCGGTGCTGAGTTGATTGGGTGATACTCCATCAACTGTTGGAGTGTAGTTGGCTCAACGCCCCT
Source organism: Pseudazoarcus sp. NS36 (assembly GCF_059703705.1). NCBI lineage: Bacteria > Pseudomonadati > Pseudomonadota > Betaproteobacteria > Rhodocyclales > Zoogloeaceae > Pseudazoarcus > Pseudazoarcus sp. NS36. The sequence goes on along the minus strand of NZ_BAAKJA010000002.1, from coordinate 186,633 downwards.
CAAGGAGAGGTGCTCATCTGGGGCAGTGCGATTATATTAGTATTTCCTTACGTACGGATTCCAACAAACATGGAGTGAAACCGTGGCGTCGCGAGAACGCGGTGATCGCGCTTTCAGGAGAAGGGTCGGATGAATCTGGAACAGTTGATCCTCGACAGCGAGCCGGCGATCCGCCTGGGGTTTTTCATCGGCGTGTTTGCGGTCGTCGCGCTGTGGGAAGTGTTCGCGCCGCGTCGCGCACTCACGCTCGGGCGGGCCATTCGCTGGGGGGCGAATCTGGGCATCGTCGCGCTCAACACCTTGCTCGTGCGTTTGCTGTTTCCGGCCGCTGCGGTGGGTGTGGCGGCCTTCTGCACAGCCGAGGGCTGGGGCCTGCTCAACCATTTTGCGGTGTCCCCGTGGTTGGCCGTGCCGCTGGCGGTGGTTGCGATGGATTTCGTGATCTGGCTGCAACACGTCATGGTGCACGCGGTGCCTGCCCTATGGCGCTTGCACCGCGTGCATCACGCTGATCTCGATTACGACGTGACGACCGGTGCCCGCTTTCACCCGATCGAGATCGTGCTGTCGATGCTCATCAAGTTCGCCGCCATCGCGGTGCTCGGTGCGCCGGTGGTGGCGGTGGTGATCTTCGAGGTGCTGCTCAACGCCACCTCGATGTTCAACCACGGCAACATGCGCCTGCCGGCAAGCCTGGATCGCGTGCTGCGTCGTGTCGTCGTCACGCCCGACATGCACCGGGTGCACCACTCGGTACACCCGGACGAAACCAATTCCAACTACGGCTTCAACCTGCCGTGGTGGGACCGGCTCTTCGGCACCTATCGCGCCCAACCGCGCGATGGCCATGAAGGCATGCGTATCGGTCTGGCGGAGTACCGCGACCCCCGGGTGGCCGACCGTCTTCCGGGCATGCTGATGATTCCGTTTCGTGACGCTTCCGACGCCGATGCCGCCGCGTCTCGCCCGGACCGCAACGGCACGCTCTGAGCGCGCGGCTTGCCTGAGTTCATCCACAGCGAGTGTGGATAAGCCTGTGGATAGACGCTGAGTTGGCGGGGCAAGTCATTGGCCGGGATGGATTGCCGACGATTGCGCACCGATCAGGCAGGCGGCCGGGCGATACATCCTTGGCCTGCTCAGGAACCCCAGCGAGTTGCGACACTCCATTGACGGGGCCAGACGCTTCATGCCCTGTCCGTCCGTCTTCCGGAGTTCGCATGATTCGCCGCATCGCCCTGCTTGCCGCCCTGATCCCTGCCTGCCTGCTGACATCGGCTCATGCGGCATTGCAAGGGCCACAGGTGGATACCCCGCATGTCTCGGCACGTCTGGTGGCCTCGGCCGAGGCCGTGGCACCGGGCGATACACTGACGCTGGGCGTGGCCAAGACCATCATTCCGAAGTGGCACACCTACTGGCAGAACCCCGGCGATTCGGGGTTGGCGACCACCATTGCTTGGGAGGTTCCGGACGGCGTCCAGGTCGGCGATATCCAGTGGCCGGCGCCCGAGCGGCACGCGCTCGGCCCGGTGACCAACTACGGCTACGAGGGCGAGGTCACGCTGCTGTCGCCGCTCACCGTGCCGACCGATGCCGAACCCGGCTCCATCATGACCGTGCGTGCGGCGGTGTCCTGGCTGGTCTGCGCCGACATCTGCATTCCCGAGGACGTCGAGCTGACGCTGGATCTGCCGGTGGCCGCGCAGACGGCTGGCGCCGGGCACCCCGCGATTGCCGCGGCGCGCGCACGGCTGCCGCAGCCCTCGCCTTGGGGGGCGCGCCACGCGGTGGGAGAGGCTGAGGTGCGTATCGCGGTCGACACCGGCGTGCTGCCGGATGGCGCCACCGACATCTGGTTCTATCCGCTGGACTGGGGGCGCATTGATCACTCCGCGCCGCAGAGGCTGTCGCGTACGGCCGACGGTATCGTGCTGGAGGCGCCGCGCGGGCAGGCCCCCGCGCGCGATGCGCCGCTGACCGGCGTGCTGGTGATCCGCGAGAACGCTGCAGACGGCCCGCTGACGAGTGCCTTCGAGCTTGCTGCACCGCGCGTCGAGACCGTTGCAGAGGGGCAGCCGGTTGCTGCGGCTTCCGGTTCAGGTGCGCCGTCTATCGGCCTCGGCCTGGCGCTGCTGTTCGCGCTGGCCGGCGGCCTGACCCTTAACCTGATGCCTTGTGTCTTCCCGGTGCTGGCCATGAAGGTGCTGGCGCTGGTGCGCACCGGCGGCGACGCGGCCAGCGTACGCGGCCACGGGCTGGCCTATCTGGCTGGCGTGTTGACCAGCTTCGCTCTCCTGGCCGTGGTGGTGCTGGCGCTGCAGCAGGGCGGCGCACGGCTGGGCTGGGGCTTCCAGTTCCAGTCGCCTGTGTTCGTGGTGATGGTGGCGTGGCTGTTGTTCGCGGTGGGGCTCAACCTCTCCGGGGTGTTCACGATTGGCGGTGGTCTGGTGGGCTTCGGCCACGCACTGACCACGCGCGGCGGGCATTCCGGCAGCTTTTTCACCGGCGTGCTGGCGGCCGTGGTCGCCACGCCCTGCACGGCACCCTTCATGGGCGCGGCCATCGGCTTTGCGATGACGCAGCCGCCGCTCTCCCTGCTGGCGATCTTCCTTGCGCTTGGTCTGGGCCTGGCGATTCCCTTCGTGGTGCTGGCCTTCCGCCCGGCATTGATCGCACGCATGCCCCGGCCGGGCCCGTGGATGGAGCGTTTCAAGCAATTCCTGGCCTTCCCGATGTACGGCGCGGCGGTGTGGCTGCTGTGGGTGCTGGCGCTGCAGGCCGGCGCCAGCGGTGTGCTGGTGGCAGCCGGCGGCATGCTGGCGATTGCGCTGGCAGCCTGGCTGTACGACGCCACCTGGCATGCCGGCGCGCGTCTGCGCCGCAGCGCTCAGCTGGTCGCAGCGGCGCTGGTGGTGGCTGCCGTAGCGGTCGGTACCGGGCTCGCGACGCAGCAAGCGCGTACCACGCAGGCTCAGGGTGCGCTGCTCAAGCACGAAGCGTGGACCCCTCAGCGCTTCGATGCGCTGCGCGCCGAAGGGCGGGCGGTCTTCGTCAACATGACCGCGGCGTGGTGCATCACCTGCATCGTCAATGAGCAGGTCGCGCTGGAACGCAGCGAGGTCGCAGCGGCTTTTGCCGAGCGCGACGTCGCCTACCTCAAGGGCGACTGGACCAACCAGGATGCCGCCATCGGCGAAGTGCTGGCGCGCTTCGGCCGCAGCGGTGTGCCGCTGTACCTGTACTACCCGCCGCAGCGCGATGCGCAAGCCGTGGTGCTGCCGCAGATTCTCACCCCCGACATCGTGCTGAACGCGCTGAATGGCGTTTAGGCGATGGCGATTTTTCCCGCAAACCAAGGAGTGTTCCGATGATGATTCGCCCCCTGATAGCCGCCGCGCTGGCGGCCGGTTTCCTCGCCCCGCTGGCGGCCGTGGCCGCTCCCGAAGTCGGCAAGCCGGCACCGGATTTCAAGGCCGTCGCGGCCGATGGCAGCACCGTGGAACTGTCGGCGCTGCGCGGCAAGACCGTGGTGCTGGAATGGACCAACCACGACTGCCCCTTCGTGCGGAAGCACTACAACAGCGGCAACATGCAGACCACCCAGGCCAAGGCGGCTGAACATGGCGCCGTGTGGCTGCAGGTGATTTCGTCCGAACCCGGCTCGCAGGGCCACGTCAGCGGCGAGCAGGCGCGCAAGCTCAATACCGAGCGCAAGGTCACGGCGGTGGCCAGCACGCTGCTCGACGAGCAGGGCACGGTCGGTCGCGCCTACGCCGCGCAGGTCACGCCGCACATGTACGTCATCGACGCGCAGGGTGTGCTGCAGTACATGGGTGGCATCGACTCCATCGCCACCGCGCGTGAAGCCGATATCCCCAAGGCCACCAACTACGTGGTCGAGGCTCTCGACGCCATGAAGGCCGGCCAACCCGTGCCGAACCCGGTGACGCGCGCCTACGGCTGCACCATCAAGTACGCCTCGTGAGATGAATGACCGCAGGGCAGGCGCCGTCAGGCGTCCGGCCCGTGCGGGAACTGCAGCGCCCGGCGCACTGCGCCGAAGCGCCTGCGGTATTGCGCCGGCGTGAGCCGTACCTGCCGTCGGAACAGGCGGCTGAAGAAGCCGGGGTCTTCATAGCCGACTTCGGCGGCCACGTCCTCCACCGGCGCGTCGCCGGTTTCGAGCATGTGCTTGGCTTCCTCGATGCGCAGGGTGTGCACGTATTCGAGCGGCGACATGCCGGTGGCCTCGCGGAAGCGGCGCTTGAACGAGCGTTCCGGCAGGCCGGACAACTGCACCATGGCGGCCACCGGCGCGTGGTCGCCGTAGTGTTCGGCGATCCATGTCTGGCAGCGCGCGATGGCCGCGTCGTCCACCTGTCGTGAGCGTGCCAGTCGTGCAAACGGTTGCTGACCGATGCTGTGCCAGTCAATCAGGTGGATGCGCGCCACGCGCATTGCGGTTTCCACATCCACCGTGCGGGCGATCAGATACAGCGCCACATCCAGCCACGAGGTGCCGCCGCCGGCCATGATCAGACGGTGGCCGTCGCCCGACACCACCAGCGTGCGCTGTGGGTGCACTCGCACCGCCGGGTGACGTTCGCGCAGCACGTCGCACCAGGCCCAGTGGGTGGTGGCGTCGTGACCGTCGAGTAGGCCGGCCTCAGCCAGCAGCATGGCGCCGGAGCAGGAGTTGGCAATGATCGACCCGGCCTGGTAGCAGAGCCGGATCCACTCGATTTCCTCGTCGAAGCGTCCGGTCAGGATCTCGCCCGGTACGACATTGACCTCCGGCACGCACACGATGTCGGGCGGCGGGGTGTCGGCCATGGCGGCGTGCGCTGTGATCTGGATGCCGTTGCACACCGTGACCGGTGCGGTGCCCCGCGCAACGATCTTCGGGCGCATGGCGTGCTCGCCCGGTTGGCCATCGACGATTACGCCCCAGTCGTGCCCGGCGGACATGAACAGGTCGTACATCGAGTACACCACCGAGGCCGAGGTTTCGGGAAAGGCGAGGATGGCGACGGATACCGGAGTGCTCATGGCCGAATCGTCCACTTTGTTGCCGGATTGGCCCTCGAATGCGTTGTGCGTGCGGCCTACGCTCTGTCATGCCCCGGAAAGGCACGACAACGGAGACCCATGATGAGCCGCTACCGCAAGAACCTGCCGCAACTGTACGACACCTTCATTGCCGATGGCGGGCTGGAGACCACGCTGGTCTTCCATGAAGGCCTTGATTTGCCGGCTTTTGCCGCCTTCGACCTGCTCAAGGACGAGGCGGGCTGCGACACCCTGCGCCGTTACTATGCGCGCTATGCGGCGCTGGCGCGCGCGCATGGCGTCGGCATCGTGCTCGAAACTGCTACCTGGCGCGCCAATTCCGACTGGGGCGCGCGCCTGGGCTACGGGCCGGCGGCGCTGGCCGAAGCCAACCGCAAGGCGGTGGCGCTGCTCGAAGAGATTCGCGCCGAGCATGAGAGCGCATGCACGCGCGTAGTCATCAGCGGCAATCTCGGCCCGCGCGGCGATGGCTATGTGCCGGGGCTGCGCATGACGGCAGCCGAAGCGCACGACTACCACGCTGCGCAGGTGGCCGGTTTTGCGGCCTCTGCGGCGGACATGGTGGCCGCTTTCACGATGAACTATGTCGAGGAGGCGGTCGGCATTGTCGAAGCCGCGCGTGAGCATGCCATGCCGGTCGCGATCTCCTTCACCGTCGAGACCGACGGCCGTCTGCCCTCGGGTGAGACGCTGGCTGATGCGATCCGCCACTGTGATGACGCGACCGGTGCCCATGCCGCCTATTACATGCTCAACTGCGCGCACCCGGAACACTTTGCCCATGTGCTCGACGCGCCGCTTCTGACGGAGCGGGTGCGCGGCATCCGGGCCAATGCCTCGCGCCAGAGCCATGCCGAACTCGATGCATGCACGGTGCTGGATGACGGCAACCCCGAAGAGCTGGGTCGGCAATACCGCGCGCTGCGCCGCAGCCTGCCGCGGCTGGCGGTCGTCGGCGGGTGCTGCGGCACGGACCACCGCCATATCGACGCAATCTGTCGTTCGCTCGCGCACGCAGCCTGAGCGGGTTGGGCCATGCGCGGCGAAATCCGTTATCGTCGGTTCTGTTTACACCCGGCAGAACCGACGAGGAGTGCATGGCGGATCAACTCATCATCAGCACGATGTCGCGCGAAGAGCTCGACATCGCCATCGACTGGGCTGCGCAGGAGGGCTGGAACCCCGGCCTGCACGACGGCGACAGCTATTTCACGGCCGACTCGCAGGGCTTCCTGATCGGACGTGTCGACGGCGTGCCGGTGGCCACGATTTCGGTCGTGCGCTATGGCAACTTCGGTTTCCTCGGCTTCTACATCGTGCATCCGGACTGGCGCGGGCGGGGCCATGGCTGGACGCTCTGGCAGGCCGGCATGGCGCGGCTGCAGGGCTGCAACGTGGCGCTTGATGGTGTCGTGGCGCAGCAGGACAACTATCGCAAATCAGGCTTCCGGCTGGCCTGGCGCAACATGCGTTTCGAGGGTTTCAGTGACGGCGCAGCCGCAGCGCCGGATGCACGCATCGTGCCGCTGTCGGCGCTGCCGTTTGACGACTACGCCGCCTGGGATCGTGCCTTCTTTCCGGCCGAGCGCCCGGCCTTCCAGCGTCGCTGGATCGAACAGCCTGGCGCGACTGCGCTGGGTCTGGTCGAACAGGGCCGGCTGGCCGGCCACGGCGTGATCCGCCCCTGCCGCAAGGGCTGGAAGATTGCGCCGCTGTGTGCCGAGCGACCGGAACTGGCCGAAGCCTTGTTTGCTGCGCTGATCGCGCAGGTGCCGGCAGGCGACGCCTACTACCTCGATGTGCCGGAAACCAATCCAGCTGCAGTGGCGCTGGCCGAGCGGCATGACATGAAGCTGAGCTTCGAAACCGCCCGCATGTACACCGGCCCGGCGCCCGAGTTGCCCATCGAGCGCATCTTCGGCATCACATCGTTCGAGATCGGCTAGAGTTTCCGCACACTGGACCACGCAGGAGCGCAGCATGAGCGAGGCTTACATGATCGGCCACATCACCATCAAGCACCCGCAAAAGTGGGCCGAGTACAAGTCGCTGGTGCCAGCTACGCTGGCGCCGCATGGCGGCGAGGTGGTGTTTCGCGGCACGGTGGATACGGTGCTGGCGGGCGCACACCCGCACACCGATGTGGTGGTGCTGCGCTTTCCGGATCAGGCGGCGGTGCATGCCTGGCACGATTCCCCGGCGTACCAGGCCCTGCTGCCGCTGCGTGCAGAGGCTTCCGATGGCGTACTGATCGCTTACAACACCTGAGGTGATGACGATGAGCAATGGCAAGCGCAGCGACAAGTTCGAGGCCGACGATTCCGCCCTGCGTCTGGCGGTGCTGATCGACGCCGACAACGCGCAGGCGGCCGTGATCGAGGGTCTGCTGGCCGAGATCGCGCGCTTCGGTGAGGCCACGGTGAAGCGCATTTACGGCGACTTCACCTCGTCGAACAGCGCCGGCTGGAAGAAGGTGCTCAACCGCCACGCCATCAAGCCGGTGCAGCAGTTTGCCTACACCACCGGCAAGAACGCCACCGACAGCACGCTCATCATCGACGCCATGGATCTGCTGTACACGCGGCGTTTCGACGGTTTCTGCCTGGTGTCGAGTGACAGCGATTTCACCGGGCTTGCGCTGCGCATCCGGGAGGAAGGGCTGATGGTGTTCGGCTTCGGCGAGAAGAAGACGCCGGAGGCCTTCCGCAACGCCTGTCATCGCTTCTTGTTCACCGAGGTGCTGCGCCCGGTCAGCGCCAAACCGGCCGAGCCTGCAGCGCCTGCCAAACCGGCGAAGAAGCCGGCCGGCAAGGCCACGCCGAAAACCGTGCCGGCACCGGCTCCGGTGGAGGAGCCGGCCGCGCAGGATTTCCCGCGCGCTTTCGTGTTGGAAGCGCTGGACAAGGCCGGTGACGATTCCGGCTGGGCCGGGCTGGGCGCCTTCGGCAGCTATCTCAACAAGCTGCAGCCGGACTTCGATTCACGCCTGTACGGCTTTCGCAAACTGAGTGATCTGGTGCGCGCGCGCACCGACATTTTCCAGTGCGAGGATCGTGGCGGGACGCTGTATGTGCGTGCCCGCCCCGCCTGAGCGCGCTCAGCCTTTCTTCTTTTTCTTGCTGCCGCCCTTGCTGACCTTGGGCAGGCCGTCGAGCGTAGCGGCAATTTCGGCGATCGGACGGGTCGCCAGCAGTGCCAGCCCGGCGCGCAGCACTTCTGACTTGCTGGCTTTGCGGCCGGCTTTCTCCAGTGCCTGACGCAGGGCCTTCAGGCCCTTTTGCTCCTGCACCGGAATCGAGAACGAGTCGCGCACGATCTTGCCGGCCTTCACTGGCTCGGCTTTCGGTATGGCCACCGCTGTGTTGTTGCCGGGCTGGGCTCGCGCGCCGGAGGTCGGGCGGCTGCGCGTCGCCGGCGCGGCGGGCTTGGCGGGCGCGGGTTTCTTTGCCGCAGTCGGGCGCGGGGCGGCTGCGGGCTTCGTCGCGGGTTTGGCTGGCGGCTTGGTTGCCGGTTTTGCAGGTGTTTTTGCCGCGGCCGGTTTCGCTGCGGGGGCCTTGACGCCGGCCGGGCGGGAAGCGGCGGGCTTGCGCGCCGGACTTGCGGTGGTCTTGCTCGCCACCGGGCGGGCGGCGGGCTTGGCCGGGGCCGGTTTGGCTGCAGGTTTCGCCGGGGTCTTTGAGGCGCTTGTCCGGGGTGTTGCGGGCTTCGCGGGCGGTTTCGCGGCGGGCTTGGCTGCAGGCGTGGCCGCGGGCTTTGCAGTGGCGCGGCGGGGGTTGCGGCTGGCGGGCAGGCGCTGTTCCAGTGCGGCGTCTTCCTGCTTGAGGCTGGCGCGCAGTGCGTTGCGGTTCGTGCTGCGGGACGTGGCCATGCTTATTTCTCCAGATGGGTAAGAACAGCGGCGACGAGTCGCTCGACTTCCTCGCGGGCGGCGAGGGCCGAGCGGCCGAGGGCAAACACGGAACTGCCGCGTACCGCCGACAGCGCATAGGCGCTGCGCTGCGACAGGGCGGCATCGAGCACGGGGAGTTCGAAGTCCTGCATGACGGCGAGTACATCGTCGCACAGCGCGGTGCGTGTGACGCGGTTGGGCAGCAGGGCGCCCGAGAGCTTGCCGTGACGCTCGAGGATCAGCCGCTCGATGGCGCGGGTGGACCACAGATCGGTCGGGCTGGGCACCACCGGCACGATGGCGAAACGGGCGAGGTCGAGCGCAGCGAGCGTGAAGGGGTTCTCGATCGACGGCGGGCAGTCGAGGATCAGCACGTCGCTGGCTTTGGCTTGCGGGCGCAGTTCGCGCTTGAGCTCATTGGCCTCACCCTGCGGACGCATCACCGCTGCGGGGAAGGGGGCGTCGGCGCTGGCCGACTCGCTCCAGCGCGAGGCGCTTTCCTGCGGATCGAGGTCGGCCACGCTGACGCGCAGGCCGCGCCGGGCCAGCCCGGCGGCCAGTTGCATGGCCACCGTGGTCTTGCCCGATCCGCCCTTCTGGGAGCTCAGTGCAATGATCCGGCAGTCCTTCATGTGCGGCGTCCTTGTGTGCTGGTTCAGCGGTTCATTGCAAACCACGGCAGCGTGCCGGTGGATTGCATGGTGCGTCCATCGACACGGCCTTCGAAGACCTCGTCGCCGATGCGGAAGCGGATGTCGCGTCCGTTCAGTGTCAGCTCGTCGAGTTGCACGGCCTTGCCGTCGAGGCTGGCGCTGCCTTCGAGGTGCTGGAACTCCTGCCGCAGGGTCAGCACGATGGGCGGACCTTCGCGGTTGAGTTCGACCTCCCAGGTGCCGGCTACCTGCGCCGGGACAACCCACATGAACACCGGCTTCTTGTACATCTCCGCTCTGAGGTCCGGCTGCCATTCGCCCATGTCGAAGCTGTGCGACACGATACGCGTACCAGGTGACAGTCGTGTGAGCATGTAGGGACGCAGACGCAGATTGAGTTGCGGCAGCAGGTACATGGTGACGACGTCGGCGTTGGCGAAGTCGGTCTCGAAGAGGTCGGCCTGCACGAACTTCACGCGGTCCGAGACGCCGGCTTCCATGGCTTCGGCGCGGGCGTACTCGACCAGCCACGGGTCGAGTTCGATGCCCAGCGCGCTGCGCACGCCGAACTTGCGTGCGGCGGTGACGAGGATGCGGCCGTCGCCCGAACCAAGGTCGACGAGGTGGTCTTCCGGTCCGGCGCCTGCCATTTCAAGCATCTTGCGCACCGTCGGCATCGGGGTCGGGACGTAGTCGACGTCGAGCGCGGGGGTGGTGTCGATGTAGATCGGGGCGGCCTCCTGCGTCGGTGGCGCCGACGCATGCAGGCTACAGGAGGTGAGCAGCAACAGGGCCGCGAGGCGGTAGCGGGTGAGTGCGGGCGTGGGCATTACGGATTCCTGTGTGAGATCGAACCCGCTCAGGCAACTTCCGGCGCCGCAAGTTCGCGCGCCGGATGTGCGGGGGCGCACAAGACTAGCCGCGCCCCGGTGGCAAGTCGAGCCCCGGCAGTGCGGCGGCTTCGTAAAGCTCCGAAAACTCTTCTTCCGGCACGACGGTGACGGAGATCTCGGGCGCGTGCGAACCACCGCCGAGAATCACGCCGCGCAGCGGCGAGATGTCGCTGAAGTCGCGCCCCCAGCCGATGGTGATGTGCTCGAGATCAGCCCACACGGCATTGGTCGGATCGAAATCGAACCAGCCCATGTCCGGTACGAAGACCGACACCCAGGCGTGCGTGGCATCCGCCCCGATCAGGCGTTTGCGTCCCGGTGGCGGGCGTGTCAGCAGATAGCCCGAGACGTAGCGCGCGGCCAGCCCCAGCGAGCGCAGGCAGGAGATCATGAAGTGCGCGAAATCCTGGCACACGCCGCGGCGTGTCTCGAACACCTCGATTACCGGCGTACTGACGTCGGTGGCCTCGGGGTCGAAGGTGAATTCGTCGAAGATGCGCCGCATCAGGTCGTCGCAGGCGGCCAGCAGCGGGCGACCGGGCGGAAAGCTGGGCGCGGCATATTCGGCGAAGCTGCGCTTGAGGCGCACGTCGGCGGACTCGAAGAGGAAGGCCGAGGCCTCCAGCAAGACGGCGGGCATGCGCGCGCCGGCCTTGTAGCGCAGGGATTCGCGTGCGAGGTCCCAGGCGGGGGAGTTCTCCAGCAGCGGCATGATGCGTGGCTGCAGTTCGATCCACGATTCGCTGCGCACGCTCAGTGCGTCGTGAGCGCCTTCGAAATGCATGGCCAGGATGCGGTTGCCGAAGCTGTCCTGGAAGGCCTGGCTGCGCGTGGGCTCGGGGTCGATACGCAGCCGGTGGGCGGCGCAGTGCTGCCAGGGCAGTTCGCGCGGTTGCATGCGCAGCAACTGGTGCGACTCGCGCACCGGCTGTTCGTAGCCGTAACGCGTGTCGTGCAGCACGTGGTAGCGCGCGCTGCTCATGTCGCGCTCCTGAGCCGGGAGCGATGTACGGTGTGGATGAAGAAGCGGTTGTGCACGTCGTCACTCAGTGCTTGCGCAGTGTCCCAGGCGTCGCCGAGCAGGGTGGCCAGGCGTGCGCAGGCCGGGTCGCATTCCTCGGCCTCGAAGGCGGTTAGGTCGAAACGCGCGAGGCGGCGTTCGAGCTCGCCGATGTGCGGCGGCACGGTATGCCCCAGCTCCTGCGAGGCGAGCGTCAGGTAACGCATCAGCGCCTGCGCCTGGAACACCACGGAGTGCGGGTTGGTGGGGTCGAACACCAGCAGGTGCACCACCGGCAGCAGCTCGGGCACGCGGCGATAGCGTGCGCGGTAGGTGACGATGGAGTTGCAGGCTTCGAGCAGCCAGTCGAGCATGCGCTCGCGATCCTGGGCCGGCGTCAGCAACACCGACCTGACCAGCTTGGACAGCGCGGCCAGGCGCTCGATGCGACGGCCCAGGATGAGGAAGCGCCAGCCTTCGTCGCGCGTCATGTCGTCCATGGCGAAGCCGGCCAGCGAGATGCTGTCGAGCATCACCTGGTCGAGTGCGCCGAGCGCCCGGTCGAGCGTGGCCGGACGCGGGTGCAGGGCGTTTTCGAGGCGGTTCAGGACGTGCCAGTTGTCCGACGAGAGCCGCTCGCGCACGTGGTTGGTGTTGAGGCCCAGCGCGCGCAGGTTGGCGGCGATGGAGCCGGGCTGATCGTAGTTGGAGACGGCCGAGAGCAGGCGCTCCTCGAGATCGGTATCCGGTTCGGTGGTGATGGCCAGTACGCCGAGATCCTCGGCGGCGGCGAGCAGGCCGGCGGTCTCTTCGTCGATCTCGTCGGTGCCGGTGGCCACGCGTGTGAGCACCGTGCGCAGCACACGTGCGGAGGCCTCGCTGCGTTCGGAGTGGCGGCCCATCCAGAACAGGTTTTCGCCGACGCGCGAGGGCACTTCGGTGCCGGTCACCATCAGGTCGATCATGCCCAGCCGCTTCTTGAGCAGGCTGCCGCGCGGCACCGGACCTTCGGACTGCACCCAGGTGTCTTTCGACATGCCGCCGCGCTGCATCGAGATCACTTCCACGCCGGCTTCGGGGGCCACGCGCGTGAGCGCACCGGGCATCACTACGTAGCCGTCCGGCGTGGCCGCGGCGAACATGCGCAGACCGACCGAGCGTGACAGCAGCCGGTCACCCTGTGCGTCGGACGACCATACCGGCGCCTGTGACAGACGCACCCATTCCTGTGCAACGTAGGCGTGCGGCTGGGCCACGATGCTGTCGACCATGTCCTGCAGCGCCTGTCCCTTGAGGGTGTGGCCGAACACTGGCTCGCGCCCCATGTCGGGGTAGGCCGGCTTGATCACGAGGTCGTCCAGCTTGGACAGCACGTGCTCCATGGCCGGCGTCTCGCCGCACCACCAACTGGCGACCGACGGAATGGCCAGCTTCTCGCCCAGCAGGCGCTCGGCAATGCCCGGCAGGAAGCCGAACAGCGCCGCGCTTTCGAGCACGCCGCTGCCCAGCGCATTGGCCACCAGCACGCGTCCGGCGCGCACGGCGCCGAGCAGGCCGGGCACGCCCAGCGCAGAGTCGGCGCGCAGTTCGAGTGGGTCGCAGAAATCGTCGTCCAGCCGGCGCAGTACCGCGTGCACACGGCGCAGGCCACGCAGCGTCTTGAGGTACACGGTGTCGTCGCGCACCGTCAGGTCTTGGCCTTCAACCAGCGGGAAGCCGAGGTAGCGCGCGAGGAAGGCGTGCTCGAAATAGGTTTCGTTGTAGGGGCCGGGCGTCAGCAGTACGCACAGTGGTGCTTCGCCGTCGGTCGGGGCCATGCGCGCCATGCCGTCCTGCATGGCGCGGAAGAAGGCGGCAAGCTTGTGCACGCGCAGCTTGCGGAAGGCGTCCGGGAAGGCTTGCGACACCACGATGCGGTTCTGCAGCGCGTAACCGGCGCCGGATGGGCCTTGGGTGCGGTCGGCGATCACCCACCAGCCGCCGTCGGGCGCGCGCGTGAGATCCACCGCGTAGAAGTGCAGATAGTGACCGCCGACCGGCTTGATGCCGTGGCAGGGCCATTTGTAGCCGTGCTGACCGAACACCAGCGCAGGCGGCAGCAGACCTTCGGAGAGCAGCGTCTGCGGGCCGTAGAGGTCGGCCAGTACGCGGTCGAGCAATTGGGCGCGCTGCGCCACCGCCGCCGACAGGTTGCGCCATTCGGCGGCGCTGATGACCAGCGGCAGCATGTCCAGCTCCCACGGGCGGCGGGTGCCTTCCGGATCGGCATAGACGTTGTAGGTGACGCCGTCCGCGGCGATGGCGTCGGCGACGAAGGCCGCGCGCTGACGCATGGCCTGCGAGGGCAGGCCCTCGATGCGACGCGCGAAGGCGTCCCAGTGCGGGCGCGGTGCTCCCGCAGCGGCGAGCATCTCGTCGTAGCGGTCGGTGGCGAAAGGGTAGGTGTCGATCAGGCCGGTTGGCATGGGGCTCAGCGGGTCATGCCGTGTCGCGCGGGAACCAGCAGCTGGCGACGGATTCGTGCAGCTCGCCGACCTCCAGCTGCACGCGGTCCATGAAGCCGTGCAGGGCGTTGTCGGCGATCAGTTTGGGCACGTCGGCGTCCAGTGCATGGCGCCGTGCCTCGATGGCCATGCGCAGCGGCAGTTCGTTGTTGGGCAGGCGGCCCAGCGCGTTCTCGCAGCGCGACAGCGCATGCGCGACCGAGCGCGGGAAATCCGCGTCCTGCAGCAGATAGCGCACCACGTCTCCACCATTGACGCGCCGTTTGACGTGCTGGCGGTACATCTGGAATGCGCTTTGCGACCGCAGGATGCTGGTCCACAGCAGGCCCTCGTAGGGTTCGGCCTCGTCGCTTTCGCGAGCCAGCAGCCGCAACGCGCCGACGTCGATCTGGCGCGTGGCCATGTCGGCGCGCTCGACGTTGTAGCCCAGGCGGATGAAGTCGTAGGCCGCATCGTGACTCATGCAGCCGGCCATCAGACCGTTGAGCGTCTGGCAGCGCTGCACGATGTCCGACAGGAATTCGTGCCGGCCGCGCTTGCTCACGCCCTGGTCGGCGTTGTCACGCGCGAACAGGTAGAGCTCGTTGACGATCTCCCAGCCTTCGGTCGGCACCAGGTCGCGCGTGGTACGGACGTTCTCGCGGGCGCTGCGCAGCGTGCTCAGGATGGAGCCGGGGTTCCATGCGTCGGCGATCAGGAATTTAACGCAGTTGCGGTCGTCCTCGCGCTGGTAGCGCTCTTCGAACAGCGCGTCCATGCCGGTCACGGCGACCAGTTCCTTCCACGACAGCTCGACTGATTTGGGCATGTCCAGCGACAGCGTGTTGAAGGCCATGACCATGCGCGAGGTGTTCTCGGCGCGCTCGATGTAGCGCGCCATCCAGTAGAGACGTTCTGCAACCCTTGAAAGCATTTCAGTTGTCCTCGTCCACGATCCAGGTGTCCTTGCTGCCGCCGCCCTGGGAGGAGTTAACCACCAGCGAGCCGCGCTTCATCGCCACACGCGTCAGTCCGCCCGGCGTCACGTCCGTACGCACGCCCTGCAGGATGAAGGGGCGCAGGTCGATGTGGCGCGGCGCCAGGCCCTCGTCGCACAGCGTCGGCGCCACCGACAGCGCCAGCGTGGGCTGGGCGATGTAGTTGCGCGGATCCTTGCGGATCAGACGGGCAAATTCGGTACGCTGTTTCTTGGTCGAGTGCGGCCCGACCAGCATGCCGTAGCCGCCCGACTCGTTGGCCGGCTTGACCACCAGATGTTCGAGGTTGGCGATGACATGCTCGCGGTCCTTCTTGTCCACGCACAGATAGGTCGGCACGTTGGGAATGATCGGATCCTGGTCGAGGTAGTACTTGATCATCGCTGGCACGAAGGCGTACATCACCTTGTCGTCGGCCACGCCAGCGCCAGGCGCATTCGCAATGGCCACATTGCCGGCCCGCCAGGCGCGCATCAGCCCGCGCACACCGAGCATGGAATCTGGCTTGAAGGCTTCGGGGTCGATGAACTCATCGTCGATGCGGCGGTAGATCACGTCCACCCGCTCCAGCCCGCCGATGGTGCGCATGTACACACAGTCATCGTCACCGACTTCGAGGTCGGCCCCTTCGACCAGCTGCGCGCCCATGCGCTGGGCCAGATACGAGTGCTCGAAATAGGCCGAGTTGAAGATGCCCGGCGTCAGCACCGCCACGTTGGGGTAGTCCTGCGGGCGCGGCGAGAGCGCGGCGAGCATGTCGAAGAGCTGCGCCGGGTACTCGTCCACCGGCAGGATGGACGTGTTCTCGAACAGTTCCGGGAACACGCGCTTGGTGACGTGGCGGTTCTCGATCATGTAGGACACGCCCGACGGCACACGCAGGTTGTCTTCCAGCACATATACCGTGCCGTCACCGTCGCGCACCAGGTCCGAGCCGCAGATGTGCGCCCACACGCCCAGCGGAGGTGTGAAGCCGCGGCACTGTTCGCGGAAATTCTTGGACTGCGCCAGCACGTACTCCGGCAGCACCTTGTCGCGCACGATGCGCTGTTCGTTGTACAGATCCTGGATGAACAGGTTCAGCGCCGTCAGACGTTGCGTCAGCCCGGCCTCGATCTGGCGCCATTCCTTGCGCGGAATCACCCGCGGAATGATGTCGAAGGGCCAGGCGCGGTCGATGTTCTCGCCCTCGCTATACACCGTGAAGCTGATGCCCATCTCGATGATGGCCAGCTCTGCGGCCCGCTTGCGTGCCTGGATTTCTTCCGCGCCAAGTCCGGCGAGGTAGTCGGTCAGCATCTTGCCTGCGGCTCGCGGCTTGCCCCGCCCGGCAATCAGCTCGTCGTAGAACGGTGAAGGGTCGTAGCTTTTCCAGTCGATCGACATGCAGCACTCTCCAGAAGTCCGCCCCGGGCCGTTTTGCAGCCGGGAGCCCGCCTTTGTGAGGATACGCTGCGGTGCACGATTCGTGAAACTGTTGAGCGTGACTACCCGGGTGTTCAAGCCCAAAAAAACGGCCCGGTGCGTCCGGGCCGTCATCCGTGCATACGCCGTGGTCGGTCCTACTTGTACACGCCGCAGCCAAAGATGAAGTTATCCACACGCCGGATGAAGGACGTCTTGGCTTCGATCTCGTCGGTTTCGGGGTTCTTGAACATGTAGTCCTGCCAGCCGCTGCCGGCGGTCTGCGCGATGCGGATGCGGTCCTGGATGAAGGCGGCGCCCTTGGCGTCCTTGGCTTCGCGCATGTTGTTGCCGATCAGCGTGGGGTTGCCACCGTGGGCGCGCACCACGCCGTCCATGTCGTACACGAAGATGTAGAGGTCGCGCTGCACGAACTCGCCATGTGGGTCGCAGAAGGCCTCAAAGGCCGCCTGCTGGCCGCGGTTGGTGTAGAGCGCGGCGGCGCGCTCGACGAGTTGCGACGCCTCGTTGGCGGTGCCGCCGGAGAAGCGGCTGATGGCGTCCTTGAGGCTGGCGGCGACGGTGTCGAGGTGGTCGGCCTCGCCGGACATGTGATCAACCGCCACGCTGCCGCTTTGCAGCATGCTGGAGATGCGCTCCACGCTCTCCGAGATGTCGCTGGAGACGGTGCTCTGTTCCTTCACCGCAGCGGCGATGTCGCGCACCATGCGCAGGGTCTCATGCGCGCCCTTGTTGATGTGCGACAGGGAGTCGCCGGCCTTCGAGGCCAGTTCGACGCCATGCGAGACCTGGCTGACGCCGGTTTCCATGCCCGACACCACCGACTGCGTGCTGCCCTGGATGACACCGATCATCTCGCCGATTTCGGCGGTGGCGTTGCCGGTGCGCTCGGCCAGCTTGCGCACCTCGTCGGCTACCACGGCGAAGCCACGGCCCTGTTCGCCGGCGCGCGCAGCCTCGATGGCGGCGTTGAGCGCGAGCAGGTTGGTCTGGTCGGCAATGTCCCGGATGACCTGCACGATCTTGCTGATCTCGTCGGTGCGACCGCCCAGTTCCCTGATCTGTTCAGCGGAGCGACTGAAGGCCTCGGCGATGTGCTCCATTTCGGTGGAGGCCTCGCGCACCACGCGTTCGCCTTCTTCGGACAGGCGACAGGCGGTTTCCGAGGCGGCCTCGGTGTCGCCGGCGTGGCCGGAAACCTGCGCGACGCTTTGCGTCATCTCCTGCATGGCGGCGGCCA
Organism: Pseudazoarcus sp. NS36; assembly: GCF_059703705.1. Lineage (NCBI taxonomy): Bacteria > Pseudomonadati > Pseudomonadota > Betaproteobacteria > Rhodocyclales > Zoogloeaceae > Pseudazoarcus > Pseudazoarcus sp. NS36. The sequence continues at coordinate 168,979 of NZ_BAAKJA010000002.1, read as the reverse complement.
CGCTGGTCGTGGCGTCACTCTGCTGATGGCTGCCGGAGCGCACTTCGGCGCTGCGGTGAGAGAGCTTGCTGGCGGCCTCGGCCACTTCTTCGGCGTGGCCGGAGACGCGCGCGATCATGCGCTTGATCTCCTTGCCCATGTCGTTGAACGACTTGGCCACGCGCGCCATTTCGTCGCGTCCTTCGAGCTTGACGCGGGCCGACAGGTCGCCCTTGGCGAAGCGGGCGATGGCGGTCGAGAACGCCTGCGCGGTCTCGCCTTGCGTGTGCGCCAGTGCGGCGAGCAGATAGAGCGCGATCAGCGTGGTGGCCAGCGCTGCGACATTGAGCCAGAGCGTGCCGTTGTCCTGCACGATCTCGTAGCCAAGGATGGCAATCGGGAGCAGTAGCAGCGCTGAAATCAGTCCGTACTTCTGACCGTGACCCAGTTGGTTGCACAGCGCAATTCCGGGGGCGAGCAGCATTTTCATCATGAGACTCCAACGATGGCTGGAATGGGCACCGGCCTGCTGGCCGGCGCACTCCTTGACTGACTTAACGGCCGCCTGCTGAATATCTTCAGTCTACGCTCCGAAATGGGGCGTGCGAGGTGCAGAAGTCACGCCGTGATCACCATTGCACCGCTGTAGCTGCGAGCCTCGGCGGCGTGATGGGCGGCAACGATGTCGTCGAGCGTGAAGCGGGCACCGATGGGCGCCGACACGGTGCCGGAGACGATGGCGTCCATCAGCTCACGTGCGTTCTCGCGGAAGATCTGCGGATTGGCGTTGTGCGGGAACACTGACGGGCGCGTGAGGAACAGGCAGCCCTTCTTGTTGAGGATTTCGGGGTGGATGTCCGGGGCCGGGCCGGAGGCCGCGCCATACAGCACCACCAGCCCGAAAGGCGCGGCGCAGTCGAGCGAGCCGAGGAAGGTGGTCTTGGCCACCGAGTCATACACCACGCGTGCCTTCTTGCCACCGGTGGCGTCGATGACCTGCTGTACCCAGTCCGGTTGGGAGTAGTCGATGGCTGCGTCGCAACCGGCTGCCAGTGCGGCCTGGCACTTGGCCGGTGAGCCGGCGGTGCCGATCACGGTGGCGCCCAGTGCCTTGGCCCAGCGCGACAGGATCTGGCCCACGCCGCCGGCGGCGGCATGCACCAGCACGATGTCGCCGGGCTGCACCTTGTGCGTGCGGCGCACCAGGTACTGTGCGGTCATGCCCTTGAAGATCAGCGTGGCCGCCTGCTCGTCCGACACCTCATCCGGCAGTTTCACCAGCTTGTCGGCGGCGACGTTGCGGTGGCTGGCGTAGGCGCCCAGGCCGGCGTTCATGTAGGCCACGCGGTCGCCGACCTGGAGGTCCTTAACGTCGGCTCCGACGGCTTCGATCACGCCGGCAGCTTCGTGCCCCAGTCCGCCCGGCATCGGCACAGGGTAGTAGCCGCTGCGCTGGTAAGTGTCGATGAAGTTGAAGCCGATGGCGGTCTGGCGCAGCAGCACCTCGTTGGCCGCCGGGGCGGGCAAGTCGACGGTGACGAGCTTCATCACTTCCGGTGCGCCGGCTTCGGTGATCTGGACGATTCTTGCCTGGGTCATGGTGTGTCTCCGGGTTGCCGGGCGGTTGCGCCGCCCGTGTTCATCGTGTGGCGCGGGCCAGCCAGGCGGCCGCTCCGCGCAGCGTGGCGAATTCGGACAGCGCGCGCGCCTCGAGGTCCGGATGGTGCTCGCGCACCATGCGGGTCAGGCTGTCGCCCGGTCCGAGTTCGAAGAAAACCGTGGCGCCGAGTTCGCGCGTGACATCGAGCACGCGCGCCCAGTCCAGCGGCTCGGCAAGCTGGCGGGACAGGGCTTCGACGGCCGTGCGGCCCGAACTCACGGCACGCCCGTCGATGCAGCTTGGCACGGGCGCATCATGAAGGTGCCAGGTGGCGGCTTGCAGGGCCGCGCGAAATGGCGCTACAGCGGCTTCGAGCCAGTGCGAATGCGCCGGCACGTGCACGGCCAGCGGCACGACATGCGCGCCACTGGCGGTCAATCGGGCGGCCAGAGCATCGAGTACGCTGCGCGGCCCGGCCAGCACGGCGTGGTCGGCGGAGTTGGTGATCGACAGGCGGGCGCCGGCGGCTTCAGCCTGCTGGCGCAGCGATTCGAGTGCGACGCCGCGTACTGCGAGCAGGCCGTGCTCGGGCGGGGTGGCCGCATCCATGCAGGCGGCGCGCTGGCGTGCCAGCGCCAGCGTGTCCGGCGCGGTGAGTCCGTGTGCGGCGCCGTGGGCGGTCAGTTCGCCGACGCTGTAGCCGGCCACCACGCCCGGCGTGATGCCGGCTGCCCGCAGGGTTTCGGCCACGCTCAAGCCATACAGCACGATCAGCGGCTGGGCGTGGCGGTTGTCGAAGCAGTGTTCGGGGTCTTGTGCGAGCGAGAGCGTATCGGGTGCGACATGGCGCGACAGTCTGGCCAGCACCGGCGCGGCGAGATCGTCATCCGCCAGTTGCGCCAGCATGTCGGGCGTCTGGCTTCCCTGTCCGGGGCATAGCCAGCACAGACTCATGCAGTGATTGCCTCGCTGCGCTGCGCAAGCGGGCAGCCCGCCGAAATGCCGTCGACGAACAGGGCTGCGGCCAGCAGGTCGGCGCTGCCGCCGGGGCTCAGCCAGCGGCGCTCGAATGCGCCGCACAGGACCTGGAGGCGGCGTTGTCCGCTGGCATTGAAGACGCTGCCGCGGGTGATGAAATCGGCGGCGGCGTACTGTGCCCACTCCAGCCCGCTGCGCCCGCCGCGGTGGGCGAGATTGGTGTCGGGCAGCACAGCCATGGTGGCGATCAGGGCGTGCAGCAGTGCGCGCGGATCCTTGCCGAGGCGTCGGCGCGCTCCGCGCAGCGCCGGCAGGGTGGTTTCGAACAGCACCGGAAAGCCGTTCGCGGCCTGTTCGCGGGCGCCGGGCAGGCCCAGATTGCGGCGCACATGCACGCCGTGGGTGTCGGCCGGCGCGTGGTCGGCTGCGTCGAGCAGGGCGTTGCCCCATTCTTCGGCCACGACGTTGCCGAGCTGGTCGGGCAGCAGTTCACCGCGGGCCTGCTGTACGCCGGCCGCGGCAGCCAGCAGGCCGAGCGTGAACACCGCGCCTTTGTGCGTGTTGACGCCCCGGGTGGCGCTGAACATCGCGCTCTCGGCCTGCCTGCCGCGCAACTGCAACGTGAACAGGTCGGCGCCGGCTGCGGCAAGGCGTGCGCAGTCGCCGAAAAAGCCGGACAGCGCTTCGATGCTGGCGCTGAAGTGGCGGTGATCCATGTCGGCATGGCTGCCGTTCGAGAACGGCGTGACCAGGCCGGGCTTGGGTGCCAGTGTCAGCTCGAAGATCAGCGCATTCCACGCGGCGTTGTCGATCTGCTGTGCGAAGTTCATGCGCCTTCCGCCTCGCAGCCGGCGAGAAAGTCCTCGCGCGTGGTCATGCCGACATGGTCAAGGTGCTTGAACAGGATCTGGCGGGTGCCGACCAGCAGCTCGCGCCAGCTGGCGGCGCGGCCGCGACGGTCGATCATTTCGCCATCCAGCGCAGGGCAGGTGCCACGGGCGACGAGGCCGCCAAGCGCGTCGAGTGCGCGCTCAGCTGCGGCGCGGCTGGTTGGCGTCAGCAGCAGGTCAAGATCGGAATCCTCCCCCAGGCAGGGGATGCCGGTGACGGCCTGCATGGCGGCCGAGCCATAGGCGCGCGGGCTGGTGGCAGCAATGTCCACGTGGCCGTTGAGCGCCTGCAGCGTTGACTGCCAATGCGTTGGCAGCAGGGAAGTAATGGCGCGCAGCGGTGGTGGTGGCGCACGACGTGCGATGCGCGAATTCGGCACCTCGAAGGCGATGCGGTGCTTGCCGGCCGAAGGGGGCAGCGGCAGCCCGAGCAGGGTGCGGCCGGGGGGCAGTTCGCGCGGCTGGCGCGACAGCACCAAGGGCCGGCCGGCGGCGGTCCATTCCGACAGGCGCGCGCCGGCATCGGTCAGCGCCGCGGCGCAGCCGGGCATGGCACGGGCATGCGCAGGCGCGTCGGCTTCGAGCCAGATCAGATCGTGCCGGGCAGGCGCTAGGTCAGCCATGGGCGACGCGGTTGGCCAATGGCGCTGCGGCGAGTCGCCCGCCGCGCTCCAGCCCGAGCTGCATGCGGGGGTCGTTGAAGTCGGGTGCGGCGCGCAGGTCGGCCAGCGCTTCGGCCAGGCGGGCAGCGTAGTCGCTGCTCCACACGGCGCGCAGGTGGCCCATGCGCAGGTAGTTGTCGACGCCAGGCGAGAACACCGGAGAATCCTTGGCGAGCGACTGCAGCTTTTCCAGCGGCACCTTGGTGATGCGCGCCATGGCGGGCAGGTTCATGACCTTGATCTCGGCGCCGGACACGGCGTAGCAGGCGTCAGCCATCATGCCGGTGGTGAGGTAGCCGCCGGACACGGCTTCGCCATACACCACGGACAACAGCGGGTGGCCCTTGCGACGCGCGATCTCGCAGCACTTGGCCAGATGCGCCATGTAGCCGTTGAGACCGAGCAGTTCGTCGCGGCGGCGCAGGCGCTGGCCTTGCGTGTCGAGGAAGAAGACGATGGCTTCTCCCGGATGCTTGCGCACGGTTTCCAGCACGGCGGCGGCCATGCGCAGGCAAAGGTCGACGCCGACTTCGGCGCGTTCCGAGGTGCCGATGATGGTGACGGTCTCGTCACCGATGCGGGCGCGGCCGTCGAAATAGTGGTCGTCGAGCGTGCGCGGCGTCCAGCCCGCGTCACTGAAAAAGGCCTCCAGCAATTCGTTGCGTGTCATGGCAGGGCCCTCCCGGTGGTGGCGTCGGCCATGGCCACGAAGTCTGCGGTGTCGAGCATCGAGACGTTTTCGGGTTGCGCAACGCCGAGGCGGCGCCAGACATCCAGCCCGTCGTCGCAGTCGGAAAAGGCTTCCCAGCGTGCGGCGAGCCGGGCGTGTTCGGCTTCGACGTCTTCCAGCGTGAGGCCGGCGGGGCCGTCGCTCAGCGCGATGGCCGCGGCGCGGAAATCGGCGACGTCGTCTTCGCAGATGCGGTTCGCGTCGCCCAGCAGATAGCGGTGCTTGCCGCCGGTGACGCGCCACACCAGCGCGCGGTCGCGGGCGTCGAACTCCTCGACGCCGTGTACGGTTTCGATCACCTCGGGGCCGGACATGGCCAGCCGCCCTTCCTCGGACATGGCGATGGCGTCGCAGCAGCGCGCGACCAGTCCGGTGCCTCCGAAGCAACCGGCCGAACCGCCCACCAGGCCGACGAAGCGCACGCCTTCGACGCGCGCCGCGCAGATTGCACGCAGGATCTCGGATACCGCGATCAGCCCGGCGTTGGCCTCGTGCAGGCGCACGCCACCGGAGTCGAACAGGATCAGCACGGCAGCCGGCTTCTCGGCCACCGCGCGGCGGATCAGGCCGACCAGCTTGGCGCCATGTACCTCGCCCACTGCGCCTCCTAAGAACAGGCCTTCCTGTGCGGCGATCAACACGGGCTTGCCGTCCAGCGTGCCGCGGCCGGCAATCAGGCCGTCGTCGAAGGCCACCGGCTGGTCGAGCTGGGCCAGATGCGGGCTGGAGGCGCGTTCGGACGGCGGTACGAATTCCTGGAAGCTGCCGGCATCGAGGATGCCGAGCACGCGTTCTCGGGCGGAGGCTTCGGAGTAGCTCTTATGCATGACCTTCTTCCCAGGCTTCGAGGGCCTGATCCAGGCGCAGGCTGACCACCGCCGGGGTGGCGCCGACGTCGTTGATCTCGATGGCCAGACCGCCGGCGGCGTGGCGTTCGCCGAAGTCGCGCAGCACGGCCTGCCAGATCGGCGCGAAGCCGATGGCCGAGGTGTTGATGGCAATGCGGCAGTGGCCGGTGTCGGCCCCCGATTCGACGAGAATCTCGCAGTTGCCGGACGCCGTGACGCCGACCAGTACCGGTGCGCCTTGTTGCGCAGCGGCTTGCGAGGGGATGTCGTACTGCAGTCTTTCCATGGCGCTCACCAGTTGCGGAAACGGCTGGGCGGGTCGTACAGCCCGCCGGAGGCGCGTACCAGATCCTTGATCGAGCGTGCGGCCAGCAGGTCGCGCGTGGCGTCGCGACGTGCGATGCCCAGATCTTCGGGGCGCTGGATGATGCCGCGCTGACGCAGCTCCGCCACCTTGGTCCGGTCGCGGGCGAGACCCACCGGCGTGTAGCCGGCCACCCCGCGAATGGCCTGCTCGCGCTCGCTGGCATCGCGGCACAGCAGCAGGTTGGCAATGCCCTCTTCGGTGACGATGTGGGTGACGTCGTCACCGAAGATCATCACCGGCGGGTTGGACAGCCCCATGTCTTCGGCCAGATCCCAGGCGTCCAGGCGCTCGACGAAGGCCGGTGCCATGTGCTCGCGGAAGGTCTCGACCATCTGCACCACCAGCTTGCGGCCGCGCGGCATTTCGTTGCGGCCCTGGCGTGCTTCCTCGCCGGCCTTGACCCAGGCTTCGCTCTCGTGGCGTCGGCCGCGGGCGTCTGCGCCCATGTTCGGCGCGCCGCCGAAGCCGGCGATGCGGCCTTTGGTAGCGGTCGAGCTGTTGCCCTGCAGGTCGATCTGCAGGGTCGAGCCGATGAAGAGGTCGCAGGCGTAATGACCGGCGGCCTGGCAGAAGGCGCGGTTGGAGCGCATCGAGCCGTCGGCACCGGTGAAGAACACGTCCGGTCGCGAGGCGATGTAGTCCTGCATGCCCAGCTCCGAGCCGAAGCTGTGCACCGAGTGCACGAAGCCGGCCTCGATGGCCGGGATCAGCGCCGGGTGCGGGTTGAGCGCCCAGTGCGTGCAGATCTTGCCTTTCAGTCCGAGCGACTCGGCGTAGGTCGGCAGCAGCAGTTCGACGGCGGCAGTGTCGAAGCCGATACCGTGGTTGAGCCGCGTGACGCCGTAGCGCGCATAGATGCCCTTGATGACCATCATCGCCATCAGCACCTGGATCTCGGAGATCTGCGCCGGATCGCGTGTGAACAGCGGTTCGATGTAATAGGGCGTGGGTGCTTCAACGACGTAATCGACCCAGTCAGCCGGGATGTCGACGCGCGGCAGGGTGTCGCGGATCTCGTTGACCTGTGCGATCACGATGCCGCCGCGGAAGGCGGTGGCCTCGACGATGGCGGGGGTGTCTTCGGTGTTCGGGCCGGTGTAGAGGTTGCCGTCACGATCGGCCGCTTCGGCGGCAATCAACGCCACGTTCGGTGTCAGATCGACGAAGTAGCGCGCGAACAGCTCCAGATAGGTGTGGATGGCGTTGACGCGGATGCGGCCCTCCGACACCAGTTGCGCCAGTCGCGTGGCCTGCGGGCCGGAGAAGGAGAAATCCACCTCCTTCGCGATGCCGCGCTCGAACAGCGCGATGTGGTCGGGCAGGGCGATGACCGACTGCACCAGATGCAGGTCGTGCACGGCCTGGGGATCGACTGCAGCCAGCGAGCGGGCCAGGAAGTCAGCCTGTTTCTGGTTGTTGCCTTCGACGCAGATGCGGTCGCCGCATTCGATCACCGCTTCGAGCAGCGCGATGGCGTCAGCCGCCTCGACCCGTCGTCCGCGCGCCAGCTTTGCCGCGCGCGACTTGCGCTCGGCTCGCCGGTTGCCCGGAAGGCGGTGATCGGTGGCGTTCATGGACAATTCTCCGTTGCGCACCCGGCCGGGGCCGGGTGCGGATTGGGCTTCAGACGGCCGGGCCCATCAGGAAGGTCGGCAGCCAGGTGGCGATGCCCGGGAAGATGCACAGCAGCACGATGGCGAGCACCATGCAGCCGACGTAGGGCAGCGAACCCCACAGGATGGTCTGCAGCTTGATGTCAGGCGCGATGCCGTTGATCACGAACAGGTTCAGGCCGACCGGTGGCGTGATCAGGCCGATTTCCATGTTGATGGTCAGCACCACGGCGAACCAGTACGGATCAAAGCCGGCTGCGATGACGATCGGCAGCAGGATCGGCGCGGCCATCAGGATGACCGCTACCGGCGGCAGGAAGAAACCGGCACCCAGCAGGAAGATGTTGATCATCAACATCAGCGTCCACGGGTTGAGGTTCATGTCGATGATCCACTGCGCCAGACTCTGCGTGATGTACAGGCTGGACAGCATGAAGCTGAACAGGCCCGAGGCGCCGATGATGACCATGATCATCACCGATTCCTTGGTGCAGTCGCGGAGCACATGCCACAGCACGGTCGGCTTCCACATCTTGTAGACCACGATGGCCAGCACCAGGCAGGCCAGCGCGCCGACCGCGGCCGCTTCGGACGGAGTGGCCACGCCGCCGTACAGCGCCCACAGCACGAACACGATGATCAGCAGGAAGGGCACGATCTTGGGCATCAGCTCAAGGCGTTCCTTCAGCGTGTACTTGATGTTGGAGACGATCACGCCGTCGGTCTGGCGCCACGTCGAGTAGATCGCCCACGACATGAACAGCGCGGTGAGCATCAGGCCCGGCAGGATGCCGGCAATGAACAGCCGGCCGATGGAGGTCTCGGTCGAGATGCCGTAGACGATCATCGTGACGCTGGGCGGAATCAGGATGCCCAGCGTGCCGCCGGCAGCAATCGAACCCGCAGCAACGCCTTTCGGGTAGCCACGCTTGACCATCTCGGGAATGCCCATCTTGCCGATCGCGGCGCAGGTGGCCGGCGAGGAGCCGGACATCGCCGAGAACAGTGCGCAGGCGCCGAGGTTGGACACCACCAGGCCGCCCGGTACGCGGGTGAGCCAGCGGCTGAGCAGTTCGTACAGGTCGCCGCCGGCGCGCGAAGAAGCCACCGCCGCACCCATCAGGATGAACATCGGGATGGACAGCAGCGCGAAGCTGTCGAGCTTGCCGAAGATGACTTCGGGGATCACGGCCAGGCCGAAGATGCCGTCCTGCCAGAGGATGAACAGGGTCGACACGATCATCAGACCGAAGCCGACCGAGACGCCGGAGAACAGCACCGCGATGGTGGCGATCAGTACGAAGAGGGCGAGCAGAAGCGGATCCATCAGCGTTCTCCCTCGGTGGTCGGCGTGAGCGGCTGGTGGCTGGCCGGCAGGAAGGGGTCGTCGACGCGGGTGGTCATCATCAGGTCAGCGGTGTATTGCAGCACCGTCAGGCCAAAGCCCAGCGGCATCGCGAGATAGGGAATCCACAGGGGTGTGCCGAAGACCGACGACGAACGCCAGCCGCCGTCCCAGGCCTGCAGGAGCAGTTCGGCGGAGTAGAAGGCGATGATCGAGCAGGCGACGATCTGTACCAGCACGCAGATCACGAACAACAGTTTTCGCGGGGTCTTCTGCAGATACAGCGGCAGCAGGTCCACGTTGATGTGGCCGCGCAGCAGCTGGACGTAAGGCATGCCCAGCATGGTCGCGCCGATCATCAGATAGGTGACGATTTCGGTCTGCCACACCGTCGATTCATTGAGCACATAGCGCATGAAGACGAGCTGGCAGACGATGAATACCGACGCGAGGATCATCATCGCGGCGGTGACGCCGCAGAGGCGCGAGAGCGCATGCACGGCACGGACATATTGAAGCATCTTCGTGCTCCGGTTCTGGGGCGTGAGACGTAAAAAGGCCGGCGCCTGATGGCGCCGGCCCGATGGGGATTACTCGACCGACAGAGCCATGTCCAGCAGCTCCTGGCCGCCTTTCACCTGCTCGTTGAAGGCCTTGTAGGAAGTCGCCTCGGCGAGCTTGCGCCACTTGCCGAACTGCTCGGCGTTCATCAGTGCGATTTCGACACCGGCCTTCTTGAAGACCTCGACCGAAGCGGCGTCTTCCTTGGCGGCTTCTTCAGCGTAGTAGGCCTCGGCCTTCTTGGCACCGGCAGCCACGGCGGCTTTCTGCGCGTCGTTCAGACCGTCATAGGCACGCTTGGACATCATCACCGGCTGATACATGAACCACAGCGCGTATTCGGCGGCCGGGGTGTAGCACTTGACCTGCTCGTAGAGGCGGAACGACACGAAGCTCGACGAGCTGGTGTTCACCGCGTCCAGCACGCCGGTCTGCATGCCGGTGTAGACCTCGGAGCTGGGCATCGACGCGATCGACGCACCGGCGCCGGCGAGCATCTGCTCGAAGGCCTTGCCGGCTGCGCGCATCTGCTGGCCCTTGACGTCGTCCGGTTCGACGATGCAGTTCTTCTTGGAGGCGAAGCCACCGGCCAGCCAGCCCTTGACGACCGTGACGGCGCCGGCCTTGTTGGCGATTTCCTCGATCTTGCCCATGAAGGGGGATTCGTTGATGCGGCCGGCGTGCGCGTGGTTCTTGACCAGGCCGGGCATCAGCGTGAGGTTGAATTCGGGGTGACGGCCACCGGCGTAGGACAGCGGCAGAACGGTCATGTCCAGACGGCCCGAGGTCATCGCGCCCCACTGGTCGTTGGCCTTGAACAGCGCCTGGCTCGGGAAGATCTGGATGGCAAGGCCGACGTTGGCCTTCTCGACCTCGTCCGCAACGATCTGTGCGACCTTGTGGCGGATGTCGTTGGTCGACCACTGGTGGGACAGGCGAAGGGTCTGCTGGGCGCTGGCCTGACCGACGATGCCGGCACCCAGGGTGACGGCGGCGGCTACGGTCAGAGCGGAACGCAGGAAGTTCCTGCGGACGGACGGAAGTTTCCGGGTCATGGCGGTTGTCTCCATATAAAAATTCTTGTTTCTTGTGGTGCCGTTGTTACGCAGCGCATGCTGGTAGCATCCGCTTCGGTCGCTTCGGCGGGGCGACCGTACCCCCGAGGGCATGCGTTGGTGCAGATTTGTATTCCAAAACTGCTTTCTTGTATACGAGAATAACCTAACATGAAGCTGATTCAAATTGACGCGGAATCAGCCGCGGATGAGGAAGCTCGCACGATGAACCGTCCGGAATCCCCACCGGTGGCGACGCGCCGCTCGGAGTATCTGCGCGAGACGATCGAGGAACGCATCGCTACCGGTGAGTATGGTCCGGGAATGCGCCTTGATGAAAGCGAACTTGCCGAAGAGTTCGGCGTGTCGCGCACGCCGATTCGCGAGGCGCTGATCCAGCTCGACTCCGAAGGTCTGGTCGAGATGCGGCCGCGCCGTGGTGCGGTCGTCGTGGAAGTGTCGCCGCAGCGGCTGTGCGAGATGTTCGAGGTCATGGCCGAGCTTGAAGCCATGTGCGCGCGACTGGCCGCCCGGCGCATCACGTCGGCCGATCGCGAGGAGCTGGTGGCGGCACACGAGGCCAGTCAGGCGGCACTCGACGGGGGGGATCCGAATGCCTACTTCTACCTCAACGAGCGCTTCCATCACGCCATCTACGCGGCCAGCCACAACCAGTTCCTGATCGAGCAGGCGCGCCAGCTGCAGCGCCGCCTGCGTCCCTATCGCCGCATGCAGCTGCATGTGCGTGACCGCGTCAAGGCCTCGTTCGACGAGCATGGCGGCATTACCGCGGCCATTGTGGCCGGTGATGGTGATCGCGCGGCGCAGCTGCTGCGTGATCACGTCACGGTGCAGGGCGAGCGCTTCAGTGACCTGCTGGTTTCGCTCTCCGAATTGCAGGAGCGTGCGCGCCGTTCGCGCTGACTAAACCCTGCACCCTTGATCCTGCGCAAGGCGGTCGAGGCGGGGATCGTGTTAAATAGACGCTCTGCCCGCGATCCGGTGCGCCCTGCGCCGGGGCGGCCGCCGCAGCGCCTGCCTGAATGACTTCCGAAGCTTCACCGGCCAGTTCCGCCACACCCGACGAATCCTGCTATCACTGCGGCCTGCCGGTGCCGCCATCGAGCGCGCACTGGGTGCGTATCGACGAGGCCGATCGCCGCATGTGCTGTGGCGGTTGTGAGGCGGTGGCCGGTGCCATTGTTGCCAGCGGCCTGACGGATTACTACCGTCATCGCGACGCCATGCCCGAGCCGGTGCGCGAGGCCATGCCGTCCGAGCTGCAGGACCTCGGCCTGTTCGATCATCCCGATTTTCAGGCCGACTTCGTCAAGCCGGTGGGCGAGCATGAGCGCGAGGCGGCGCTGATTCTCGAAGGCATCACCTGCGCCGCCTGCGTGTGGCTCAACGAGCGTCACGTCAAGACCTTGCCCGGCGTGTCGCTGGTCGAGGTCAATTACGCCACGCGTCGTGCGCGCGTGCGCTGGGATACGCGGGTGACGCAGCTCTCGGCCATTCTCGGCGCGATCCAGTCCATCGGTTATCGCGCCTATCCGTATGACGCCGAGCGGCTGGAGCAGGTCGCGCACCGCGAGCGGCGCTCGATGCTGTGGCGCGTCTTCGTGGCCGGTTTCGGCATGATGCAGGTGATGATGTACGCCTATCCGGCGTGGATCGCCTCGGGCGACGACCTGTCGCACGGCGCCGAGGTGTTGATGCGCTGGGCCAGCCTGGTGCTCACCCTGCCGGTGGTGTTCTATTCCGCAGCACCTTTCTTCCGCCGTGCCTGGCGCGACATCCGGCTGCGCTCCCTGGGCATGGATGTGCCGGTGGCGCTGGGTGTCGGCAGTGCCTTTCTGGCCAGCGTGTGGGCCACGCTGGTGGACGGGCCGGACGTGTACTTCGATTCGGTCACGATGTTTGTCTTCCTGCTGCTGTGCGGGCGCTATGTAGAAATGCTGGCGCGGCAGAAGGCGGTGCGTGGTGTCGAGGAGCTCGGCAAGGTATTGCCGTCCTTTGCCGAGCGGCTTGCCGCCGACGGCAGCGCCGAGCGCGTGCCGGTATCGCAGCTGGTAGCCGGCGAGCGCGTGCGCGTGCGCCCCGGGGAAGTGATTCCGGTCGATGGTGTGGTGCATGAGGGGGCGAGCTCGGCCAACGAGGCGCTGCTGACCGGGGAGAGCCACCCGGTGACGAAAGCCGTGGGCGCCGAAGTCATTGGCGGCAGCATCAATATCACCAGCCCTTTGGTGATCGAGGTCGTACGTGTGGGCGAAGCCACCCGGCTGGCAGCCATCCGGCGCCTGATCGATCGTGCCGCCCAGGAGCGACCGGCGGTTGCCACGCACGCTGACCGCGTGGCGCGCTACTTCATTGCGGCCCTGCTGGTGGCGTCGGCGCTGACCTGGGTGATCTGGCACTTCATCGACCCCGATCGTGCGCTGTGGATTTTCGTGTCGGTGCTGGTGGTGGCGTGTCCCTGCGCCTTGTCGCTGGCCACGCCGACCGCGCTGACAGTGTCCACCGATGCGCTGGCGCGCATGGGCATCCTGGTCACGCGCGGGCATGCCATCGAGGCCCTGGCCAAGGCCAACCGTTTCGTCTTCGACAAGACCGGTACGCTGACCCATGGCGAAATGCGTGTTGAGGCGGTCGACGTCTTCGCAGGCGACGAAGCAGGCGTGCGCCGTCTGGCGGCAGCGCTTGAGCAGGGTTCCGAACACGCCATTGCGGCCGCGTTGCGTCGGGCGAGCGACGCGGCGGATTTGCCGCAAGTCGAGGGTTCGAGGGCGGTGACGGGGCAGGGCGTTGAAGGGCGCATCGACGGCCGCCTGTTGCGTCTTGGCCGTCCCGATTTTGTTGCTGCGCTGGTGGGGGCTGCAGTACCGCAGCTGTCGATGGATTCCGGTGGAGCGACCGTCGTCGCACTGGGCTCGGCAGAAGGCTGGCTGGCGCTCTTTCGGCTGGCCGACACGCCGCGCGAGGATGCGCCGGTGCTGATCCGCCGTCTGGCCGCCGAAGGCGTGCCGATGGCGCTGGTCAGCGGCGATGGCGAGGCGGCCGTCAAGGCGGTGGCGGCGCATCTGGACATTGCCGAAACCCGCGCCGGAGCAACGCCCGAGCAGAAACAGGCTTTCGTGCGTGACTGGCAGGCGCAGCCCGATGCGCTGGTGGCGATGGTGGGAGACGGCGTGAATGATGCACCGGTGCTGGCGCAGGCGCAGGTCTCGGTAGCCATGGGCGGCGGCACGGATCTGGCGCGCAATCAGGGCGATCTGGTGCTGCTGTCAAACAGCCTGTCCGGCCTGTCTGCGGCGATCACGCATGCCCGGCGCACCATGCGCATCGTGCGTGAGAACCTGTGGTGGTCATTTGCCTATAATTTCACCTCGGTTCCGCTGGCCATGGCGGGGTTCATCACGCCTTGGATGGCGGGTCTCGGCATGGCCCTGAGTTCGCTGCTGGTCGTGCTCAATGCCTTGCGCCTGCAGCGCCGACCGGCCACTGGAGCCTGACATGGATTTTGGTCTGTACCTGTTGATTCCGCTTTCGGTCATTCTCGTCTTCGTGATCGGCGTGGTATTCTTTCGATCTTTGCGAAGTGGCCAGTTTGACGACCTCGAGGGTCCGGGTTTCCGGATTCTCGTCGATGATCCAGACCCCCCGCGAGAACAGGAAGAACTGGAGGCGCGCGCCAGACGAGAGGAAGAATCCTCGAAATCCGGCAACGGCGAGCCCGGTTGATCCAGATCAAACCAGCCCCAGGGGCACGATGACATACTGCCCCCATGGTGATCGAACGGCGCCAGCAGCGCCCTCGTTGCCATGGATTGCAAGTCTCTCTGTTGGGGTTGGGGGTGCGCTCACGCGCACCCCGTTTTTTTGTCGTAGTGCCCTCCGGGGCAAGAACGCAGGCCATGACCTACATTCAGAACTATTGATTTCACTGGCGCTTGATCGGAGTCAAATCCGGTCAGGCGCTTTGGCGTATGTTCGTGCCGGCGCGCATGGCTGCAAGCCGCTGGTGATGGAATCCGGTAAACAAGAGGAGTAATCCAAGTGCAATCGCAGACGACTTACCACTACAAAGTCGTTCGCCAGTTCGCCCTGATGACGGTCATCTGGGGCATCGTCGGCATGTCGCTGGGGGTCTTCATCGCTGCCCAGCTGGCTTGGCCGGCGCTCAATCTGAGCGAACTCGGTGAATGGTTCCACTTTGGGCGTTTGCGCCCGCTGCATACCAACGCGGTGATCTTCGCGTTCGGTGGCTGCGCACTGTTTGCGACCTCGTACTACGTTGTCCAGCGAACCTGTCACACCCCGCTGTTCGCGCCGAAGCTGGCCGCGTTCACGTTCTGGGGCTGGCAGGCCGTCATCGTGCTGGCTGCCATCACGCTGCCGATGGGCTTCACGTCGAGCAAGGAATACGCCGAGCTGGAATGGCCGATCGACATCCTGATCGCCGTCGTGTGGATCTCGTACGCCATCGTCTTCTTTGGCACCATCGCCAAGCGCAAGGTCTCGCACATCTACGTGGCGAACTGGTTCTTCGGTGGCTTCATCCTGACCGTGGCGCTGCTGCACATCGTCAACAGCGCTGCGATCCCGGTGACGTTCTGGAAGTCGTACTCGGCCTATGCCGGCGCGCAGGACGCGATGGTTCAGTGGTGGTACGGCCATAACGCGGTCGGCTTCTTCCTGACCGCCGGCTTCCTCGGGATGATGTATTACTTCGTGCCTAAGCAGGCTGGTCGTCCGGTGTATTCCTACCGCCTGTCGGTGGTGCACTTCTGGGCGCTGATCTTCACCTATATGTGGGCGGGCCCGCACCACCTGCATTACACCGCGCTGCCCGACTGGACCCAGTCGCTGGGCATGGTGTTCTCGCTGATCCTGCTCGCACCGAGCTGGGGCGGCATGATCAACGGCATCATGACGCTGTCGGGTGCCTGGCACAAACTGCGCACCGACCCGATCCTGAAGTTCCTGATCGTGTCGCTGTCGTTCTACGGCATGTCGACCTTCGAAGGCCCGATGATGGCCATCAAAACGGTCAATGCGCTGTCGCACTACACCGACTGGACCATCGGTCACGTTCACTCCGGCGCACTGGGCTGGGTGGCGATGATCTCGATCGGCTCGATCTACTACCTGATCCCGCGCATGTACGGCAAGACCGAGATGTACTCGGTGTCGCTGATCAACACACACTTCTGGATCGCGACCATCGGCATCGTGCTGTACATCGCGTCGATGTGGATTGCCGGTGTCACGCAGGGTCTGATGTGGCGCGCGGTCAACTCCGACGGCACGCTGACCTACTCCTTCATCGAGGGCGTGAAGGCCAGCTATCCGTTCTGGAACATCCGTCTGGTGGGCGGAATCCTGTTCCTGTCGGGCATGTTCATCATGCTCTACAACGTGATCAAGACCATTTCGGGCCAGAAGACCTACGAAGCGCCGGTGCTCGCCCCGGCTGCTGCGCACTGAGGAGTCGTGAGAGATGCGCAAAATCAAGCATGAGCTTATCGAACGCAGCGTCGGTCTGATGATTGTGCTGACGCTGCTGACGGTGAGCGTCGGCGGGCTGGTGGAAATCGTCCCGCTGTTCTTCCAGCACTCGCTGACCAAGCCGATCGACAAGTCGGGCAACCCGCTCGACATCAAGCCGTACGACGCAGTGCGTCTGGCTGGTCGTGACATCTATATCCGCGAAGGCTGCTCGAACTGCCACTCGCAGATGATCCGTCCGTTCCGCGCCGAAACCGAGCGCTATGGCCACTACTCGGTCGCGGGTGAGTTCATCTACGACCGCCCGTTCCTGTGGGGCTCCAAGCGTACCGGGCCGGATCTGGCGCGTGTCGGTGGTCGCTATTCCGACGAATGGCACCGTGTTCACCTGACCAATCCGCGTGCGGTCGTGCCGGAGTCGAACATGCCGGCCTTCCCGTGGCTGAATCGTCCGGTCGACGCCAGCAGCATCGACAAGAAGATGGTCGCGCTGCGCACGCTGGGCCACCCGTACTCCGACGAGGACATCGCCGGGGCCAAGGCTGCGCTGGAAGGCAAGACCGAGATGCAGGTGCTGATTGCCTACCTGCAGGGTCTGGGCACCGCGCTGTCCAACTTCAAGTGATCCGGGGGTGAGCATGGACGTCAATATCTTGAGGATCATCGTGACCGTGGTCGGTTTTGCCTGCTTCCTCGGAATCTGTTTCTGGGCCTATAGCCGGCACGCCCGCAAGGGCTTCGATGAAGCGGCCATGCTCCCCTTTACCGAAGATGACGACATGCCCGTCGCGCGCGATGACGGGCATCTGACGCAAGGAAAACAACATGGCTGACTTCGTGAGCGGCTTCTGGAATCTGTGGGTCATGGTGCTGGTGGCCCTCAGTCTGCTGTTCTGTCTGTTCGTGCTGATGTCGAACAACAAGAAACCCGAACCGGGTCCGGTCGAGCTGCACGGTCACGTGTGGGACGAGGACATCGCCGAGTACAACAACCCGCTGCCGCGCTGGTGGCTGTACCTGTTCTGGATCACGCTGATTTTTGCAGTGGTGTATCTGGCGCTGTATCCGGGTTTCGGTAACGTCAAGGGCGCGCTGGGCTGGACTTCGACCGGACAGTACGACACCGAGGTGGGGCTGGCCGACGAGCGTTATGGTCCGATCTACGCCAAGTACCGTGAGATGGATGTGGCTGCCGTGGCGGCCGATCCGGAAGCCAAGGCCATGGGCGGTCGTCTGTTCCAGACCTATTGTGCCCAGTGCCACGGCTCGGATGCCGGTGGTTCAAGCGGCTTCCCGCGCCTGAGCGACACGGTCTGGCTGTATGGCGGCGAGCCCGAGAACATCAAGGCCACCATCACCAACGGCCGTCTGGGCGTGATGCCGGCACTGGGTGCGGCGATCGGCCCGGAAGGCACCCGCGATGTGGCGCACTATGTTCGCTCGCTCAATGGCCTTGCGCATGACTCGCTGCGCGCCCAGCGTGGTGTGGATGTCTTTGCGGCCAACTGCGCGGCGTGCCACGGTCTGGAAGCCAAGGGCAACCCGGCATTGGGCGCGCCCAACCTCACCGACAACACCTGGTTGTGGGGTTCGAGCGAGGCGATGATCGTGTACACCATCAACAACGGCCGCCAGAACCGCATGCCGGGCTTTGGTGACTTCCTGGGTGAAGACAAGGTGCATCTGCTGGCCAGCTACGTGTGGGGCCTGTCGAACAAGCCCAAGCAGTAACGGTTGTCTCGTCCGCCCGGCTTCGGCCGGGCGGATTTCTGCAACATCCGGAACGGAAGACCATGGCGAAAGGCAGCAAGGCGCAACAGGAAGAAAGCGACTCACTGTACGCATCACGCAAAAAGATCCACATGCGCTCGGTGAAAGGCAGCTTTGCCAACTGGCGCTGGTTCTTCGTCTGGTTCACGCAGATTCTCTACTACGGCTTGCCCTGGCTCGAATGGAACGAGCGGCAGGCCGTTTTGTTCAATCTGGCCGAACGCAAGTTCTACATCTTCAGCTGGGTGTTCTGGCCCCAGGACGTCATCTATCTGGCGATCCTGCTCATCATCTCGGCCTTCGGCCTGTTCTTCTTCACGGCAATTGCCGGTCGCCTGTGGTGTGGTTACACCTGTCCGCAGACGGTGTACACCGAGATCTTCATGTGGATCGAGGAGAAGATCGAGGGCGATCACGTCGCGCGCCGCAAGCTTCATGAAGCGCCGATGAGCCCTCGCAAGGCCATGCTGCGCACCGCGAAGTACGCGGTGTGGGCGGTCGTTGCCTTGTGGACCGGCTTCACTTTCGTCGCCTACTTCACACCGCTGGACGGGCTCATCGAATCCTTCGCCGCGTTCGATGTTGGCGGCTGGGTGCTGTTCTGGACCCTGTTCTACGCAGCCTTTACCTACATCTTCGCCGGCGTCCTGCGCGAGCAAGTGTGCTTTTACATGTGCCCCTATGCGCGTTTTCAGGGGGTGATGTTCGACCCGGATACGCTGGTCGTGACCTACGACAGTGAGCGCGGAGACCCGCGCGGTTCGCGCAAGAAGGGCGTTGATCCGAAGAGCATCGGCAAGGGCGATTGCGTCGACTGCAACATCTGTGTGCAGGTCTGTCCGACCGGCATCGACATCCGCGACGGCCTGCAATACGAGTGCATCGGCTGTGGTGCCTGTATCGACGGCTGTGACGACGTCATGGATCGTATGGGCTACGAGCGCGGCCTGATCCGGTATTCCACGGAAAACGCCGTCAAACAGCACTGGACGCGCAAGGACATCATTGCGCATATCCTGCGCCCGCGCATTCTGGTGTATGCGGCCTTGCTGGTCGTGATCTGTTCGGCGACCCTGGCTGCGCTGGTGCTGCGCCCGGACATGCGGGTAGACATCATCCGCGACCGCGCGGCGCTGGCGCGCGAGGTCGAAGGCGGCATGATCGAGAACGTCTACCGTCTGCAGATCATGAACATGACCGAACTTCCGCGCGAAGTGCTCGTCGATGTAAGCGGTATTGAAGGTGCGCAGCTTGTCGGCTCGACGCTGGCGTTGCTGCCGTCGGCCGGAATCGAGTCGGTCTCGGTCAATGTACGTGTGCCCTATGATGCGGTTCCACCGGGCGTGCATGAGATTGTTTTTGAAGTGACCGCGGAAGACTTGAAGGTACGTGAGCAGACCACCTTCATCATGCCGCAATGATCAGGATGAGCAGATGAACACCCGTACGGACCCTGGCTACGACCCGACTCCCTGGTACAAGCAGCGCTGGCCCTGGCTGCTGATGGTGATGCCGGGCATCTCGATCATGCTTGGCAGCATGCTGCTGTACTTCGCCATCACGACCAATGATGGTCTGGTGGTGGATGACTATTACCGTCAGGGCCGCGCGATCGACCAGACCATCGCCCGTTCGGTGGTGGCGGCGGATCAGGGGCTGGCTGCGAACGTCGGCGTCCGTGCGGAGGATATCCGCATCGCGCTCGACGCCAACGACGGCGTTGAACTGCCGTCCGAACTGATCGTCACGATCATCCATCCCACGCGCGCGGGCTTTGATCAGGTGCTGCGTCTCTCGCGCGTGGATGGGCAGTATGCCGGGCCGATTGCGCCGATGTCGCTGGGACGCTGGCACGTCCAGATCGAGGACCCGGAGCGTGCGTGGCGGCTGCATGGAGATGTGCGCATCCCCGATGAAACGCAGGTTCGCATCCTCCCGTACGGCGTTTGATTCTTCGTCACTTCAGGCACATACTGAATCCCGAAGTGGCGGAGTTTGCGCATGCCGGCCTCCAGAGCGGGCAGCGCGGGCGTAGGAGTCCGGTCGTGCGAGGAGGAATCGCAAATGATCAGATGGATCCTGGTGCTGTGGCCTTCGTTTCTGGTCGCCGGTGTTGCGGTGACGCTGTTCTTCACGCTGGTCAATCCGCGTGAGTTGTATCTGTTCGGGGAAATCGTCGAGTTCTCGCCGATCGCTACCTATTCGATCGGCTTCTTCGGTTTCTGGGCCTTGTGCGCCGCTTCCAGTCTGTTGACGCTGTATCTGGTCGGCAAGCCGGTGAGCGCAGATCCGCCTAAGTCGGTTCCGACGCGCAAGCCGCGCGCCTCAGGTACACCGAAATCGCGTCGGATGGAGGCTGGTCTGCACCCACATCACCACGTCCACGGATAAGAAAACGGCCCGTTTCGGGCCGTTTTTTGTTTCAGCGATAGATCAACACCGGAATCTTGCTGTGCGAGAGCACTTTCTGGGTCTCGCTGCCCAGTAGCAGTCCGGCCAAGCCTTTGCGCCCGTGCGAAGCCATGAAGATCAGGTCGCACTCGTGGCGCTCTGCGGCCTCGATGATGCCCTCGTATGGTACCTCGCACACCCCCGAATCCGTATCCGCCGAGACGCCGGCGGCCTTTGCGGATGCCTCGGCCCGATCCAGAATGAGCTTGGCCTCGGCGGACGCCGACTGGGCGAATTGCTCCGGTGTGGTCGGGTCGATCAGCGCGCCTTCCCCGTAGATCGGCATCGGGAAATCAGGCTGGGCATAATAGAAAGTGATGCGGGCGCTGATCTCGGCGGCAAAGCGTACGGCCTTTTCGACCGTTGTCTGCGAGAGTTCGGATCCGTCCGTCGGGACGAGAATGTGCTGGAACATGGCGCAACTCCAATACCGGATTGGGATGATGGCATTATAGCCATGCCCCGCCAGCTCTTGCGGCAGGCAATGTCCCCGGAGGCCTTGATGCAGATCGAATTTCACGGTGCGGCCGGCGAAGTGACCGGTTCGTGCGCCAGAGTGACCTGGGACGGCGGATGTTTTCTCGTCGATTGCGGCATGTTCCAGGGCGGTCGCAATGCCGGGCTGAAGAACTTGCGCGCGCTGGATTTCAGCCTCAAGAGCATCGATTTTGTTCTGCTCACTCATGCCCATCTTGATCATGCGGGCCTGCTGCCCAGGCTGGTCGCGCTGGGTTGGCGTGGCCCGGTGTATGTGACCGAGGCTACAGCTGATCTGCTCGGCATCATGTTGCTTGATGCCGGCCATATTCAGGAGAAGGAGACCGAGTGGGCCAACCGGCGCTCGCGGTCGCGCAACCGGCGCAGTCTGTCAAATGCCGCGCCGCTATATACCGTAGAGCAGGCGCGTGCGAGTCTCGGCCACTTGCGGGCGCATCCGTACGAAACGCCGTTTTCGCCCATGGACGGCGTTGACGTGCGTTTTCGTGAAGCTGGCCACATTCTGGGTTCAGCCATTATCGAGGTCGACCTGTCGTGCGCGGGTGGCACGCGGCGCATCGTATTCTCCGGCGACCTGGGCATGCATGCGCGTCCGGTCTTGCGCGATCCGGCACCCGTGAAGCATGCCGACTATCTGGTCGTTGAATCCACCTACGGAGATCGGGCCCACCGTTCGCTGCCGCAGACGGAAGACGAACTGGTGCACGTCCTGCAGGACACGCTGGAGCGTCGCGGCGGCAACGTGGTCATTCCGGCCTTTGCAGTCGGTCGCACGCAAGAGGTCATCTACATGCTCGCCGATCTGGTGCGGCGAGGGCGGGTGTCGCGGCTGGAGGTCGTCGTTGATTCTCCGATGGCCTCTGCGGTGACCGAGGTCACGCTCGAGCATGACGCCCTGTGGGATGCCGAGACACTCCGTCTGCGCGACTGGGCGCTGGCTCACCCCGAGCGTTTCGCCATCCGTTTCGTGTCCGACGTGGAGGAGTCGATTGCGCTCAATGCGCGCAAGCGCGGCCTGGTCATCATTTCGGCCAGTGGCATGTGTGAGGCGGGGCGCATCAAGCACCATCTCGCCCACAATCTCCCGCGCCCCGAATGCAGCGTGGTGATCTGCGGCTTTCAGGCAGGCGGTACGCTGGGGCGTCGCCTGGTCGATGGGGCTCGATCCGTGAGCCTGTTTGGCGAACGGGTGCCGGTGCGTGCATCGGTGCATACCATCGGCGGGCTGTCGGCGCATGCCGACCAGCCATCCCTGCTGGCGTGGATGGGGGGCTTTGAGCGGGCCCCCCGCAAGGCCTTTGTCGTGCACGGCGAGAGCAACGCTGCGCAGGCACTGGGCGATGCGATGCGTCAGCGTCTGGGGTGGACGGTGCGGGTGGCGGAGCCTGGTGTGGTGGAGCCGCTCGAATGAGCGCGAGGCGCTAGCGACTGCCGGACAGCTGGATGAGGCGGCGCAAGCCGGCTTGATCGATGATGCGGATGTGCTTCTGCTGCACCGTGATCAACCCTTCGTCCTGGAAGCGCGAGAAGGCGCGCGACACGGTTTCGAGTTTGAGCCCGAGGTAGGAGCCGATCTCGTCGCGGGTCATGCGCAGGTTGAACTCGGCCGGAGAAAAGCCGCGCGCATTGAAGCGTTGCGACAGATTCATCAGAAAGGCGGCCAGCCGCTCTTCCGCCCGCATCGAGCCGAGCAGCATCATCACGCCGTGGTCGCGCACGATCTCGCGGCTCATGACCTTGTGGAACTGATGCTGCAGCCCTTCGACCTCGCGGGACAGTTCTTCGAGCTGGCTGTACGGAAGTACGCACACCTCGCTGTCTTCGAGTGCGACCGCGTTGCAGCTATGGGTTTCGGTGCTGATGCCGTCCAGTCCGAGCATCTCGCCCGTCATCTGGAAGCCGGTGACCTGTTCGCGGCCGTCCTCCAGCAGCACGTCGGTCTTGAACCAGCCGACGCGGATGGCGTAGATCGCGTCGAAGGCGTCGCCCGAACGGTAGAGGTGCTGGCCCTTGCGGATCTTGCGGCGTGCGCCGACCAGGTTGTCGAGCCGCTCGATCTCCTCGGCGGACATGCCGACCGGAAGACACAACTCATGGAGATTGCACTGTGAGCAGGCAGCGCGCATGGCGGGGGCGCTGATTGGAACCGTCGCTTTGGTCACTGCGTGTGGCCACTCCATAGACATGCAGCGCCATTCGCGCATGCGTTTGATACACGTCAAAGCGGTCCGGGCCGGAATCCGGGATCGTGGAAACCATGCAGGAAACTACTCCCATGGATATCCACCAGCCGGTCGTCTTCGATCCCGATCTGATCCGTCGCTTCGACGTCAGCGGACCACGGTACACATCCTACCCTACGGCCGATCGCTTTGTTGAAGCCTTCGACGCGCAGGGGCTGGAGCAGTGGCTGCACAAGCGCAGCGTGGGTGGGGTGGTGCGTCCGCTCTCGCTGTATTTTCATATCCCGTTCTGCAACACCATCTGCTACTACTGCGGCTGCAACAAGATCATCACCAAGGACCACGGCCGCTCGGGCAGGTACCTCAAGTATCTCGCCAAGGAAATTGCACTGCAGGCGGCCCATATCGAGGGCAGCCGCGAGGTCACGCAACTGCACCTGGGCGGCGGTACGCCGACTTTTCTGTCGCATGACGAAATGCGCGGACTGATGGAGTCGGTACGCAAGCACTTCACGCTCAAGCCGGGTGGGGAGTATTCGATCGAAGTCGACCCGCGCAAGGTTGATTTCGAGACCGTCGCGCTGCTCGCCGAGCTGGGCTTCAACCGCATGAGCCTCGGCGTGCAGGACTTTGATCCCGATGTGCAGAAGGCCGTCAATCGCATCCAGAGCTACGAAGAGACGCGCCTGGTGCTCGACGCCGCGCGCGCCACGGGTTTCCGCTCGGTCAGCATCGACCTGATCTACGGCCTGCCGAAGCAGAACGTGATCCGCTTCAACCGCACGCTGAAACAGGTCATCGAACTGGCACCGGATCGCATTTCGCTCTACAGCTACGCTCACCTGCCGGCCACCTTCAAGCCGCAGCGGCGTATCGACGCCGCGCTACTGCCCGATCCCGACGGCAAACTGCAGATCCTGCAACTGGCCATCCGGCGGCTGACCGAGGCGGGCTACGTCTATATCGGCATGGATCACTTCGCGCGGCCCGACGATGAACTCGCCGTGGCGCAGCGCCAGGGCCGTCTGCACCGCAACTTCCAGGGCTATTCGACACAGTCCGAGTGCGATCTGCTGGCCTTCGGCGTTTCGGCCATCGCCAGCATCGGTCCGGTCTACGCCCAGAACCACAAGGTCATCGACGACTACTACGACGCGCTGGATCGTGACGAGCTGCCGGTGATGCGCGGTATCGAGCTGTCTGCCGACGATGTGCTGCGCCGCGCCATCATCCAGGCGCTGATGTGCCATTTTGAACTCTCGATCGAGTCCATCGAGATCGCGCACCTGATCCGCTTCGACGAATACTTTGCTGAAGAGCTGGCCGATTTGCGCGAAATGCAGGCGGCCGGCTTGCTCGAGATCAGCGACGGCTGGATTGCCGTTCAGCCCGCCGGCCGCATGCTGGTGCGCGTCATCGCCATGGTGTTCGATCGCTATCTGCGTGCTGACCGGGAACGCAAACGTTACTCCCGCGTGATCTGAGTCCGGCCCGGCGCGACGCCGGCGGGTATACTCGCGCCTTGCATCGTTGTTCCCTCCTATTTTCATGCCTGAAACCGGTTACATCGCGGTCTTCCTGATCGGCCTGCTCGGCGGTACGCATTGTGTTGCCATGTGCGGCGGCATCGTCGGCGCGCTGTCGGTACAGATGCCGGGGAAGTCTGCGCGTCAGTGGCCCATCCATCTTGCCTACAACCTCGGGCGCATCAGCACCTATACCGCTCTGGGCGGCCTGGCCGGTGCCATCGGCAGTGCAGGGATGCTGTTCGGCGATGTGTTGCCGGTGCAGCTTGGCTTGTACGTGGCGGCCAACATCATGCTGATCCTGCTCGGGCTCTATCTGACCGGTATCACGCAGTTGCTCAAGCCGCTTGAGCGCGCGGGAGGTGTGATCTGGCGACGTGTCCAGCCTTTCACCGCGCGCTTTCTGCCGGCACGCACGGTGGGGCGCGCGCTGCCGCTGGGTTTGTTGTGGGGTTTTCTGCCCTGTGGACTTGTGTACAGCGTGCTGACAACGGCGCTGGTCACCGGCTCGGCCGGTCGCGGCGCCGGGCTGATGCTGGCCTTCGGTCTGGGAACCTTGCCCAACCTGATGCTTGCCGGCATGTTGTTCAAGCGCTTTCGCGATCTCACCCGCAATACCCGTGTGCGCCTTGCAGCCGGTCTGCTGGTGCTCGGCTTTGGCGTATTCGGGCTCTACCATGCGCCGCATCTGGGCGGGCAGCTGTGGAGTGGCGTGATATGCTGACGCCGCATTTTTGTGCGGTGCAATGTCAGGCAAACGCAGGAGTCAGGGCATGAGTGAAGTGACGATTCGCGTAGACGGGATGAGCTGTGGCGGTTGTGTGCGCAATGTGACCGGGGTGCTGAAGGCCTTGCCCGGCGTCTTCGAGGCCGAGGTTCATCTCGAAGAGGCTGAAGCCCGCGTCGAGTTCGACCCGGCCCGGATTACCGTCGAGGACTTGCGTCAGGCCATCACCGACGCCGGTTTTGACGCTGCAGCCTGAGCGGCTCAGCTTTTGTCGAGCCTGAACGGTGAGCGCTCCGACAGCTCATCCAGATAGAACCCGATCCCCTCGGTCTCTCGCGCCAGAAAGCGGTCTACCGCGTCTGCGAAGCGTTCATCGCGCAGCCAGTGTGCCGAGCGCGTGACCACCGGCTCCAGTCCCCGTGACAGCTTGTGTTCGCCCTGGGCGCCGCCCTCGAAGCGCGGGATGCCTTGTGCGACGCAGTATTCGATGGCGCGGTAGTAGCACAGTTCGAAGTGCAGAAAGGGCAAGGCCTCGCTGGCCCCCCAGTAACGCCCGTACAGTGCGTGCCGGTCGTGCAGGAAAAAGGCACCGGCGACCGGCTGTCCGGCGCGTCTGGCCAGCAACAGGCGCACCTTGTCCGGCATGCGCTGGGCCAGCATCGCAAAAAAGTCCGGCGTCAGATACGGCGTGGAACGGTGCATCGCATAGGTCGTTGCGTAGCAACGGTGGAAGAACGCCCAGTCGGCCTCGCTCGCCGTGTATCCGTCCAGCCACACATATTCCAGTCCATGTTCGGCCGCGCGCCGGCGTTCCTGGCGAATCTTCTTGCGCTTGGCGTGGTTGAGGCTGGAGAGAAATTCCTCGAAATCACCGTAGCCGCGGTTGTGCCAATGAAACTGGACCCCGCTGCGCAGCATGAAGCCAGCTCCAGCCAGTGCCTGCGCCTCCGTCTCTGAGGGCAGCAGTACGTGGATCGAGGACAGGCCGGATTCAGCCGCGAGCAGTTGTGCGGCCTGGGCCATCGGGGCCAGATAGGCTGCATCCCGGGTGAGCAGGCGCGGACCCGGCACGGGCGTGAAGGGGATGGCCGAGAGCCACTTGGGGTAATAGGCCAGCCCGTGACGCTGGTAGGCATCGGCCCAGGCCCAGTCAAACACGTACTCGCCATACGAATGCAGTTTTTCGTACAGCGGCATGGCGGCGACCAGCGTGGTGTCGTTCTCCAGCACGAGGTGCTGCGGGTGCCATCCGGTACCTTCGCCAACCGAGCCGCTGTCTTCCAGCGCCGACAACATGGCGTGCGAGACACAGCAGGCGCCGTCACCCAGTTCGTCCCACACGGCGGCGTCGACTTCGGCGATGTGCGGAACGATGCGGGCGGTCAGCGAAGCAGTCATGTTCATCCGTTAATCAAGATCATCCTGGCGCCACGCAGACACTTGGCGCGCGACCTGACGGGCATCTTGCCGTGGGCCGGCAATAAAAAAGCCCGCCGTGAGGCGGGCCGAGGGGACTCTGCGCGGGCTCGTGTCAGACGGTCTTGCACTCGTTTGCAAGCGGCTTGTTGGTGCGTCCGTCGAGCAGAACACCCTTCCACGGCAGGTCGATCCAGACCAGGCCGTTCCGGCGATCCTCGTAGCGTGGCAGGCCCGACTCGGACGGGTCTCGCGCCAGATTGTAGCGCTTCCCCTGCCAGCCGATCTGCATCGATCCTTGCTCGCGCGCGCCGCGCTGCACGTCGACACGTTGGCCGAACTCGCACTGATAGCTGCCACTGCCCAGCTCGAACTCGAGCTGTCGTTTCTGCGAATCAGGTTTTGAGGCAAAGGCGGGGGTGGTGCTGACTGCGAAAACCGCAGCACCGATGAGGGCAGGGAAGAGGGGTGTGCGGGACATCGTGTCTGCTCCGGGAACCGTTGGCGGATTCTAGGTCCCCCGCCGACGCCGGTGTAGTCGTGAAAGTGTAAGCGAACACTTGCTGACGGCATCTGTCGCGGAGGGCCTTGGCGCAAGTGTAGCTGGCTGAGCCCTGCGGGTACATTCTGTGCTGCGGGCGAAGCCGGTATAGTTGCGCCCATGATGAAATCGCATGCCTTTGCCGTCGCCCAGTTCAACCTGGTGGTTGGCGACGTTTCCGCCAATGCGGAGCGGATTATTGATGCCCTCGCACAGGCCCGCGCGGATGGCGCGCGGCTGTTGCTCACGCCCGAATTGGCCCTGTCCGGCTATCCGCCGGAGGATTTGCTGCTGCGCCCGGATTTTCACCGTGCCTGTGAACGTGAGCTTGCGCGTATCGCGGAGGGCGTCACGGACGTAGTGCTGGTGCTGGGCCATCCTCACATGCGTGACGGGCGTTGCTACAACGCGGCTTCGGTCATCCGCAACGGGCAGGTGGAGACCACCTATCTCAAGCAATTGCTGCCGAACTATTCGGTCTTTGACGAGCAGCGCTATTTCTCGGCCGGGTCACAGGCGTGCGTGTTCGAGCTGGATGGTCTGCGCATCGGTCTGGCGATCTGCGAGGACCTGTGGGAACCGGGGCCAGTGCAGGCGGCGCGTGCGGCCGGTGCCGAACTGCTGCTGGGCCTGAATGCCTCGCCCTTTCACCTCGACAAACGCGCGATGCGACTGGAGACCCTGCGTGCGCGGGTCGCCGAGACAGGCTTGCCGGTGTTGTATTGCAACAGCGTGGGCGGGCAGGACGAATTGGTGTTCGATGGCGCATCCTTTGCGCTGGATGCAGACGGTGCGCTGGCCTGGCGCGGGCCGTCGTTCGACGAGGCGCTGAGCGTGCTGCGTTTCGACGGGGCAGGCTGGGTGCATGACCTGCCCGCCGTGGCGGAGCCTTCACCGGAAGAGGAGGTGTACGCGGCGCTGATCACCGGCGTGCGTGACTACATCGGCAAGAACGGTTTTCCGGGTGCCATCATCGGCCTGTCGGGTGGCATCGATTCGGCGCTGACGCTGGCGGTGGCGGTCGATGCGCTGGGGGCCGACAAAGTGCGTGCGGTGATGTTGCCGTCGCCCTACACCGCACAGATGAGCCTGGACGATTCGCGAGAGATGGTGCGGCGGCTGGGCGTGCGTTACGACGAGATCGCCATCGAGCCGGCCATGCGGGTGTATCACGACATGCTCGCCGGACAGTTCCGCGGGCTGGCCGAGGACGCCACCGAAGAGAACCTGCAGAGTCGCATCCGCGGCAACATTCTGATGGCGCTGTCGAACAAGACCGGCGCCATCGTGCTGACCACCGGTAACAAGAGCGAGATGGCCACCGGCTACGCCACGCTGTATGGCGACATGGCCGGGGGCTTTGCGGTGCTGAAGGACCTGTACAAGTGTTTCGTGTACCGCCTGTCGAACTGGCGCAATACGCGCGGCGAGGTCATCCCCGTGAACATCATCGTGCGTCCGCCTTCGGCCGAGTTGAAGCCCGATCAGGTGGACCAGGATTCGCTGCCGCCCTATGAGGTGCTCGACGCCATCGTGGAGGCCTACATGGAGCGCGACGAGTCGCCGCGCGAGCTGATTGGGCGCGGCTTTGCCGAGGCCGACGTGCGACGTGTCGTCGGTCTGCTCAAACGCAATGAATACAAACGTCGTCAGGCTCCGGTCGGCATCCGCATCACGCGGCGCGGATTCGGCAGGGACTGGCGTTATCCGATAACATCGCGCTACCGCGACGAGTACTGAAACATCGCTCGCAGGAGCATAAATTCAGGAGACAGGAATGAAGAAGATCGAAGCCATCGTCAAACCGTTCAAGCTCGACGAGGTGCGCGAGGCCTTGGCCGAAATCGGCGTAAATGGCCTTACGGTGACCGAGGTGAAGGGCTTTGGTCGGCAGAAGGGTCACACCGAGCTGTATCGTGGCGCCGAATACGTGGTCGATTTCCTGCCCAAGATCAAGGTTGAGGTGGTGCTGTCGGACAGTCTTGTCGAGGCCACCATCGAAGCGATCATCAAGGCCGCGCGCACCGGCAAGATCGGTGACGGCAAGATTTTCGTGACGTCGGTCGAGCAGGTGGTGCGTATCCGCACAGGTGAGACTGACGAGGACGCGTTGTAAGCGGCATTCGCGTCGCATCAAAAGGCCGCCCCGTGAGGCGGCCTTTTTCATGGGTGGTTGCGTGCCGACGCTTGGCCGCGCAGCAGCACCAGCAGCGCGCCCGAGCCGCCCTGGGTCGGGCTGGCCTGGCAGAAGGCGAGGATTTCCTCGCGCTGGGCGAGCCAGCCGCGCGAGAGCTGTTTCAGGATCGACACGCCACCCGGCGAACCCAGTCCTTTCCCGTGGATGACGCGCACGCAGCGCGCGCCGCGCTGCAGGCTCGCGGCCAGAAAGCGTGACAGCGCGGCACGCGCGTCTTCACGTG
The DNA here is from genome assembly GCF_059703705.1 of Pseudazoarcus sp. NS36. Lineage (NCBI taxonomy): Bacteria > Pseudomonadati > Pseudomonadota > Betaproteobacteria > Rhodocyclales > Zoogloeaceae > Pseudazoarcus > Pseudazoarcus sp. NS36. The sequence continues at coordinate 139,311 of NZ_BAAKJA010000002.1, read as the reverse complement.
TGAAACCGTGCAGGTCGAGCTCACCCTGCAGCGTCCAGCGCCCGCGCCGCAGGTCGATCAGCACGCGGCGCGGCACGCCAGGGCGCAGGAACACCGCTTCGTCGCCCATCTCCAGCCGATCTTCGAGCGAGATCGGCGCTTCCATGGTCTCGCGCAGCGCCGAGGCTTCGTCCTCGCTGCGCTTGATCGGCTCCGGCCGGGGGGCAGGGCGTTCCGGTTCGATGCGGTTCTTGTCGGGAATCGGCTCCGCGCCGCGTACGGCGTGGCGGAACAGTTCGGCTGCGTCCATGCGCTCGGGGTCCGCCGGCAGCAAGGGCGGGACCTCATCGACGTCGGGCTTGGCGAGGGGATCGGTCGGGCGTTGAAGCTTGCCGCGTGCCATGTGAGCGCGAGCGCCGGACAGTTCCGCCCGGTTGCTGTCGCCGAGGGGTACGACGTCCTGCATGGACGCCCGGAAGAGATCGGCTTCGTTCCGGGGTTCCGCGCCGGAAGGTTTATGCGAGGGCGCGTCCGGCTCGCCCGAGGTCGAGCGAGGGCGTGGTACGGGCGCTGGGCGCGGCGTCTCGATCTCGGCGCGCCCGCCGTCATCGATCGGGGCGACACTGCGCATCTCGCGCTGGAACAGCTCAAGGTCGTCGGCCTGCTCAGGCGGGGCCGGATCGGGAGTCGGTGCGCTGGTGCGAGCCTTTGTGGGTGGCCGCGAAACGATGCGCGCGCGCAGGGACTTCAGCGTGTCGAGGCCGGAGTCCTTGCGTCGCGTCATCGCACCGTGCTTCGCTCAGCCGAGCGAGTCGAGGTAGCGCTCGGCGTCGAGCGCGGCCTGGCAACCGGAAGCGGCCGAGGTGACCGCCTGGCGGTAGATGTGATCCTGCACGTCGCCGGCGGCGAACACACCGGGGATGCTGGTCGCCGTCGCGTTGCCGTCGCGCCCGCCACGGGTGACGATGTAGCCGCCTTCCATGTCGAGCTGACCTTCGAAGATGTCGGTGTTCGGCTTGTGGCCGATGGCGATGAACACGCCGTGCACGGACACTTCACGCTTGCTCCCGTCGACGGTGCTCTCAAGTCTCATGCCGGTCACGCCGTTAGCATCACCAAGGATCTCGTCCAGCGTCGAGTCGAGCGCGAGTTCGATCTTGCCGGCGGCGACTTTCTCCATCAGCTTGTCGATCATGATCTTCTCGGCGCGGAAGGTCTGGCGGCGGTGTACCAAGGTGACCTTGGAAGCGATATTAGCCAGATACAGCGCCTCTTCGACGGCCGTGTTGCCGCCGCCGACCACGGCGACTTCCTGGTTGCGGTAGAAGAAACCGTCGCAGGTCGCGCAGGCCGAAACGCCGCGGCCGGCGAACTTCTCTTCGGACGGCAGGCCAAGATACTTGGCGGTGGCGCCAGTGGAGATGATCAGCGCGTCGCAGGTGTATTCGCCGGAATCACCGACCAGACGGAAGGGGCGCTCGCCCAGCTTCACGGTGTGGATGTGGTCGAAGATCATCTCGGTGTTGAAGCGCTCGGCGTGACGCTGGAAGCGCGCCATCAGGTCGGGGCCGAGCACGCCATCGGCGTCGGCAGGCCAGTTGTCGACGTCGGTGGTCGTCATCAACTGACCGCCCTGGGCGAGGCCGGTGACCAGCACCGGGGCGAGGTTGGCGCGGGCGGCATAGACCGCAGCGGTGTAGCCGGCGGGGCCGGAGCCGAGGATGAGAAGGCGGGCGTGTCGGGTGCTCATGCGGAATCCTGCAAAACGGGTTGGCTGAAGCGAGGGGCGATTATAGCCGAGGGGGTTGGCCGCATCTGCCGATCGCCTCGATAGTCGGCGTCGATGGCGGCCGGCTATTGTGTTGCGTGGGCGGTCGTGAAATAGTTCCACCACAATTACAGAAGCTTTCGGCCGGCAAAATGGCGTGGCGCCGGTCAAATGGCAGTGCAGTGGAGGGGTTCATGCTTTCAGCAGTATCGACTGTGGCGCTCAAGACCTTTGGCCTGTTTCAGGGGCTTCCGGACGAGGTGCTCGGCAAAGTGGCTGCGGTGTCGGGTATGCGGCGTTACCCGCGGGGGCATCACGTGCTTGATGCGGGTGACGATGGGGATCACGTGTACTTCGTGCTGACCGGTTCGGCCAAAGTGGTCGTGTCGGGCGAGGGCGGACGTGATGCCATTCTCGGGCTGTTGGCGCGGGGTTCGGTGTTCGGGGAAATGGCGATGTTCGGAAGCTGCCCGCGCTCGGCCTCGGTGATCACGGTCGAGCCTTCCGATCTGGTTCAGATCGCGGTCAGTGACTTCAGACGCCTGATGCAGGAGAACTTCGAGCTGGCCTGGCGCGTGATGTGCCTGCTGGCCGATCGTCTGCGTGAGGCCGATCGCAAGATCGAAAGTCTCGCCCTGCGCGACGTGCATGCGCGCGTGGAGGAGTTGCTGCGCGAAATGGCCGAACCGTGCGACGAAGGAAGCTTTGTCGCCACCCGCATCACCAAGCAGGATATCGCCCGCATGGTCGGAGCTTCGCGTGAGATGGTCAGTCGCGTGATGCGAGATCTGTCGCGCAGCGGCATCGTTGAGGAGCGCCCGGACGGAATTCTGCTGAAAGACCGCCGGGTTGCTGACGCAGACTGACGGGTCTTTCGGCAGCCTCGCTGTGTGCGCGCTGCCGAAAGCCTGTGCGGCTCAGAAGTTCGGCTTTACCGGCGAATCCTTGTACATCTTCTCGCTGGAGACGATCTCCGCCTTGGCGTCGTCTGCACCGCCCCAGCCTTCAACACGCACCCATTTGCCTTCTTCCAGATCCTTGTAGTGCTCGAAGAAGTGAGCGATCTGGTTGAGCAGGTCGGGGGATACGTCGGCGATGTCGCGCACGTTGCGATAGCCGCGGCACAGTTTGTCGATGGGCACAGCCAGCACCTTGGCGTCGTCACCCGACTCGTCGGTCATCTTCAGCACGCCGACCGGACGGCACTTGATCACCGAGCCTGAAATCAGCGGCACCGGCGTCACCACCAGCACGTCCACCGGGTCACCGTCGTTCGACAGCGTGTGCGGCACATAACCGTAGTTGCACGGGTAGTGCATCGCGGTGCTCATGAAGCGGTCGACGAACATCGCACCGGTTTCCTTGTCGACCTCGTACTTCACCGGGTCGGCGTGGGCGGGAATCTCGATGATGACGTTGATTTCGTTCGGGACATCGGAACCGGAGCTGACGCGATCGAGATTCATTGCAAGTGCCTCTTCTGGGTGCGAAAAATGAAAAGACCGGCATTATAGCCGGCCTCGGTATTGTGCGGTGCACCGGGCGGCAGCCCGGGCACCACATTTACAGCAGCGGAACGATCAGCAGCGCGACGATGTTGATGATCTTGATCAACGGGTTGATCGCCGGGCCCGCCGTGTCCTTGTAGGGGTCGCCCACCGTATCGCCGGTTACGGCGGCCTTGTGGGCCTCCGATCCCTTGCCGCCGTGGTGGCCGTCCTCGATATATTTTTTTGCATTGTCCCAGGCGCCACCGCCGGCCGTCATCGACAGCGCAACGAAGATGCCGGTAACGATGGTGCCAAGCAGCACGCCGCCCAGCGCCTGCGGCCCGAGGATCAGGCCTACGGCCACTGGCACCAGCACCGGCAGCAGCGAAGGCACGATCATTTCCTTGATGGCGGACTTGGTCAGCATGTCCACTGCGCGGGAGTAATCGGGCTTCTGAGTGCCGTCCATGATGCCCGGCATCTCCTTGAACTGCCGCCGCACCTCGATCACGATGCCGCCCGCCGCGCGTCCGACGGCTTCCATCGCCATTGCGCCGAACAGGTAAGGGATCATGCCGCCGATGAACAGGCCGATGATCACCATGTGGTTCGACAGATCGAAGGTGAGGCTCTTGCCGGCCGCCTCCAGCCCGTGGGTGTAGTCGGCAAACAGCACCAGCGCCGCGAGGCCGGCCGAACCGATGGCATAGCCCTTGGTCACGGCCTTGGTGGTGTTTCCGACCGCGTCGAGCGGGTCGGTGATGTTGCGTATCGACTCGTCCAGACTGGCCATTTCGGCAATGCCGCCAGCGTTGTCGGTGATCGGGCCGTAGGCATCAAGCGCCACGATGATGCCGGTCATCGACAGCATGGACGTTGCGGCAATCGCGATGCCGTACAGCCCACCCAGTTCATACGCGCCCCAGATCGACGCGCACACCGCCAGCACCGGGGCGGCAGTGGCTTTCATCGAGACGCCCAGGCCCGCGATCACGTTGGTGCCGTGGCCGGTGGTCGAGGCTTCGGCGATGTGGCGTACCGGGGCGAACTCGGTTGCGGTGTAGTACTCGGTGATCCACACCATCGCAGCGGTCAGCGCCAGCCCGATCAGCGCGCTCAGATACAGGTTCATCGAGCTGATGGTGGTGCCATCGGCCAGCGTCACGCTGTCGCCGAGCAACCAGGTGGTGACCGGGTAGAAGGCCACCGCAGCCAGCACGCCGGAGACGATCAGGCCGCGATACAGCGCGTTCATGATCTTGCCGCCTTCCCGTGCGTGTACGAAGAAGGTGCCGACGATGGAGGCCAGGATCGACACGCCGCCCAGTACCAGCGGGTAGATCGCCGCTGCGTCGCCCGCATCGCGCAGCAACAGGCCGCCCAGCAGCATGGTGGCGATCACGGTGACCGCATAAGTCTCGAACAGGTCGGCCGCCATGCCGGCGCAGTCGCCCACGTTGTCGCCGACGTTGTCGGCAATCACCGCCGGGTTGCGCGGATCGTCCTCGGGAATACCGGCTTCGACCTTGCCGACCAGGTCGGCGCCGACATCTGCCCCCTTGGTGAAGATGCCGCCGCCCAGACGCGCGAAGATCGAGATCAGCGAGCCGCCGAAGGCCAGGCCGACCAGCGGATGGATGGGGTCTTCGACGCCGAAGGCGACCAGCAGGCCGTAGTAGCCGGCAACGCCCAGCAGGCCGAGGCCGACCACCAGCAGGCCGGTGATGGCGCCACCGCGGAAGGCGACCTGCATGGCCGCGTCGAGGCCATCCTTGGCGGCTTCGGCCGTGCGTACGTTGGCACGTACCGAGATGTTCATGCCGATATAGCCGGCCAGGGCCGAGAAGACGGCACCCACGGCAAAGCCGATGGCACTGCCGATGCCGATGAAGAGGGCGACCAGTACGAACAGCACGGCGCCGACGATGCCGATGGTGAGGTATTGCCGGTTGAGGTAGGCGGTGGCGCCTTCCTGGATGGCTTGCGCAATCTCGCGCATGCGCTCATTTCCGTCGGGCTTGGCCAGAATCCATTTGACCGAATACCCACCGTACGCCAGTGCAGCTAGGGCGCACAACAACGCAAAAAGCAAAGCACCTCCCATGGTCCTCTCCTCCGTATTGATTTTGTTGGCCTGCAAGACTCCTTCGTTTCCGTTTCTCGATGCCATCCGCAGCCGGCACGATCTGCTGCCATCACGGATATGAACGCGAGAATACGCCTTCGCCGTAGGGTGGTACAGACACGCAGACCATATGCCGACCCTTTGCAGTCTGTTGCAACAGCGGGGTGTGGCGATCGCATATAATCAAGGGCTTCCAACGGCTCCCGGCGGCCCTGCCTTGAGAACACCCCCGCGACAAAAAAACCGTCCGCAACCGCTTCCAGAGCGCATTTCCCTGCTGCTTCAGGAGGCCCGCTGGCTGATTCTCGGAGTCATGTCCTTGTATGTCGCCCTCATATTGCTGGGCTACAGTCAATCCGACCCCGGTTGGTCGCATGCGGCCGAAGTCACGCGCGTGTCGAATCCGGGCGGGCGTTTCGGGGCATGGCTGGCAGACGTTCTCTACTATCTGTTCGGGCTTTCGGCCTGGTGGTGGGTGGCTTTTCTCGGCTACGGCCTGTTCTGGGGTTTCCGCCGTATGCGCAGGCGTGAGACGCATGCCGACGGCCGTTCCTTCTTCATCATCTTCGTCGGGTTTGTCGTCGTACTGCTGGCAAGCAGCGCGATCGAGGCCATGCGCTTCCATTCGCACGGCGCAGGCATGCCGCTGGCGCCGGGCGGGCTGATCGGCGTTGAACTCGGCGCGATCGTGCAACGCTACTTCGGCTTCACCGGCGGCACCTTGCTGCTGCTTGCGCTGGTTGCGAGCGGTCTGAGCCTGTTTACCGGCATCTCCTGGCTGAGCATCGTCGAGCGCTTCGGTACCTTTATCGAGCGCGGCTGGCTTGGTCTGCTCGATGCGTGGGACCGTTGGCGCGATCGCCGCGCCGGACGTCAATTGGCGCAACGCCGTGAGGCCGTGGTCGAGACGCGTCGCCGCAAGACCGATGCGCAGCCGGCAGCGCAATTGCGCATCGAGCCGAGTGCGCCGGTGCCCAAATCCGAGCGCGTCGAGAAAGAGCGCCAGAAGGCGCTGTTCGAAGAATTGCCCGCCGAGGGCCTGCCGCCACTGTCACTGCTCGATCAGCCGTCTGGCGACGTCGAGCCGCCCAGCGCCGAGGCGCTGGAATTCACCTCGCGCCTGATCGAAAACAAGCTCGCCGAGTTCGGCGTCGAGGTGCGTGTTTCGGCGGCCTATCCCGGCCCGGTCATCACGCGCTACGAAATCGAACCCGCGGTCGGCGTGAAGGGCAGCCAGATCGTTAACCTCTCCAAGGATCTGGCGCGCGCCTTGTCGCTGGTGTCGATCCGCGTGGTCGAGACGGTGCCGGGCAAATCGTGCATGGCGCTGGAGCTGCCGGTGGCCAAGCGCCAGGTTGTGCGCCTTTCCGAGATTCTCGGTTCGCAGGCCTATCACCACATGAGTTCGCCGCTGACCGTGGCGCTCGGCAAGGACATCGGCGGTCAGCCGGTGGTGGCTGACCTGGCGCGCATGCCGCATTTGCTGATGGCCGGCACCACCGGCTCGGGCAAATCGGTGGGCATCAACGCCATGATCCTGTCGCTGCTCTACAAGTCCGAGCCTTCGCGCGTGCGCATGATCATGGTCGACCCCAAGATGCTGGAGCTGTCGATCTACGAAGGCATTCCGCATCTGCTCGCGCCGGTCGTGACCGACATGCGTCACGCCGCCAACGCGCTGAACTGGTGCGTCGGCGAAATGGAGAAGCGCTACAAGCTGATGGCCGCCGTCGGCGTGCGCAACCTGGCCGGCTTCAACCGTGCGGTGCTCGATGCGCGCAAGGCCGAGAAGCCGATGACCAATCCGTTCTCGATCACGCCTGAGTCGCCCGAGCCGCTGGATACGCTGCCGCACATCGTGGTGGTCATCGACGAGCTGGCCGACCTGATGATGGTGGTCGGCAAGAAGGTCGAAGAGCTCATTGCGCGGTTGGCACAGAAGGCGCGCGCGGCCGGCATCCACCTGATCCTCGCCACGCAGCGCCCGTCGGTGGACGTCATCACCGGCCTGATCAAGGCCAACGTGCCGACGCGCATCGCCTTTCAGGTCTCGTCCAAGATCGACTCGCGCACCATCCTCGACCAGATGGGCGCAGAAGCGCTGCTCGGCATGGGCGACATGCTCTACCTGCCGCCCGGCACTGGCCTGCCGGTGCGCGTGCATGGCGCCTTCGTGGCGGACGAGGAAGTGCACAAGGTGGTCGAGAACCTCAAGAAGATGGGCCCGCCCGACTACATCGACGACATTCTTTCGGCCCCGGAGGAAGCTTCCGACGGCGGCGGAGGTCTGGGTGAGGACAGCGACGCCGAGGCCGATCCGATGTACGACCAGGCCGTCGAGCTCGTGCTCAAGACGCGCCGTCCGTCAATTTCGCTGGTGCAGCGTCATCTGCGCATCGGCTACAACCGCGCCGCCCGTCTGATCGAACAGATGGAGCGCGCCGGCCTGGTTTCGTCCATGGGCGCAAACGGCAACCGCGAGGTGCTTGCGCCCTCGCGAGAGGAAGATTGAACATGTTTCGCCCCTTTTGCCGCGCGCTGAGCGCGGCCTTGTTGCTGATCAGTACGGCCGTCTTTGCCCAGGACAGCGGAATCACCCAGCTCGAACGCTTCATGGCCAAAGCCGCTTCGGCCGAGGGCCGGTTCGAACAGGTGGTGGCCGCCGCGTCGGGCAACCGGCCCGAGTATTCCAAAGGCACGTTCGTGTTCCAGCGCCCGGGGAAATTCCGCTGGGAGTATGAGAAGCCGTATCCCCAACTGCTGGTCAGCGACGGTGCAAAGCTGTGGTCGTGGGACCCCGATCTGAATCAGGTCACGGTGCAGCCGATGGGCGATGCGCTGGGCTCGACGCCGGCCGCCATCCTGGCCGGAGACGGTTCGCTTGAGCGCAACTTCCGCCTCGTCGCAGAGGGCGAGCAGGGCGGTCTGGCCTGGGTGCGCGCCGAGCCGCTGTCGAGTGACGGTCCGTTCGCCGAGGTGCGCATCGGTCTGTCCGACAACATGCTGCGGCGCATGGCCATGCAGGACCATTTCGGTCAGACCACGGTGATTGATTTCGTCGAGCTCAAGGTCGGCGTCCAGCCCGCCGCTGATCGCTTCCGTTTCACGCCGCCGCCCGGCGCGGACGTGCTGGGTAACTGAGCGTGCGCCGTGACCGCTGACCTCTTCGGCGAGGCGGACACCGGCGACACTCCGCTGGCCGAGCGCTTGCGCCCGGCCACGCTGGAAGAAGTTGCCGGCCAGCGCCATCTGCTTGGCCCGGGCAAGCCGCTGCGCCTGGCCTTCCAGTCCGGCAAGCTGCACTCGATGATCCTGTGGGGGCCGCCCGGCGTCGGCAAGACCACGCTGGCGCGTCTGATGGCGCGGGCCTTCGATGCCGAGTTCGTTGCGCTTTCAGCGGTGTTCTCGGGCGTAAAGGATATTCGCGAGGCCATTGTCACCGCGCAGGCCGCCAAGGCGCGCGGGCGTCACACCATCCTGTTCGTGGACGAGGTGCACCGCTTTAACAAGGCCCAGCAGGATGCCTTTCTGCCGTATGTCGAGCAGGGGCTGGTGACTTTCATCGGGGCCACCACCGAGAACCCGTCCTTCGAGGTCAATTCGGCATTGCTTTCGCGGGCTGCGGTGTATGTGCTCGAGCCGCTCGATGCCGAGGCCATGCACGACCTGTTCGAGCGCGCGCGCACTACGGCCTGCCCGGACCTCACGTTCGAGGATGACGCGCGCGAGCGCATCATCGGTTTTGCCGACGGCGACGCGCGGCGCCTGCTCAACCTGGTCGATCAGGTGCGTGTCGCCGCTGAAACCACCGGCCTCGCCACGGTGACGCCGACCTTTGTCGACGAGGCGCTGGCCAGCAAGCTGCGCCGTTTCGACAAGGGCGGCGAAGCCTTCTATGACCAGATCTCGGCGTTGCACAAGGCGGTGCGCGGCTCCGACCCCGATGCTTCGCTGTACTGGTTCTGCCGCATGCTCGATGGCGGCGCAGACCCGCTGTATCTGGGCCGGCGTCTGGTGCGCATGGCGAGCGAGGACATCGGTCTGGCGGACCCGCGTGCGCTCGACATCACGCTCAACGCCTGCGCCGCCTTCGAGCGGCTCGGTACACCGGAGGGCGAGCTGGCGCTGGCGCAGGCCGTGGTGTTTCTCGCCTGCGCGGCCAAATCGAATGCGCTCTACAAGGCTTATAATGCCGCCCGCAAGTTCGTTGCCGACGACGCTTCGCGCCCGGTGCCGCTGCATCTGCGCAATGCGCCGACCAAGCTGATGAAAGGGCTGGGCTATGGCCACGCCTATCGCTATGCCCATGACGAGCCCGAAGGCTATGCCGCCAACGAGCAGTATCTGCCCGAGGGCATGGCGTCACCCGGCTGGTATCGTCCGGTGGATCGCGGCATGGAGGCACAGATTGCCGCCAAGCTCGCCCACCTGCGCAAGCTCGATGCCGCCGCGCGCAAGAACGCACCCGAAAAACCCGACACCCCGGATTCCAGATGATCGACATCCAGTTCCTTCGCAACGACATGGACGGCGTCGTAGCCGCCATGCGCCGCCGCAATTTCGCTTTCGATCCGGCCGAGTTCCAGTCGCTGGAAGCCGAGCGCAAGACGCTGCAGACCCGCACGCAGGAGCTGCAGGCCAGGCGCAATGCGCTGTCCAAGCAGATCGGCATGCTCAAGGGCAAGGGCGAAGACGCCTCCGCCGTGATGGCCGAGGTGGCCGGGCTGGGTGACGAGCTCAAGGCCAGCGAGCAGAAGCTTGCCGAGTTGCTGCCGCGCATCGAGGCCATCACCGCTAGCATGCCCAACCCGCCGGACGCCGGCGTGCCTGACGGCAAGGATGAAACCGCCAACGTCGAGGTGTCCCGCGTCGGCTCGCCGCGCAGCTTCGACTTCGAACCGCTCGATCACGTGGATGTCGGCGCGCGTCTGGGGCTGGACTTTGAAGTCGCCACCAAGATCACCGGTTCGCGCTTCGCGGTCATGCGCGGTCCGCTCGCACGTCTGCACCGCGCACTCGCGCAGTTCATGCTCGACACCCACACCACCGAGCACGGCTACACCGAGGCCTATGTGCCGTATCTGGTCAACGAAGCCTCGATGTTCGGTACCGGTCAGTTGCCCAAGTTCGAGGAAGACCTGTTCGCCGTGCCGCGTGGCGAGGGAGAGCGCAATTTCCTGATCCCGACTTCCGAAGTGCCGCTGACCAACCTCGTGCGCGGCGAGATCCTCGCCGCTGACGCGCTGCCGATCAAGCTCACCGGCCACACCCCGTGCTTCCGCTCCGAAGCCGGCAGCTACGGCCGCGACACGCGCGGCATGATCCGCCAGCACCAGTTCGACAAGGTCGAGCTGGTGCGTATCGAGCATCCGGACAATTCCGATGCCGCGCTGGAAGAACTCACCTCCCACGCCGAAGCCATCCTGCAGAAGCTGGGCCTCCCGTACCGCAAGATGCTGCTGTGCACCGGTGACATGGGCTTCGGTGCGCGTCGCACCTACGACCTTGAAGTCTGGCTGCCGGCGCAGAACACCTACCGCGAAATTTCCTCGTGCTCCAACTGCGGCGATTTCCAGGCCCGCCGCATGCAGGCCCGCGTGCGCGGCGCCGACGGAAAGAACGTGCTGGTACATACGCTCAACGGCTCCGGTCTGGCGGTCGGCCGTACCCTGGTCGCGGTGCTGGAGAACTACCAGCAGGCCGACGGCAGCGTGACTGTGCCGCCGGCGCTGGTGCCGTGGATGGGTGGCGTCAAGGTCTTGCAGCCGGCACGCTGAAAACGCCGATCAGGGCTTGTCTGGCGCGTGGCCTGTGCGTACAATTCGGCCTCTTCGACGGACTGAGCCCCGTCGAAGTCCGGAGAGGTACCGAAGTGGTCATAACGGCGCCGACTCGAAATCGGATGGTCAGGGAAACCTGGCACGTGGGTTCGAATCCCACCCTCTCCGCCAAATTGCTTGACGAAAGGTTTTGGGGTGCTAAAATCCCGCTTCTTTTCAGCGCGCTCGTAGCTCAGTTGGATAGAGTACCTGGCTACGAACCAGGGGGTCGTGGGTTCGAATCCTGCCGAGCGCGCCACAGAATCAAACAAAAACGCCACCTTGAAAGAGGTGGCGTTTTTGTTTTTATGGTCATTTTCGGTACGGGATGGGAATGGTTTTCGAACCGCCCCGGGAAAATGTGCCGCGCTGGCGTTCAGTACCTGTGCTGCCGGCCGAAAAAACGGGCTGCGATCAGGCGTGCAAGGATGCAGGCCTGATCGACGAAGCCCATGCGTACCGTTGTGGTGTGCCGTGTGAGGGTGTCGGCGCACCAGGGTGGGCTGAAAAACGTGGGTCGGCCGCAGTGCTGCGGCGCGATGTGATCCAGACTTGGGCCGTATTGCTCTATCAGCTGGTGGGCCAGCCTTGGTGATACGAAGCTGGCGGGGCGCTTGTTTCCGCGCCGCTGGAAGGCCAGATTCAGAACTTCCCTACGTGAGCTGAGGTGTCTGGTCCAGTGTCCGGAGTTGATGCGCCGGAGCCATTCGATGTATCGCAGATCCGGCGTGATATTCGCGGTTTCGGGGTTGCTCTCGACCGCCTTCCAGCAGGTGTCAGGCAAGATTCCCAGGGCGTGCTTGAGGAAGTCGCGCGCGATGTCGAATGACCCAAGGTCTTCCTCATAGGGGCGCACCACGAAAGTGGCGTCCGGAAAGTGCTGTTTCCAGGCAGACAGGATGCTCGGGCCGTCCAGGCGTTCGTGAAATGCCTGATGGAAGGCGTCGAAGGGCAGGTGGTTGGTGGCCCGTCCTTTGATGTATTGCGCGTAATGGGCGTTGAGCAGCGCGTCCGGTCGGCGCAGATACACCACCAGGGTGGGCGCCCAGCCGAGCGCTCCGATCTGCGAGGCAAGCCTTGTCGCGGCTCGTTCTACGCGTTGCAGTGACCACGGCAGTTCGTGCGCGGTCTGCATGTCGAAGAGATCTTCAGCCGACAACAGCAGCGCGCCTGCGTCGGCCGCATCAAGCGCATCACGCCAGCGTGCGAATGATGCGGCGAGGGCGGCTTCGCAGGCTTCCGGGTCGTCCTGCTGCAGTGTGGCGTACAGACCGAAATGACTGTTGCGATAGGCGCTGAGCGTGGCCTCCGGTGCGTCATCCGGATACACGATGCCGAGCTCGGCGAGCCGGCTGCGGTTGGTTGCCAAGGTGGCCTGAAGGAACTTGGAGCCGGTCTTGTGTTGACCCAGATGGATGACGATGCGCTTCGGACTCAAGGCTTCACTCCCAGCCCGACGAAGCGGGGCGGGATCATGATCTCGTGCACCTCGACATCGATCAGCCCGGCCAGAAAAACGTCGCGCACGGCCTGGCGCGAGAACCGATAGTAGTCGTCCGGGTAGAAGTGCTCGCCGAGCGTGAGCGCTGAAGCGGCGAAGGCCGGGCGCAAGCCTGCCGGCAGCAAACGCGGCAAGAGTCGGCGCGCCCAGCGCTTGCTGAAGAGTTTGTGCAGACCCATGCCGCGATAGCCCGGCACGCCGATGGCGATCAGCCCGCCGCTGGCAGTGACCCGTTTGGCTTCCTCGATCGACTTCCAGAACTGCGCATCGTGCTCGAGTACGGAGTTGCACAGCACCAAACCGAAATGCCCGTCCTGAAAGGCGCTCAGGTCATTGGCGTTCATCTGCAGGATCGGCGTGGGGCCGGCGCCGGGATCCGCATTGATGCCAACCTTCTCGCGCACGTCGCACAGGCAAGGCAGGTTCAGAAGGGTGTCCGCGGAGTGTGTCGCGCCGATTTCCAGCACCGCCCCTGGTGGCCTTCGCTCGGCAAGCAGGCGTTCGAACAGATCGAATACGTCGGGGCTCATGGTGGGGCAGTCCTCCGCACACGCAGTGCGACATGGGTGATCAGCCGCAACACGCGCCGACTCAGAAGCAAGGAAGGATGGATCGAGATGATCTCGCGCAGCAGCCTGCCCGGTGTGGTGGGCTCCCGCTCCACGGCGCGGCGGTACAGGAAAGTCAGTGAGTGGATCTGGTAACGCCGGAGTGCGCCACCGATCTCGTTCCGACGCAGTGCACCGCGCGCAATGCCCTGTCTCGCGATGTCGCGGAAAATGCGGATGTTCTCGGCAATGCGGGCAACGGGCAGGTTGCTGCTGGTGTTGGTGCCGTGCTGCACCCAGCGTCCGACACTTCTGTTCAGCAGGATGACGCGGCCAGCCAGCGCAATGCGCAAAAACGATTCCATGTCGGATGAGCTGATGTTCGCGCGGTAGGCCTCGTAACCGATGGCGACGCGACGGTCGTAGAAAAGGCCAAGGTGCGAGAAGAAGTGGGTCTCGAGGACGTGTTTGAGGTACTCGTTGCCGCTCATCAGCCGGTGCGTCTGATCGATACCGGGAAGCGTCAGCCGGTCTGCTTGGGATCCATCGGGATGATGTCGGGTTTGCCCGGCCTGCACGAAAACCACGCCCATCCCGGCATGCGCCTGCGCCAGTTGCCAGGCGGTGGATACGAAGCGGTTGTCCGTCAGGTAATCGTCCCCGTCGAGCATCACCACCCACTGGCCGCGCGCGAGTTCATGCAGCGCCTTGCGATAGTTGGCAACCCGGCCCAGGTTGCACGGATTACGTACGTAGCGCAGGCGCGCGTCGCCCAGCCAGGGGCGACAGGCATTTTCGGTGTCATCGCTGGAAGCGTCGTCCAGCACGATGACCTCGAGTGACGGGAAATCCTGCTGCAGCGCGCTGGCAATGGCCAGGCTGACGCAGTGAGCCTGGTTGTAGGTCGGGATCAGGATGCTGACGAGGGGTGCTGCGGGGCCCGCTGGCGGAAGGGGTTGGCGCAGCTCGGCACGGAACTGCGCAAAAGCGTGCTCGATGGACGCCTGAACAGGCGTTCTGCTTGCGCTCTGTCGCAGGTGACCGAGCAGGCGCGGGTCGCTTGCCAGCTCACGCAAGGCGTTGGCAAGTGCTGCCACATCGTGCGCGACGATCAGGCCGTTCTCGCGGTGGCGGACGAAGTCATGGATGCCGTGCACGGGCGTGGTGACTACCGGGCATCCCATGTGCAGGGCTTCGAGCACCACCGTCGGGCAGCCTTCCGAGTCCGAGAACAGCACCAGGACGTCGGCGCGCCGCATCCAGTCGGGGACGTCTGCGGGGGGCGGGTGCAGCGTGAATGTTGCCCCGACGTTGAGGCGTGCGATCTCGGAGGCAATGGCGGCCTGTTCCTTGCCGTCGCCGATGACGTCCCAGATGAGATCCACACCCTCGCCAATCAGCCGGGCGTGAGCGCGCACGCAGTCGATCACGCGTTTGCCCGCGGACAGTCTGGCTACGGTCAGGACTCGTAGCGGCGAGCCTTCGCGGGGGGCGTGCTCAAGCGGCTGCAGGAAGGCCTCGTCCAGCAAGGACGGCAGTACGCTGAATGGCTTGTCGCGCAGCGGGAGGCAGGCTTCTGCCATGGCTTGCCGGAGCGATGCGGATACGGTGACGATGGACGATGCGCTCTCAATCGCAGCGCTGATCGCGACCTTGCGTCCGGGCGGCAGCGAAGGGTATTGCTTCAGAGCCTCGTCGATCAGAAAGAGCAGTTTGCGGTCGGCGCTGATGAGAGAGTGTGCAATACAGCCGCGCCAGTCCCACAGGATCGAAATCGACAGCAAGAGGTGATAGGACGCCCTGAAAACCGGCAGCGACCGCACGCGCTCGGCCCACTCCGCACCCGCCAGCAGCGAGTGGTCGCCGTGGCGGCGCTGCCGCCTCTCGGTGAGTTCGTTCAGGTGATGGATGCGCACACCGGCCGGCATGCGGCGCAACAGGTCGGGCGAGCACGCGCCGATGACCAGCACATCAATCGCGTAGTCTGGCGACAGCTTGCGCATCAGGCGGATCGCAAGCAGGGCGGCCCCGCCCAGGGTGAGATCCTGGAGCAGAAAGAGCGCGCGTTGCGGTGTGGGTGAGTCCATGAAGCCAAGTCTGAACCGGATGACGGCGATGTGGCGATTGTAGGGGCGGCGCACGGCGCGCGAAGGCGAGTTTTGTGGCGACAGCGCTCTGCTATGCTCCGCGGCATGGATACTGTGCTTGCCCTGCACGTCGTCGCGCTCGCGGCCGTGGCGGTGAATGCCGCTTCCGGTGTGCTGGAGGCCGGGCGCAAGCCCTTCGACCTGTTCGGGATGGTGGTTGTTGCGCTGGCCGCGGCGTTGGGTGGCGGCTCGCTGCGTGACGTGCTGCTTGACCGACAGGTGTTCTGGATTGCTGATCCTTCTTATCTGATCACGGCCGTCATTGCGGGGCTGGCGACGTTTGCGCTGGTGCGGCTGATGCGTTTGCCGCCGCGCCTGTTTCTGCTGCCGGACGCGGTCGGGCTGGCGCTGTTCACGGTGAGCGGCACGCAGGCCGCGCTGGCGGTGGGGGCGCCGTGGATGGTGGCCTGCCTGATGGGCGTCATCACCGGCGTGTTCGGCGGCATCCTGCGCGACATGCTGTGCAACGAGGTGCCGCTGGTGTTCTCCGGCGAGCTGTATGCTACGGCCTCACTGGCCGGTGCGCTGGTGCTGGTGGGCCTGGGGGCGATGGGGGTTGCAGCCGGTTGGGCGGCGTTGGCCGGAGGCTCGACCGTGTTGGCGATCCGGCTCGCGGCCATCGCCTTCAAATGGCGATTGCCGGTCTTCATCGCCAGGCCTTAGCGTCGTCTCAGTTCGGCGACCAGAAAATCCCGATCAGGCTGACCACGATCAGTACCGTGCCGAGCACACGGAAGAACAGCGGTGTCTCGGCGGCGACGATGTGACGGTGGAAGCGTTCGCCGAACAGATGGCCGATCCACGCGCAGGGCAGCAGCCAGAGGTGATGGATGAGTTGCAGGTCGACGCCGGCAATGATGAACGACGTCATCTTGATCACCACCAGAATGAACCACAGCACGAACAAGGTATCGCGCAGCTGGTGCTTGGCCACGTGCGAGGCATACACGGCCGCGATCAGCGGGGCGCCGATCAGGGAGGCACCGCTGGCGTAGCCGCCCAGCGAGAGCAGCGTGAAATCAAGCTTGCGGCCGGTCGAGCGGATCGGCTTGTTGAGCACGTAGCCGATGGCGTAGCAGATCACGATGGTGAAGATGATGGTGCTCATCACGCGCGGCGGCAGCGTCAGCAGGCCCAGCACGCCGATGAGTTTCGGCACGATCATGACCTTCAGCGACCACTTCAGATACGGCCAGTCGATGTTGCTGGCGGCCGGGTCATCGTTGGCGAGATGCTTGGTTGCGCGATGGCCTTTCCACGCGATCAGGCTGGAAAAGATCAGCAAGTGCATGGCCACAAGCGGCAGGAACACCAGCGGATCGTTCACCACCAGCAGCAGAAAGGGCAGGGCCAGTGCGGCACCGCCAAAGCCCAGGCCCGAGCGGACGAAACCACTCCACACGAAGATGAGTCCGATCAGGACATACTGGTACCACAGGAGCTCAGCCATGTTGCAACGCCGCACGCACGAAAGCGGCCAAGCGTGGTCGAAGCTCTAGGATTTGTCAAAAAGCCGCGCTCCACAGGACGCGCCCAACCGGAGAAACGTGCATGAAGTTGATGTCCCCGTTGATCGCCGCTGCGCTTGTCGGCGTTTCGCAGACCGCCGCTGCGGGCGGTGATGCGCTGCTCGGCCACGAACTGCGCCGGCTGCATTCGCCCGAGGTCGTGAAGCTCGACCGCTACGCCGGTCAGCCGCTGCTGATCGTCAACACCGCCAGCCATTGCGGCTTCACCCGTCAGTTCAAGGGGCTGGAAGCGGTGCACCAGAAGTACGCCGACAAGGGCCTGAAAGTGCTGGGCTTCTCGTCCGATGACTTCAACCAGGAGGCCAGGGACGAAGCCAAGGCGGCCGAGGTGTGCTTCGTGAACTTCGGCGTGACCTTCGACATGTTCGCCACCATCCCGGTCAAGGGTGACGGCGCACATCCGCTGTTCCGCGAGCTTGCGCGTCAATCCGGCCAGCAGCCGAAGTGGAATTTCCACAAGTACGTGGTGGATCGCTCGGGCAAGGTCGTGGCGGTATTCCCGAGTTCGGTCGAGCCCGACGAGCAGCAGCTGCGCGAGGCCATCGAACGCGTGTTGTGATTCGGGCGGCGCGGCTTGCACGCGCCGCCTCTTCCTCCCATCATCGGGGCCAATCTTCCCGGAGGCCCCGCCTTGCGTTTTCTGCACACCGCCGACTGGCACCTCGGCCGCATCTTCCACGGCTGTTCGCTGGTCGAGGATCAGGCCCACGTACTCGACCAGTTCGTGGCGCTGGTGCGCGACGCAAAGCCCGATGCGGTGCTGATTGCCGGTGACGTCTACGACCGCGCCGTGCCGCCCGCCGAGGCGGTGAGCCTGCTCGACGACACGCTGTCACGCATCGTGCTCGGCGAAGGTGTGCCGGTGGTGATGATCGCCGGCAACCACGACAGTCCGGACCGCCTCGGCTTCGGCGCGCGCCTGCTCGCTGCGAACGGGCTGACCATTGCCGGGCGCATCGACGCGCCGCAGGCCGGTGTGTGCTTTGACGACGCCTGGGGCCGCGTGGTCGTTCATCCCTTGCCGTATGCCGAGCCGGCCGCAGTGCGCGATGCGCTGGCGGCCGACATTGCCGGGCATGAGGCGGCGATGGCCGCGCTGCTCGAACGCGTGCGGGTTGCGCATCCGGCCGGCGCACGCTCGGTGCTGGTGGCCCATGCCTTCGTCGCCGGCGGGGCAGAGAGCGAATCCGAGCGACCGCTCTCCATCGGCGGCAGCGGGGCCGTGGATGCCGCGCTGTTTGCCGGTTTTGACTACGTCGCGCTGGGCCACCTGCATCGGCCGCAGCGGGCCGGCGCGGATCACGTGCGCTATTCCGGTTCGCTGCTGAAATACTCGCTGTCCGAGGCCGACCACGCCAAGAGCGTGTCGCTGGTCGAGCTGGGCGCGCCGGGCGCGTTGAAAATCGAGCAGATCGCGCTGTCGCCGCGCCGCGACCTGCGCCGCGTGTCCGGCACGCTGGACGAAGTGCTGGCCGCTGCACGCTCGGACGCCGCGCGCGAGGACTACGTGTTTGCCAGCCTGCATGACCGCGGCGCGCTGCTCGATCCGATGGCGAAGCTGCGTGAGGTCTATCCCAACGTGCTCGGCTGCGAACGTACCGTGCTGGCCCACTCGGGCGCAGCCGCTGTCGGTCCGGCGCGTGCCCGCGAGCTGGATACGCGTACGTTGTTCGGCGACTTCTTCCGTGAGGTGGCGGGTGACGCGCTGGATCCCGTCGCATCCGACGCCCTCGACGCTTCACTGCAGGCCCTTGCCGATGCGCGGAGGGAAGTGCCGTGAAGCCGCTGGTCCTCACCATGCAGGCCTTCGGGCCATTTGCCGGGCGTGAGCGCGTCGACTTCACGCTGCTCGGAGCGCGCGCGCTGTTCCTGATCCACGGCCCGACCGGCGCCGGCAAGACCACCCTGCTCGACGCCATCTGCTTTGCACTGTACGGCGACACTTCCGGCGGTGAGCGTGAAGCCCGTGCGATGCGCAGCGATCACGCGCCGCAGGATCTGGCGACCGAAGTCGAACTGGAGTTCTCGCTCGGCCCCGAGCGCTACCGCGTCACGCGCGCTCCCGCGCAGCAGCGCCCGAAGAAGCGCGGTGAGGGCATGGTCGAGGCCAAGCCTGAGGCGCAGCTCGACCGCCTGGTCGGTGCCGACTGGAAGAACGTCGCTTCCCAGCCGCAAAAAGTTACCGAGGCTGCGCGCGAGCTGCTCGGCTTCGACAGCGCGCAGTTCCGCCAGGTCATCGTGCTGCCGCAGGGGCGTTTCCGCGAACTGCTGGTGGCGCGCTCGGATGAGCGTGAGGCCATCCTGCAGACCCTGTTCCGCACCGAAATCTGCCGCGCCTTGGCCGACGAGCTCAAGCGCCGCGCCCGCGCGCTGGAGGAGGCCGGGCGTGACAACCGCACGCGGCGGGACGAGCTGCTGCGCCACGCCGGTCACGACACGCTGGAAGCCCTGACTGCGCAGCGCGCCGAACTCGCAGCCGAGCATGCCCGCCTGCAAGCGGGCGAGGCGCCTGCTCGCGAGGGCGATGCTGCCGCCCGCGCGGCGCTGGATCGCGGTCGCACGGTGGCCAACGTGCTCAAGGAGCGCGACGAAGCCATGCAGGCCGAACGCACGCTGGGCGAGGCGGCGCATGCCATCGACGCGCAGCGCCGCGAACTCGATGCCGCGCGCAAAGCCGCTGCCCTGTGTGCGCTGGAGGAAGTACGCACGCAGGCTGCCCGTGCTGCCGAAGACGCGGGCAGGCGCCACCGCGAATGGATCACAAAACTCGATGAGGCGACGCGGGCGCACACCGATGCCGAAGCCAGACTCGCCATCGAGACCGCTCGCGCACCGGAACGCGAAACCCTGGCCGTGCGTCAGCGCGAACTCGAAGCGCTGGTAAAGCCGGTGATGGAACTGGCCGGGGCGCAATCGAAACAGGCCGTCGCGCACAAGCGGTGCGAGGCGGGTCAGGTCGCCAGCACGCAGGCCGAGCAGGCGCTGGTTGCGCAACACGAGCGCGCACAGAAACATCGCGCGGCGCGTGAGCAGGTTGCCGTGCAGGCGGCGCGTGTCGAGATGCTGGAGCATCGGCTGCGAGAAGCCAGCGTTTTGCAGGAAAGGCTGGATCGGCTCGACAAGGCGCGCAAGACCCTGGCGCAGTCCGAGGCCGAATTGGCTCGGGCTGTCGACGCCGTGACAAAGGCCGAAACCGTGCAAGGCGAGGCGCAGCGCAGGCTGGATGACATTGAGCATGCATGGGTCGCGGCGCAAGCCGGGCGACTGGCTGCGGCATTGGAGGTCGGTGCGACGTGTCCGGTGTGCGGCAGCACGGATCATCCGGCGCCTGCAGTGCAGACGGACGATGTATCGGAGGCCGCCCTGCGCAGCGCACGCGACGCCGTGCGCGCCGCGGCTGCGGCACGCGATGCGGTGCTGGCCCAGCGTCATGCGGCCGACAAGCTGGCCGCAGAGCAGCGTGCCGTGGTCGAGGAATTGCAGCGCGGCGCGCAGGCGCCGCAAGACGCACCGCCCGATCCTGCAGCGCTGCAGGCGGAGTTGCTGACCGCGCGGAATGCCGCGCGACGCCTGGCCGAACTCGACGGCGGTTTGCCGCAGATCGAGCAGACGCTGCGCGATCTGGAGGCCGCGCTGGCGCAGCGCAAGCTCGAACTGACTACGGCTGAGCGTGAACTGACCGAAGCGGCTGCCGATCTGCGCGTGTTGCAGCAGGCCGTGCCGGAGGCCTTGCGTGAACCGGCGCGCCTGCAGGCCGAGACGGAAAGGGTGAGCGTTCAGCGCAAGGCGCTCGACTCAGCACTGGTGCAGGTCACCGACTCAGCCAAGCGCGCCGAGAATGCGCTCGCCGCCACGCGCGCAGCGGAGCAGGGCGCGCAGGCCGAGCTCGGTCGTGCGCGCACGGACGCCGAGGCCGCCCAGGCCCGCTTTGCGGCTGCGCTGGTGCAGGCCGGTTTTGCGGACGAGGCCGCCTGGCGCGCGGTGCTGCGTGCGCCCGATGCAATGGAAGGCATGGCTACCGCCATTCATGCGCATGACGAATCCCGCGCGGCCATTTCGGCGCGTCTCGTGCGCGCACAGGCCGCGGCCGAGGGCTTGCAGCCGCCGGACCTGGAAGCGCTGCAGCTGGCGACCAACGAGGCCGCGCAGGCGCTGGAGGCGGCCTTGCGTGCAATCCATGAAGCGGCGGGGCGTGTCGAGGCCGCGGATGGAACGCTCAAGGCCATCGCCGAGCTGGCCGAGGCCGCAGGCGAGGTCGAGCGTCAGTACGCCGTGCTCGGCCGGCTGGCCGAGGTCGCCGCCGGCAACAACCCGCTGCGCATGACCTTTCAGCGTTTTGTGCTGGCGACTTTGCTGGAAGAAGTGCTGGAGGCCGCGTCGCTACGCCTCACGCGCATGAGCCGCAATCGTTTCGAGCTGCGCCGTGTGCGTGGAGTGACCGACCTGCGCAGTGCGGGCGGGCTGGAGCTGGAAGTCTTCGATCACTACACCGGCACCAGCCGGCCGGCGGCCACGCTGTCGGGCGGGGAGGGCTTTCTGGCTTCGCTGTCGTTGGCGCTGGGACTGGCCGACGTGGTGCAGTCGCGCTCAGGCGGCATCCGCATGGAGACGCTGTTCATTGACGAGGGCTTCGGCACGCTCGACCCGGAGAGCCTGGATTTTGCGCTTCGCACGCTGATCGACCTGCAACAGGCAGGGCGTCTGGTGGGCGTGATTTCGCATGTGGCCGAGCTGCGCGAACGCATGGACGTGCGGTTGGAAGTGGTGGCCGGAGCCGCCGGCAGCACGCTGCGCATCGTGCGCTGAAAACGCAGCCCAAAATAAAACGGCCGCCCGCAGGCGGCCGTTTGGTGCTCAGCAAGCCCCGATCAGTAGGAACCGATCTGCGTCGGCGAGACGCTCAGATTGTTGTGCACCGCCTTCACCCCTGCCGTGTTCTCGGCGGCGATGGCAGCACCCTTCTTCTGGGCTTCGCTCTGCACCAGACCCCACAGCGTCACGACGCCGCCGACCACCACCACGTTGGTGCTGTTCTCGGAAATGTCGAGCTTGTCTTCCATTTCCTTGACGATGGCACTGCGGATGGTCTTGTCGTCGGCCGCGCCTGCCGGAGCGTCCTTCTGCATCGTCGAGAAGCCCTGCAGCAGGTTGGAGCGGCTGACAATGCCGACCAGCTTGCCGCCGGTGACGACCGGTGTGCGCTTGATGTGGTTCTTCTCCAGGGTCTGGGCGATCTTGTACAGCGGGGTGTCCTCGCTGATGCAGATCGGGTCGCGCGTCATCACATCCTCGGCGCGACGGCCGCGGGATTTGACGTATGCATCGACATCGTTGCGAGCGGAGAACAGTGCGGACAGCCACCACGAATCACGGCGGTCCGTGTTGTTCTCGACGCGGCGCATCAGATCGCCCTCGCTGACCATACCGATGACGCGACCTCCGTCGTCCACGACCGGAACCGCACTGATGCGATTCTTGATCATCAAATCGACGATCTCGCGCACCTCGGTCTTCGGGCTCGCGGTGATGACGTTGCGGGTCATGATTTCAGCTGCGTGCATGATAGGTCTCCTATTGAGTTGGTCTTATGAAGCCAGCGTAGCGCAGATCGCCTGCTTCTGGTTTGTATTCTAGCCCTGCGCGACTTCGTTGCATGTTGCGGGATCTTTCAAGCAGCTTACGCATGGAGGATGCCGGAGTCTTGAGCTAGGTCAACAGTGCTTCACTCCGTGCTGCGGGCGCTGCGGTGGACCGTCGGGCGGGCATCTGATAACGTGCGCCTTCCTTTGCGGGCGGGGTTTCCTGCCTGTTCCGGCCCGGTCGGGAAGTGCTATCCGGGCTGCATGTTCAATCCGTTTTTGCGCCGCCGAATTCGCTTCGGCGGGGCTGCAAGGAATTCCAAATGGATGTTTCCAAAGTACGCTGCCTGGTGTCCCGTGGGGGCTCGATGATCGGGATGTTCACGCTCGACATGATCGATTTTGCCGGTGGCCATTACGTCGTGTTCGAGTGGCAGGACATGCCGGACGGCAATCGTCGTCCGCTGTACATGGCGCCGCTTGATGCGCGTTTTCTGCAGGAGCTGCCGGAGCCGGAAGAGGGTGAGGAGAGGATCACTCACCAGTACCGTGTTTCGGTTGAGGATCCGCGTCCGTTCTCCTGAACAAAGGCTTGCGGATAGACGGGCGCCCGCGGGCGCCCGTTTTGCGTCGAGCCCGGGCTGCTGGTTCGGACGTAACAGGGGCTGTGCTACAGTCGCCGCCAATTGACCATCCTGAAGGGGTGGATATCCGCAGGGCATGCCTGCGGTTTTAAGGAGTGTTTGCATGGCGTCACTGGTGATGGGCTTGCGCGGAAAATCCATGGTCGCGCTGCTCTTCGCCTGCCTGCTGGCACTGGTGCCGGCAGTGCTGGTCGGTTGGCAGTTGCTGGACGGGGTGCGCAGTCATTTCGGCGAGGCCTATGCGCGCAACTTCACGCAGCTCAATCTGCAGAAGATCGTTGCCCCGGTGGCGCGCGATCTCGCGCTGTCCACCCGGCTGGCCGGCTCGGAGCTGACGCGCCAGTGGCTGGTCGACGAGGCCAGCACCGCGCACAAGGACATCTTCTTCCGTGAGGCCGAGGGCTACCGGGCCGATTTCAGCAGCCGTTCCTATTTCCTGATCAGCGCGCTCAGCGGCAACTACTACTACAACGCCGAGAGCGAGCCCTGGAGCGACTCCCCGCGCTACGTACTTGACCCCGACGCGCCAAAGGACGCCTGGTTCTTCAACACCATGGCCGGTGAGGCGCCCTACAACATCAATGTCAATCCGGACGAGGCGCTGGGCACCACCCGCGTGTGGTTGAACGTCGTCGTGACCGACGGCGAGCGCCGCATCGGTCTGGCCGGCACCGGCCTCGACCTGGGCGAGTTCATCCGTGCCTTCTTGGCCGTAGACGAGCCGGGCGTGACGCCGATCATCCTCGATGAATCCGGCACCATCCAGGCTCACCCCGATGCCTCGCTGATTGCTTTCGGTTCGGCGGCCGGTCTGGCTGACGAGGCCGACGGCCTGGAGCGCCTGTTCGTCCGTGAAGACGATCGCAAGGCCGTGCGTGAGGCGATGTCGCGCGCTGGCGCGACGCCCGGCAGTGTGCAGACCCTGCACGCCGAGGTGGGCGGCCGCGACCAGTTGCTGGCCGTTGCGCATGCGCCGGAACTGGGGTGGTACATCGTTACCGCGGTGGATCTGAATGTCGCCGAAGTGCTTGAGGGCGGCTGGGTGCAGACCGTGGTGATCGGCATTGCAGTGGTCGTGCTGTTGCTGCTCGGCCTGTCGGCGTGGGCGGTTGACCGCATGGTGCTGGAGCCCCTGCGCAGCTTGCGCCGTTCGGCCACCGAGATTGCGCGCGGTCGCTACGACGTGTCGCTGCCGGCGGCGTCAAGCGACGAGATCGGTGATCTGAGCCGCGCCTTCGGCAGCATGGCCGATCAGGTGCGTACGCATACCGAACAGCTCGAAAGCCAGGTGCGCGACCGCACCGCCGAGCTTGAGCGCAGCAACCGCGAGATGGAAGATGCGCATCGTCAGATCCGCGCCTCCATCGACTACGCCAGCGTGATCCAGCGTGCGACCTTGCCTGACCGCCAGATCCTGCGCGAGCTGGGCGACGGTCACTTCATCCTGTGGCGTCCACGGGACGTGGTCGGCGGCGATTTCTACGTGTTTCGCTCGGACGGCGATCGCTGGCTGATCGGGGTGGTCGACTGCGCCGGCCATGGCGTGCCGGGAGCCTTGATGACGATGTTGGCGCGTACCGCCATCGATCTGGCGATCGAGCAGGAAGGCATGGATTCACCGGCGGCCATCCTGCGTCATACCGACGATGCAATGCGCGCCATGCTGTCGGATTTCGATCTGCCCAAGGGCATTGCCACCAACATGGATGCCGGCATTGTGTGCATCGATCGTGCCGCGCGGCGCATGCGCTTCTCGGGCGCCAAGATTTCGCTGTACTGGAGTGATGGCCAGGAATCCGGCGAGGTGCGCGGCCACCGCCGCGCCATCGGCGATCGCAAGCGTGGCGACTACCAGGACGCCGAACTGACCCTGGCGCCAAACACCAGCTGCTATCTGGCGACCGACGGTTTCCTCGATCAGGCGGGTGGCGAGCGCGGCTTCGGTTTCGGCAATACACGTTTTGCCGAGCTGCTGCGCACGGTTGCGGCGCTGCCGATGGCTGAACAGGCCGGAGAACTCGACGAAGCGCTCGAAGCGTACCGCGGCGAGTTCGCGCAGCGTGACGACATCACGATACTATCCTTCCGACTGGACTGAACGGCCCCGCCATGAATGCCATCGACCTGTTCGACCTGCGCGATCAATTTACGCGACGACGCATCCTGTTGTGCTTCAACGGCCCGATCTCGCACGGCCTTATCGAGGAGCTCGGCAACGCCTTGCGCAACTACCTCACCGCCGAGCAGGTGCAGCCATCTGCGGTAATGGATGTGTTCGGCGTGTATATCGAGCTGACGCAGAACATCCGCCATTACAGCAAGTCGCGTGGGTACGACGAGACCGACAGCGCGGTGACGGTGGTCGTGGCGCGTGAAGACGACGGCCGCTACGCCGTGCAGGCCGGCAACCTGGTCGAGCGCGCGGACGGCGTGGCGCTGCTTGATCGCGTCCGGATTCTGGCGGGGATGGACAAGGTCGAGCTCAAGGCGGCCTACAAGGAACAATTGCGCAAGCCGCGCGAGGAGGGCGCGCTGAGCGGAGCCGGACTGGGCCTGATCGACGTCGCCCGCAAGTCCTCTCAACCGCTCGCGGCAACCCTTTCCGACCTCGGTGGAGAACGCGTGTTCTTCAGCGTGCGCGCGGTGATCTGACGGAACGCCAATGGATAACTTGACGATGAACGAACTGAACATCGAACCCACTCAATCCACCCCCTCGGTTGTCGGCCAATGGGCGGAGGGCGTGTTGAGCCTGGCGGGCGATTCCTTTCCCGAGAATTCCTACGAATTCTTCGGCAGCGTGATCGACTGGATCGAGCGCTATCTGGCCGGCTCGGATCGCCCGCTGCGGCTGGATTTGCGCCTGATGTACATGAATACCAGCTCGGTCAAGGCCATGATGGATATCTTCGACATGCTCGAAGACGCGCACCGTGCGGGTCGTGCGGTCGCCGTGCGCTGGTATCACGATCCGCAGAACGAGCGTGTGGCCGATCTGGCAGCCGAGTTCCGCGAAGACTGCACCTTCCCGTTCGACATCGAGAAGGACGATGCCTGACGTCTTGTTTCCGTTGAGCCAGAACGAGCAGGAGCTGGTCGTGCGCGCACTCGCGCTGCTCGAAGACCCCGCTCAGGCTGACAATCCCATGCGTTCCGTTCTGCGCGAGCTGCTCGCCCAGAACGAGGAGCAGCGCGGCCGGCTGGAGAAGCTGGTGCGCATTTCCGATGGCTATCACAACGTCTCGCGCACGCAGAATCTCGACCTGATCCGCGAGTACGACCGCCAGATCATGCGGCTCGAAAAGCTCGCACGTATCTCCGACCGTTATCAGAGCCAGTTGCTGCATCTGAACGAAGAGCTCAAGGCGCTGACCCTGCGCGACCCGCTCACCGGCATCGGCAACCGCCGCTACATGAGCGAGCGTCTGCGCGAGGAAGTCGAGCGCGTCCGGCGTGTCGGCGCCGTGTTCTCGCTGGCGGTGCTCGACGTTGACCGCTTCAAGCAGGTCAACGATTTCCACGGCCACGATGCGGGTGACGAGGTCCTGTGCCGCGTGGCCGAGGTCGTGCGCGCCACGCTGCGCGACTACGACCTGTTTGCCCGCTGGGGCGGCGAGGAATTCGTGATCGTGCTGCCCGAGTCGGCGCTGACTACCGCCATGACGGTGTGCGAACGCGTGCGTGCTGCGGTTGAAGCAGCGCACTTCGGGCATGGCGGGGAGCGTATCCGGATCACCGTCAGTTTCGGTGTGACCGAGCATCGGGTCGGTGAAACGCCGTCGGATACCATCAACCGCGCTGACGTTGCGCTACGCCGGGCCAAGTCCGCCGGGCGCAACTGCCTCAAGACCGTCTAGCACGTGATCATGTTTTCGCCGGCGGAGCAGCGCTGAACAGGCGGTCCACTGCGGCAGGCTTTGCGCCTTGGCCCGGATGCGGCATAGTCGCAGCGTCATGGAGAATCGCCCAGCATGAAACCTCCCGCCGTACGTCTGCAATTGCAGTTTGATTTCCAGCTGGCCGTGCCCGAGCAGATGGCTGCGGCCGATGCCGAGGCCTTGCAGCGCAGCCTTTCCGATGCCCTCGGTTCGATGGTGTTGCAGGGCTTGCCCACGATTGCCGCCAAGCAGCTTGCACGGGTCGGGGTTTCGATCGTGCAGCAATCTCATGCGGTGGTGGCCAGCGTCGATCTGTCGACGGCCGAGATCGACCGCGAATTGCTGGTTGCAGCGGCGCCTCACCTCACCGACGACGAACTGCGCCGGCTGGCCGGCCGTGTGGCCGGCAAACTGCCCGAGAAGCCCGATGAGCAGATCAAGACCGCGCGCCGTCACGCGCTGGCGCTGGCCAACGAATTCCGGCTGGTGCCGGGTGTGGTGCATGCCGTGTTGACCTCCGAACAGCCCGGTACGCTGGACGCCACGCTGAACCTGACCAACGGCAGCGTCATGATCGAGTCGCACGACCGTCAGAAGCGCTTGCTGCCCGGTCAGCCCGAGGTCGCCATCGAGGTGCCCGGCGCCGGCTTGCGGCTCAAGGCCAGTTATGCCGGTCACACCATCAGTGGCCCGGTGATCGAAGTGGCCGTTGCCGAGCTCGCGCGTCACCGCGATGCGCTGATCGGTCTGTGGCAGCAGTCGGCCTGAACACCGCATGATGGTGATGGAGGCGCTGGATCGGGCGCTCGGCGGTACGCTGCCGCTCAGTTTCGACGCGCTGGCCCTGCCGACCAGCGGGCGGCTTGCGGTGCTCGCGCCACATCCCGACGACTTCGACGCAATTGCCGTGAGCCTGCAGCGTTTCGCGCGCCTGGGCTGGACGATTCACCTCGCCGTGCTGACCACCGGCGCCTCCGGCGTCGAGGACGGTTATCGGGGCGCCAGCAGCGTGGAGGACAAGGCCGTCCTGCGTGAGGCCGAGCAGCGCGCCAGTTGCACGGCCTTCGGGCTGCCGGCCGGGAATCTGCATTTTCTGCGTCTGGATGAGGACGAACGCGGCCATCAGCGCGAGGACGAGGCCAATCGCCAGCGTGTCGCGGGTTTTCTGGCGGCGGCCGCGCCGCACTGTGTCTTCATGCCGCATGGCGAAGACAGCAACACCGCGCACCGCCGCACCTGGTCGATGTTCGAGGCCATCGCCTTGGCCGAGGGCTTGCAGGTATGGGCGTGGCTCAACCGTGACGCCAAGACGCTGGCCATGCGCGAGGACGTCTATACGCTGTTCGGAGCCGAGGAAGCGGAGTGGAAGGCGCGGCTGCTGCGCCTGCATGACTCGCAGCAGTCACGCAACCTGCGCACGCGCGGCGCGGGTTTCGATACCCGGGTGCTGGAGGTCAATCGTGCTGTCGCACGTGAGGCTGGCTTTGATGGCG
This sequence comes from Pseudazoarcus sp. NS36, assembly GCF_059703705.1. Lineage (NCBI taxonomy): Bacteria > Pseudomonadati > Pseudomonadota > Betaproteobacteria > Rhodocyclales > Zoogloeaceae > Pseudazoarcus > Pseudazoarcus sp. NS36. Next base: position 110,811 of record NZ_BAAKJA010000002.1, on the reverse strand, counting down.
TACTGGCGGAAGTGTTCGAGCTGCGCCGTTTCGGGTAGGCGTGTTCAGTCGCGGCCTTCGCGCCGCTCTTCGTGTACTTCGCGGATGACCACCCCTTCGATCACCTCGCTGTCCTGAGCTTGCTGCTGGCGGCGCATTTCCTGAAAGCGCGGGTCCTGCTCCATCTGCTTGCGCAGCGTGCGCATCTTCCACCACAGCCAGATCGCCACGACGGCGCCCACGCCCAGCGCGATGGCGAACACCACTACCGAGAACATCAGGCCGACGATGGTGATGGCCACCGCCGCGACCACCGCGAAGACGCGAGTCAGGATGCCGGGCGGTTTGCCGGTCAGGGTGTAGCGGCTGCGCGGGTCTTGTTGCATGGAAAACTCCGTTTCGGACGATGGGCTGCGGCCGCCATCGTGAGGCCGGCACGCGCGGCGGTCAAACCGACCACTTCCAATGCATGTGGGGGCGGCGCTCCCGATTGCAAGCCTCACCACCCGCACTGAGGCAGCGGGTGGGGTGATGCCTGATCAAGCGCAGCGGCAATCGCCATGTCGTGCCCATAGCTGTCGGGGCGCCAGCCCAGCGCGCCGTCGGCATCGATCTCAGCGGTCCAGTAGGCGATCAGAATTGGTACCGGATTATGCAGGCGCAGGTTGCGTGTCTGGCCACTGCCAAGCGTCGTTGAGACCGCTTCCGGGGGGATGCCGGAAGCGTCGGCCAGCAGTAGCCCGGCCAGTTCCACCGCCCCCTCGACGCGCACGCAGCCGGAACTGAAGGTGCGCTGCCAACTTGCGAACTGCGTCTGGCTGGGCGTGTCGTGCAGGTAGATGGAAAACGGGTTGGCGAAACGCAGTGCGACCTGGCCCAGTGCATTGTTCGGGCCGGGGTCTTGTCGCAGTGTGATCGGGCCGGGCGCGTTCCAGTCGATGCCGGCCGGGTCGAGTTCGGCGCCGTGCCGGTCGAACACGCGCAGGCCGCTGTCGTGCAGCACCTGCGGGTTGGCGCGAATGGCGGGCAGCTTGTCCTTGCGCAGAATGGTGGGCGGCACCACCCACGGCGGATTCAGCGTGATGTAACTCAGGCTCGAATGCAGCAGCGGCGTGGCACGTTCGCTGCGCCCGACCTGCACGCGCGCGCTCCAGCGCAGCGCTCCATCGCGCAGGTAGCGCAGTTCGGCGCCGGCGACATCCACGCGTACTTGCGTGGGCAGGAACTCGCGAGCCAGCCAGCGCCAGCGTTCCAGATTGGCGCGGCTGCGGTCAATGCGCTGCTGCAGGCTGAGGTTGAGCATGGCACGCGTGGCTTGGCCCAGCACGCCGTCCGGCTGCAGGCCATGTGTGTACTGGAAGCGGATCAGTGTTTCTGCCAGGCCGACATCGAAGAAGTCGCCCATGTCCGGCAGTTCCGACGTGAAGCCGTGGCGGGTGAGGCGTTCGCGCAGCAGCTCGACCGCCGGGTGGCGAACGCCTGCGCGCAAGGTAATGGCGTCGGGCAGGCGGGCCGGCTCCGGCGTGGCGACGTCGGTGCGCAAGTCAGCGAGGTGCTGGCGCAGCGCCGCATACACCGGCTGTGTCGGCCGCAGGGTCGCGAAGGCTGTGGAGATGTCCTGCAGCCCCGCTGCGGCATGCTGCGCCAGAGCGGTGGCCGTGATGCCCGTTGCGGTCGGGTCGGTGCGCCACAAGGGCTCGACGTCGGCTTGCTGCAGCCGGCCGTGCGCGAGATCGTCGAGCGCGCGCAGATAGGCCGTTGTGGCCAGTGTTTCGACGCAGGCGGACTGCATGCGCGACGCCCGGCGCAGCGCGGCGAGGCCGTAGTCGTCCGGCTCGAGACCGTCATCGCGCAGGTCCGCGAGCGCGCTGTCGAGGGCCGCCAGCCGTCCTGGAACAGACCACACGGACTGTTGCGCAGTCAGAACCTCAAAGCTCGCCAAGGCCTCCTCGAACTGCCCGGAAGCCGCCAGGGGCGTGCTCCACAGCGACAGCGCCATGCACAACGGCAGGGTTCCGCTCAGAAATCGATACAAGAGTTGTTCCAAATCAGTGCCTTCCAGGGCTTGAATTGCATGTGACTTGTCGCCATCCTCTCGCCTGCGATCCGCTGGCAATCTTGCCTGACGGGTCCGGTAGCGGGTCTGCCCAGGACTCGAGACTCAGGGAGATGCGGGCGCATGCTCAAACGGATCGGCCGGCAACTGCTGGCAGCAGGGAGTGCTTTTGCCTTGTGCGCGCAGGTGCAGGCCGTGCCGACGGTGGCCGGATCCGTTGTGGCGGAGCTTTCCGCACGCGCTCCAGCGCTGGACCGTCAGGTCCTGCAGCACGCCGTGTCGGCCATGCAGTGCGCCGTCAGCCATGGGGCCGAGCCGGCCCAGCGTCTGGCGGTCATCGATTATTCGCTGCCATCCTCCGAACGCAGGTTATGGATATTCGACCTGTCAAAGCGTGAATTGTTGCTGGCGGACTATGTTGCGCATGGCAACAAGTCGGGCGACAACCAGGCCACGGCATTTTCCAACGTGATCGGTAGCCATCAGTCCAGCCTTGGGCTGTTCCGTGCGGCCGAGACCTATCACGGCAAGCATGGCTACTCGCTGCGCATGGACGGGTTGGAGCCGGGGGTGAACGACCGGGCGCGCGAACGCGCCATCGTGATCCACGGTGCGGATTACGTCGATCCGTCGTGGATCACCAGGCAGGGCCGCATCGGCCGCAGTCAGGGTTGCCCGGCAGTGCGTCAGGAAATTGCCCGCACCGTGGTCGATACGCTCAAGGGCGGGCAGTTCGTGTTTGCGTGGTACCCCGACCAGGATTGGCTGCAATCTTCGGCCTATCTCAATTGCGATCCGTCGCGTGTGGCGGCCATGCTGGGCAAGGGTCGCGAGGGCTGAGTCCTCAGGACTTACCGACGCGACTGTCTGAGCGCTTTCAGCAGTTTCTTGCCTGCACGGCCATCCGCTTCCAGCCCGAGTTCGGGCTGGATCTCCTGGATAACGCGGCGGGTGTTGGTGCCGATCATGCCGTCTACCGCGCCGATGTCGTGGCCGCGCGCGATCAGCAATTCCTGCACTTCACGGCGTTCGACACGCGACAGGCCGGGGTCGTCGGTTGGCCACGGTGTGACGAAGGGCGCACCGCCGCGGATGCGGTCGGCCAGATGGGCGATGGCCAGCGCGTAGCTCTCCGCCGCGTTGTAGGAAAAGATCGCGTCGAAGTTGCGCGTGACCATGAAGACCGGGCCCTCGGGGCCGGCGGGCAGCAGCAGCGCGGTCGAGGTTGTGCCGCTTGGCAGCGGTGAACCATCGACCTTGCGTACCCCGCGTCGGGCCCATTCGCTCATGGCCTGCTTGCTGCGGCGGCCGGCGGTGGAGGCGTCAAAGCCTGCCGGCAGCTTGACCTCGAAGCCCCAGGGCTCGCCACTGAGCCAGTTCGAACGGGCGAGGTAGTTGGCAGTCGAGGCCAGTGCGTCGGCCGCGTTGCCCATCAGGTCACGCCGGCCGTCGCCGTCGAAATCCACTGCGATGCGGTTGAAGGTCGAGGGCATGAACTGGGTGTGGCCGAAGGCGCCGGCCCACGAGCCGTTGAAGGCCTCCGGTTCAATATGACCGTCCTCGAGGATCTTCAGCGCATGGAACAGTTCGCCACGGAAATAGCTCTGGCGCCGTCCGATGCACGACAGCGTGGCGAGCGAGCGCACCACCGGACGTTTGCCGAAGCTGCCGCCGTAGTTGCTCTCCACGCCCCATACCGCCACCACCACGGCGCGATCCACGCCGTAATCGCGCTCGATCACGGCCAGTTCCTTGCTCCAGCGTTCCAGCATGGCGCGACCGTCGCGCACGCGTTCTTCGTCCACCAGGCCGGCCATGTAATCCCAGATCGGGGTCGTGAACTCGGGTTGGCGGTCGAGCAGGGCGATGACGTCCATGTCCGGTTCGAGCGCCGAAGTGTGGCGGTCGAAGGTCTCGGCCTGCACGCCGCGCTTGGCGGCCTCGCCGCGCAAGTCAGCGAGGCAGGCGCGGAAGGCGTCGTCGGCGTGGGCAGCCGGCAGAGCGGTGATCAGGGCGGCGGCGAGGAGGCTGGGGCGGAGCATTGCGGGGTGTTCCGTGGTCGGCTGCAAGAGTCCTGATGGTACGTCAATCAAGGGGCCCGGCGCCCGGCACGAATTGCGTTAAAGTTTGTCCGATGCGCGACTATCGGGGCTTCGGACAAACGGTATGAAGAACGGAACGGGTACGGCACGCTGGATGTTCTGGGTGGCTTTCAGCGTCATCGCGGCGCTGATCGTGCTGGTCATGATCCAGATCGACCGCCAGTGGCAGCGTATGGGCGACATGACGCGCGTGATGCAGGAGCAGGCCGAGGACATCCGCCGTACGCGCGGTCTGTTGCGGGATCTGGAAGAGAGCCTGCGCAACGCCGAATTCCGCAGCGCGCCGGGCGCGTCCGGTGCTTTTTCCGGCGCCAGTTCGGGGTCTGACGCCTTTACCCGTGCTCGCCGTGCCGCAGCCAATCCCGATCATGCGTCGGGCGACTGGCTGATGCTGGCCTTCGGTACGGGCCTGAAGACCATCACGCCGCTGGTGTCCAGCGACGCCTACGCGACCGAGGTGCAGAACTACGTGATCGAGTCGCTGCTGTCGCGCGACCCCGACACGCTGGAATGGCAGGGCCTGATCGCACAGGACTGGGCCATCTCCGATGACGGGCTGACGATCACCTTCCGCCTCAAGCGCGACGTGAGCTTTTCCGATGGCGAACCGCTGACGGCGCACGACGTGGCCTTCAGCTTCGAGTTCATCATGAACGAGGTCATTGCCGCACCCCGCCACCGCGCCTACCTCGCAAAGGTCCAGCGGGTAACCGCGCTCGACGACTACACCGTCGAATTCGTGTTTGCCGAGCCGTATTTCAACAGCCTGCAACTGGCGGGTGGCATGGAGATACTGCCCGAGCATTTCTATCGGCGTTTTCTGGACGATCCCCGCACGTTCAACGAGAGTCGCGGTCTGCTGCTCGGCTCCGGCCCCTATCGCCTGGCCGACCCCGAGAGCTGGACGCCGGATCAGGGGCGCGTTGAGCTGGAGCGCAATCCGCGTTATTGGGGGCCGGTAGATCCGCCTCTCGACCGCATTGTGTGGCGCGTGATCGAGAACGACAGTGCCCGTCTGACAACCTTCCGCAACCAGGACATCGACCTCTACAGCGCCCGCCCGCGCGAATATCAGCAACTGCTCGACGACACCGCGCTGGCCGAGCGCAGTCATCATTTCGAATACATGAGTCCGACGGCGGGCTACAGCTACATCGCCTGGAACCAGGAGCGTGCCGGACAGCCGACGCGCTTTGCCGACCCGCGCGTGCGCTTGGCGATGACCCACCTCACGGATGTGGAGCGCGTCATCGAAGAGGTTTATCTGGGCTATGCCGAGCGCGCGGTGAGCCCTTTCAATCCGCGCTCCAAGCAGCATGACGTGGCACTGATGCCGATCCCGCACGATGTCGAACGCGCGCAGGCCTTGCTCGCCGAAGCCGGTTTTGCCGACCGCAACGGCGACGGCATTCTCGAGGGCGAAGACGGCAAGCCCTTCGAGTTCGAGTTGACCTTCTTCCAGGACAGCGAGGACACCCGACGCATGGTGCTGTTCCTGCGTGACCTGTATGCGCGTGCAGGCATCGTCATGAAGCCGCGCCCGACCGAGTGGTCGGTGATGCTGGACAACATCAACCGCAAGGATTTTGACGCCATCACGCTTGGCTGGACGTCCGGCGTCGAGACCGACATCTTCCAGATTTTCCACTCCAGCCAGATCGTCGATGGGGGTGACAACTTCACCACCTACCGCAATGCTGAGCTCGACCGACTCATCGACGCCGCTCGTGCCGAGGTGGACGAGGACCGTCGCATGGCCTTGTGGCGCCAGGCCGAGCGCGAACTGGTGACGGATCAGCCCTACACCTTCCTGTTCCGACGCAAGACCCTGGCCTTCATCGACCAGCGCATTGCCGGGCTGGAAAACACCGCGCTGGGCCTGAACCTGATGGCGGTGCCGGTGGAGATCTGGGTGCCGGCGGCACAGCAGCGGCGCAGGTAAGCGGGGCATGCTCAACTACCTGCTGCGCCGCGCGCTGTTGATGGTGCCGACCCTGCTCGGCATCACATTGGTCGTGTTCGTCGTGATGGCTGCGGCCCCCGGCGGGCTCACGGCGCAGTCGCTGGTCGACGGCAACAACATCGAGCCCGAAGCGCGCAAAGCGCTGGAGGACTACTACAACAAGCTCTACGGGCTCGATCAGCCAGCGCCGGTGCAGTATCTGCGCTGGCTCAACAATATCTCGCCGATCGGCTTCGAGCGTGAGGCCGACGGCACGCTGGGCGACTTCTCCTTTACCAAGGGGCCCGACCTCGGTCTCAGCTTCCGCTACGGCCGCCCGGTCACCGATCTGCTGGCCGAGCGTCTGCCGATCACCTTGCTGCTCAATCTGCTGTCGATCCCGTTGATCTACGCGGTTGCGATTGCCATCGGCGTGCAGGCCGCCCGAACGCGAGGCGGGCGCTTCGATGTGGCCTCCAACATCGTGCTGCTCGGCTTGTGGTCGGTGCCGACCATGCTGGCCGGTGTGCTGGCCATCGGCTTTCTGGCATCGGAGCAGTACTGGCGCTGGTTTCCGACCGGAGGCCTGGTGCGGCGCGAGGCTGTGGATCAGACCTTCCTGCCCTGGCTGGCGAGCGGTTCCGGCGTGTTGCTGATGCTGCTCATCGTCGCGCTGTGCACTTCGCTGCTGGTGTGGGCGGTGGCCACGGCTGTGCCGCGCACACGCAATATCGGCGGGGCGGTGTTGGGTGCGGTGTTGGGTTACGCCATGGCGGCTGATCTGGCCGGATGGGCGCCGGGCCTGTTGCATGTGCTGCTGACACTTGCTGGCGCGGGCTTGCTGGGCGCGCTGGCGGGCATTCCGGGTACGGCGCTGCGCATCGCGATTGCGGGCGGGCTGGGTCTGGTGCTCGGTGTGGTGGTGGCGCGAGCGGCCGGCGTGCAGGTGCTGCAGGCCGGCTACCTGTTCGACCGCGCCTGGCATCTGGTGTTGCCGGTGGTCGCGCTGTCCTACGGCGGGCTGGCCTTCCTGGCCAAGCTCACGCGTTCGTCGCTGCTGGAGAACCTCGCCGCTGACTACGCGCGCACCGCGCGCGCCAAAGGCGTGGACGAGGAGACGGTTCTGTGGCGCCACGTCTTCCGCAATTCGCTGCTGCCGCTTATCACGGTATCGGCCACGCTGCTGCCCAGCCTGCTGGCCGGTTCGGTGATCATCGAGAGCCTGTTTTCCATCGACGGCATGGGCAAACTCGCCATCGAGGCGGTGCAGACGCGAGACCGCGAGCTGGTGTTGTCGGTGACGCTGGTCTCCGGCTTGCTGACGCTGGCCGGCTATCTGCTGGCCGACATCGCCTACGCCATGGCTGATCCGCGGGTGAGTTATGACTGAGCGGAGCGCCACCTTGAAACCGTCGCCTTCGTGGTCGTCGCAGGTGCTCGGCGCGCTGCTGCTGCGCACTTCGGTGCGCCTGGGGCTGGCGTGGATCGGTTTGCTGGTGCTGGTGGCTGCCTTCGCGCCTTTTCTGGCCAACAGCCATCCGCTATACATGGTGGTCGATGGCGAAGCGCGTTTTCCGGCCTTCAGCCATCTGCAGGCCATTGACGTGACCTGGCTGGCCGGCCTGCCGCTGGCCATCGTCGCATGGCGTCTGCGCGGACCGGTGTTTCTGCGCTTTGCGGGCTGGTTCGTCGCGGTGGCTGTGGTCGGAGCCACGGCCTGGGCCACGGTCGTTCCGCCGCCGCTGGTGGTGTATGAGCAGTACCGTGAGCTGGAAAAGGCGGGGCGGGTGGACAGCATCGTGCGTGCGCCGATTCCGTATTCCGCCAAGGACTACCTGCGCGACTACGGCGACACCGGCATCGAGGCGCCGCTCAAGGGCGAGGACGGGCGCACGCACTGGTTCGGCACCGAAGACAGCGGCGCCGACGTGGCCGCGCGCATGATCGAGGCCACGCGCATCGCGCTCGGTATCGGCTTCATCGCCACCGGCATCGCGCTGGTCATCGGCACTATCATCGGCGGGCTGATGGGCTATTTCTCGGGCGTGATGGACATCATCGGCATGCGCCTGGTCGAGATCTTCGAGGCCATCCCCACGCTGTTCCTGCTGCTGACCTTCGTGGCGTTTTTCGGGCGCTCGATCTGGATGATGATGATCATCATCGGCATCACCTCATGGTCGGGCTACGCACGCTACGTGCGCGCCGAGTTCCTGCGCCTGCGTGAGCAGGATTTCGTGCAGGCGGCCATCGCTTGCGGTCTGCCGCTCCCCTCCATCCTGTTCCGCCACATGCTGCCCAACGGCGTGGCGCCGCTGCTGGTTGCGGCGAGCTTCGGTGTGGCTTCGGCCATCCTTGCCGAGACCACGCTGTCCTTTCTCGGGCTGGGGCTCGTGGATGATCCGTCGTGGGGTCAGTTGCTCAACCAGGCCGTGCAGTCTTCGACCTTCAACTGGTGGCTGGCGGTGTTCCCGGGCGGCGCCATCTTCCTCACCGTGTTCGCCTACAACCTCGTCGGCGAGGCGCTGCGCGACGCGGTGGATCCGCACACCCAGCGGCGAGGCAAGCGCGCATGAGCCGGCTGCTGGAAATCCGCGATCTCGTCACCGAACTGTCCGACGGCGAGCACTGGATGCGCGCCGTGGATGGCGTCAGCCTGGAGATCAAACGCGGCGAGACCTTCTGTCTGGTCGGCGAATCCGGCAGCGGCAAGTCCGTCAGCGCGCTGTCGGTGATGGGGCTGCTGCCCTATGCGCGGCATCGCCATCCGGCCGGCGAGGTGCATCTGTATGACGAAGCCGAAACCGGCGTACAACTGCTAGGCGCCGACGATGAGGTGATGACCGGTGTGCGAGGCGGGCGCATCGGCATGATCTTCCAGGAGCCGATGACCTCGCTGAACCCGGTGATGACGATTGCCGAACAGCTCGACGAGGTGCTGCAGCTTCACCGCCCGGAACTGGGCGTGGACGGGCGCGCCGAGCGCATCCGCGCGGCACTCGAAGAAGTGCGCATCCCCGATGCCGCCAGCCGCATGCGCGAATACCCGCACCGTCTTTCGGGCGGGCAGCGCCAGCGTGTGATGATCGCCATGGCGCTGATCTGCGAACCGGCGCTGCTGATTGCGGATGAGCCGACTACTGCGCTGGATGTGACCGTGCAGGCCGAGATCCTGCGCCTGATGCGCGAGCTGCAGCAGCGGCGCGGCATGGGCATGCTGTTCATTACGCACGATTTCGGCGTGGTTGCGCGCATTGCAGACACAGTGGGCGTGATGCGCCACGGCAAACTGGTGGAATGCGGGCCGGTTGCGGAGGTGCTGCGCAATCCCACCCACGAATACACGCAGAGCCTGATTGCCGCGTTGCCCGAACGCCTGCCGCGCATCGTGCGCGGCGAGGCGCGTGCCGCGCCGCTGGTCGAGGTGCGCGATCTGGCAGTGCATTTCCCGGTACGGCGCGGCCTGTTGCGGCGCGTGGTCGATCACTTCCGCGCGGTCGATGGCGTGAGCCTGGACGTGCACCCCGGCGAGGTCGTCGCGCTGGTCGGCGAATCGGGCTGTGGCAAGACCACGCTGGGCCGCGCGCTGCTGCGCCTGATCGAACCCACCGCCGGCACGCTGGCGCTGGAAGGGCAGGACATCACGCATCTGTCCGGCAACGACATGCGCGCCCTGCGCCGTCGCATGCAGGTGGTGTTCCAGGACCCCGGCTCCAGCCTCAACCCGCGCCTGCCGATCGCTACCACGCTGATCGAGCCGATGCGCGTACACGGCATTGGCGCGAGCGACGACGAACGCCGAGCCCGCGCAGCCGCATTGCTTGAACGCGTCGAGATGCCCACCGACAGCCTGTGGCGCTATCCGCACGAATTCTCCGGCGGCCAGCGACAGCGTCTGGCCATTGCCCGTGCGCTGGTGCTCGAACCGCGCTTCATCGTGTGCGACGAGATCACCTCGGCCCTCGACGTCTCGGTGCAGGCCGGCATCCTCAAGCTGTTGCGCCGACTCGTCGACGAGGAGGGGCTGGGCATGCTGTTCATCACCCACAACATGGGCGTGGTGGAATACCTGTCCGACCGCATGGCCGTGATGCATGCCGGCAAACTGGTCGAGACAGGCCGCACGGTCGAGGTGCTGGCCGATCCGCAACACGAATACACACGCAAGCTGCTGGCGGCGGTGCCGCGGCTGGATGCGCTGGCTGCGTAGGAGGGCGCGTGGACATCATCGTCGGCATCATCCTCCCCATCTTCGGCACGCTCGGCATCGGCTACGCCGCGGCGCGCTTCGGGGTGTTCGACGAGGCGGCCAACCGTGGTTTGTCGGTGTTCGTGTTCAACTTCGCGATGCCGCTGATGCTGTTCCGCTCGATCGCGCAGACCGACCTCCCCGACAGCATGCCGTGGGGTTACCTGCTGTCGTATTTCGGCGGCACCGCGCTGGCCTTCGGCGCGGCCATGCTGGTGGGGCGGCAGTTTTTTGCGCGCCGCCTCGACGAGCAGGGCGTGATGGGGCTGGGCGCGAGCTTCTCCAACACCGCCATGCTGGGCATTCCGCTGGTCATCACGGCCTACGGCCCGGACGCGGCGCTGCCGCTGTTCGCGCTGATCGCCTGCCACAGCCTGGTGCTGCTGCCGCCGACCACCATCCTGATCGAGGCTTCGCGCGGAGAGGGGCAGAGCGTCGGCACACTGCTGTGGACGCTGTTCAAGGGGGTGGTGGGCACGCCCATCATCTGGGGGCTGACCGCAGGCCTGGTGTTCGCGATGGCAGATTTCCCGCTGCCGGGGCCGGTGGATTCCATCGCCAAGGGCATCGGCGCCGCCGCTGCGCCGTGCGCGCTGTTCGCGCTGGGTGCTTCGCTGACGCGCTACAAGCTGTCCGGTAACCTGCGCGAGCCCTTGGCGGTGGTGGCGCTCAAGACGCTGGTGCATCCGTTGCTGGTGTGGCTGCTCGCCACACAGGTGTTCGACGTGCCCGAGCTGTGGGTGGTGGTGGCAGTGACGCTGGCGGCGCTGCCGGCCGGCGTCACGCCGTATCTGTTCGCGCAGCGCTATCAGGTGTGTCTGGCCAGCACCGCGTCGACGGTGTTCATCTCTACGCTGTTTTCGGTGGTGACGCTGTCGGCGCTGCTGTTCGTGGTGCGCGGCTAGGCGGACTTAGGCCGCTATGGCGTGCGTGCTGCGGTTGAAATGCTTCACCGAGAAAGCCACGCGCTCTTCCACGTTGCGGCCTTCGGGCTGGGCTTCGATCAGGTCCAGCCGGCCTCTGAGCCCCTCGCCGTTGGCCATCTGGATGGCCAGGCCGGGCCGGGCGTTGAGCTCCAGCAGCATCGGGCCGAGATCGCGGTCCAGCGCCAGATCAGCACCGAGATAGCCCAGGCCGGTCATTTCATAGCACGCCGCGGACAGCTTCAGCAGGGTGTCCCAGTCCGGGATGCGCAATGAGGCGACTTCTCGCCCGGTATCCGGATGCGCCGAGCACGGGCGGTCGAACTGCACCGCGCGCACGGCCGTGCCGCTGCCGATGTCCAGCCCGACGCCGACCGCGCCCTGATGCAGGTTGGCCTTGCCGTCGGAGGCGGCGGTGGACAGCCGCATCATCGACATCAGCGGGTAGCCGCGAAACACGATCACGCGGATGTCCGGCACGCCTTCGAAGGTGTAGTCGGCAAAGCGCTCGTCGAAGTTGATCAGCGTTTCGACAATGGCCACGTCCGGTGAGCCGCCAAGCGAATACAGCCCGGACAGGATGTTCGAGACGTGGCGTTCGAGATCATCCCGCCCGATGCGTGCGCCGCTGGGTTTGACGTACTCGTCGCCGTCGATGCGTTCTACCACCAGAATGCCCTTGCCGCTGCTGCCCTTGGCCGGCTTGATGACGAAACCAGGCCGCATCGCGACCATGCTGGCCACTCCGCGCACCTCGAACTGCGAATGCACGGTGCCGATCAGCGCCGGCGAGGTGATGCCGTGTTGGGTGGCGAGCAGCTTGGTCTGCAGCTTGTCGTCCACCAACGGATACAGCCGTCGGTCGTTGTAGCGGCCGATGTAGCGGCTGTTGCGCTGGTTCATGCCGATCACGCCTTTCGCGCGCAGTGCGCCTGCAATGCCCCACATCCTCATTGCTCCGCCAGCGGCTTGAAGCGCCGCAGCTCAAGCAGGCGGTAGCCCGTGTAGTTGCCGATCATCAGGATCAGCGCCATCAGGATCAGTTGCACGCCGAGGAAGTTGAAGGTGATGTGGCGCACCCACGGATTGGTCATCGCCAGATAGGCAATGACGGCCGTGAGCAGGCTGCCGCCGCCCTGGATCAGCACTTCCTTCGGGCCTTCCTCCTCCCACAGGATGGACATGCGTTCGATGGTCCACGACAGGATGATCATCGGGAAGAAGGTGATGGTCAGTCCGGCGTTGAGTCCGAAACGCCAGGACATCACCGAGAACACCGAGATGATGCCGATCACGGTGATGATCACTGCCGATACCCTGGCTACCAGCAGCAGATTGAGGTGCGAGAGGTAGCTTCGGATCACCAGCCCCACGGCCACCACCAGCAGGAAGCCGATCAGACCGGTCAGCAGCGAGGTCTGGATGAAGGCCAGCGCGATCAGCACCGGCATGAAGGTGCCGGAGGTCTGGATGCCGACCAGGATGCGCAGGATGACCACGATCAGCGCGCCGATCGGGATCAGCAGGATGGTCATGAACAGCGCCTGCTCTTCCAGCGGCAGGCTGTGGATCGAGAAATTCAGGATGGTGCTGTCCAGGTTCAGCCCGCGCAGCGCGGCACTGGCGGGCTGGCTGTGCTGCAGCATCGAGAAGCTGACCTGCGAATTGGTGCCGCCCTCCACCTGCAGCACCGGGCCGCTGTCCGCCTTCCACAGCATCATGCCGTCGGGACGCCCTTCGCTGCCGGTAGCCGGGTCGAGCAGGATCCACTCTTCGCCGTCATATACCTGCAGATACGGCGTCAGCACCTGCCGGCGGCGCCCGTCGCGCAACTGCAGGCCGGCCACTTCGCGCGCGGCGATGCCGGCCTGGTTGAGCAGACGCACGATCAGCTCCGGTGCGCTGAAGGGTTCCAGCAGCAGGCGTGCGTTCTCGCCCTGGGCTTCTCCGCTGATGCTGCTGACCAGTTCTCGCGCGAAGCTGAACGGGTCGGCCGAGCGCTGCCAGGCGTTGGCGATCAGTGCTTGCGCGGCCACGTCGTAGGGCGGTTCCCACAGCACCTCGTCCGGTACCGGCGGGGGCGGCAGTGCCGTACCGCGTTCGTTCGGCGCAACCATGACCTGAGCGGTGTAGTAGAGCTGCTGACTGCCGTTGGCGCTGCGGATGGCCCAGCGTGCCCGGCGTGCGCCGGGTGCGTCATCGAAGGTCAGGCCATAACCGGCCGAGGCCGTATGCTCGGTGAGCACGCGAAAGCCTTCCTGGTCCGATGGCAGGGCCAGATCGACGCGCACCGGCTCACCGTTGGCACGCAGATTGACCTGGGCCTGGACCTCCCACACCTCGCGCTCATCCCCGGGCGTCCATGGCACCTCGAAGCTGATATGGCGATGCACGCTGAGCGCAATGCCGCCGATCAACAGGCCTGCGATCAACAGCCAGAACGGCAAGCGCGAGAGCTTCTTCATTCTTCTTCCGCCGCTTCGTCGTCATCCTGGTCGCGCGCGGCGCTGGTGGCCGGCTCGCCACCGGGGAACTCGGGACGTGGGTGGGAGTAGCTCTGGCCGATGTCGATCACCGCGATGTCCATCATGAAGCGCCGGCCGAGCAGCACAGGATAGGTCAGATGGCTGCGGTCGTTGAGCGTGAACTCCACGCGCTGCTCGATGGGTCCGAGGGTCAGCGGCAGGCTGATGACCGGGCGACGGTCCGAGCCTGAGGCCTGCACGATGCGCACCTGACGCACCACCTTGGCCTCGAACTCCTGTTCGCGGACGGACGGCACCACGGCGGCGTCCTCGCTCAGCGCGAGGCGGAAGCGCACCCAGTTCTCGCCATCACGTTCAAACGGCGTGATGTCGCTGGCCGACAGGGACGAGGTGTTGGCGCCGGTGTCCAGGCGCGCCTTGAAGTACGAACCCAGCGAGGGCAGGCCGACCCATTCGGCGCGGCCCAACACCTGCTTGTCGCCGGCGCCGCCACTTTGCTTGCATTCGGACGCGGTCGAGCGCTGGCGGGCATCGGCATCGGCGACTACCTGTTGATGTACTTCGTCGAGCTGTGTCTGGACCTTGCCGAGGCCTGCGAACTGGTCTTGGGTGCGCACGTCACGATGGGCGCACATGTCTAGCACCGAGCGTTCGAGCGCGTCGAGGCGGGACAGGAGTTCAGGCGTATCGGAGGAGGGAAGGGTGCTGCAGGCAGCGAGGGAGAGGAGCAGAAGGCAGGTCGAAACTGTTTTTTTTAAGGGCATTGATCCGGTCTGGTTGTCCTGGGGAAGGGCGCCAAGAGGCGCCGGATTGGTCTGAACGCCGGGTGGTGGCTGAGTTCCGCCCGGCATGTTTCGGATTGTGGCGGGGGCGCGGGCTCAGCGTCCGGCGTTGCGATCACGCAGTGCGGTGGCGACTGCCGGCCAGGCGAAAGCGAAAGTCAGCAGGCCCGAGCCGAGTGCGATCGCCAGCAGTTCCAGCCAGTCGCTCCAGTCGGCCACCGCGCCAAAGCTCATGCCGGTGAGGCTTGGCACCATGAACAAGGCCGACACGCTCGACACGATGGCGGCAAACACCGCCAGCGGGCGTGTGGGCCGCCAGCGTGCGCCGCCGCGCCGCACGGCTACCGCCATCAGCACGATCCATGCGATGAACACCCCGGCCACCAGCAGGAAGTTGGCCGAGATCAGATCGGCAAGACGTTCAAGAATGCGTGGCAGTTCGTTCATGCGGTGATTCTCCAATCGGCTTCGGGCCGGATTCAGTTCTGCACAGGCTGCGGGGACAAGGCTGTGCGTGGGCCTGTGGATAAAACGCTTGTAGCTTGAAAGAGCGGAAAAAAGTCACACTGCCTTATTCTGCAGCAGCTGTGCCCTGCAGCGGTTCAGGCCCGGAGTTTACGGGGCTGCGGCGGGGGGCGGAACTGACGTGTGTCGCGATAGTAGTCGGCGCAGGCATTGTCCGGCGTAACGCCGGGGATGCCGAGCAGCGGCAGCGGGCGCAAGGCGCGCGGGCTGTTCAGCGCCGTGCCGGCGGCAATGCATCCGGCCAGCCAGACGTCCGCCTCGCGTTGCCGGGCCTGCGGTGCCAGCTCGAACCATGCGGGCGTGACCACACGGTGCAGCGTCTTGGCGCACAGGCCCACGAAGGGGCTGCGCAATTGCTCCCAGCTGCCGTGTCCCAACATCAGGAAGACGGTGTTGCCGGCCAGCTGTGCGCGGCGCTGCCAGAACACTTCGTGCCATTCGTGCGCAGCCAGCAGGGCCGGGATGTCGGGGTTGCTCGACACCACCAGCAGGCCGCATTCGTCGAACTGCGTGAGCGCGTCGCGCAATGGCCCGCGTCCGGCAATGCCGGCGGCGCGGCGAGCGGCGATTTCGCGCACATGGGCAGAATTCAGCGCGGCTTTGCTATGCGGCCACACGCACCACGACAGCGCGTTGAAGAAGTCGTGCCAGTCTGCGCTGCGCGTCGGCACGGCACCGGTGTCGTGAATGCGCGCCTCGTAGCCTTCGAGCGGCGCCGGCCCGGTGTCGAAGCGCACGGGCTGGCCCGAGGCCGTGGCGGTGCCGGGCGCGACTTCCTGCAGCAGTGCGTCGAGCGTGGCCACCTCCGGCAAGGACGCGGCGTCGAAGCGGCGCAGCAAGTGTGCGATCGGTTCGAACAGCTTGCGGTCGGCGTGGCAGGCAGGCGTTTCGGGCTGCGGATTCATTGGCAGGACGGGATGTGGCGAGCCGGGATTGTACCCGCCGGGCCGGCACCAAAAGAAAAGCCCCGCCAGGGCGGGGCTGTGACGGCGGCTGCGGCCGGGTTCAGTCGAACGGTGTCGGGCGCGGCGTGAGATCGGCCGACGGCGGCAGGATCGGCAGCGTGAAGTTGGGCTGGTCGCCGGTCAGCGTCTTCAGGAAGGCCACGATCTTAGCGTTCTCGTCGAGCGTGAAGTGACGGCCCAGTTGCAGGCGGCCCATGATGTCCACCGCTTCAGACAGCGTGTTGGCCGCGCCGTCATGGAAGTACGGGTAGGTCATCTCGACGTTGCGCAGCGTCGGCACCTTGAAGTTGAAGCGGTCGACGTCCTTGCCGGTCACGCCCGCGCGGCCTTCGGCCCCGCTGGCGGACTGGTAGGGCTCGACGATGCCCATCTTCTGGAAGGAGTTGCCGCCCACGGCCTCGCCGTTGTGGCAGGCCACGCAGCCGCTGTTCTTGAAGATCTCGTAGCCTTCGCGCTCATAGGCGCTGATGGCGGTGTTGTCGCCCAGCAGCCACAGGTCGAAGCGCGAGTTCGGTGTGACCAGCGTCTTCTCGAACTCGGCAATGGCGGCGGTGACCTGCTCGATGCCGATCTTCTCGGTCCGGAAGACCTGACGGAAATCGCGCACGTAGGCCGGGATGGATTCGAGCATGCCGATGGCCAGCGTGTGGCTGAAGGCCATCTCGCCGGGGTTGGCGATGGGGCCACCGGCCTGTTCCTGCAGGTCGGCCGCGCGACCGTCCCAGAACTGCGCGAGGTTCAGGCTGGAGTTGAGCACCGTCGGCGAGTTGATCGGGCCTTGCTGCCACTTGTCGCCGATCGAGGTCGGCAGGTTGTCGCTGCCGCCGCGCGACAGGTTGTGGCAGGAGTTGCACGAGATGAAGCCGGATTTGGACAGCCGTGGGTCGAAGTACAGCTTCTTGCCCAGTTCGACCATGCCGAGGTTGACCTCGGCGACCGGGCGGATGGGAGTGATCGGTTCATTCTTCACGGCTTGCGCGGCGGCCTGGATGGCGATGCCTCCGAGCAGCGCGAGGGCGACGGCGAGTGTCGTGCGCTTCATGTGCTTCTCCCTTCTCTTCGCGTGGTTATCGAGGCCGATTATCCGCGCTGCGCTTTCAGCAGGCTTGACCTGAATCAAGCTTTCCGCCCGGATCGAGCCGGATCGGCGCTACCATCCAGCGGTGATTCTTCAGGGGTGGGTGCTGTGCTGCGTGCCGTGTTGCTGGCTGGATTGTTTGTGGTGTTGGGCGGGTGTTCGGCGCTGGTGGCTGTGACCGGGGCGGCGGTCACCGTCGTGGCGACCGGGGTGAAGGTCACGGCAAAGACGGTGGGCGCGGTCGCCGATGCGGTGATCCCGGACGGCGACGATGACGAGGAAGATGACGAGGAAAAGTCGGATCCGGACAAGCCGCCGCAAGCCGCCCCGGAACAATGAAAACGGCCCGCATGTGCGGGCCGTTTGCGTTGTGCAGCAGGTTTACTTCGCTTCGGACCACGGCACCCCGGCCGTGCCCCAGTTGTGCTTGGGCAGGTCATAGATGATGACGTCGACGGAGTCCGCCGAGCAGCCCAGTACGCGGACCGAAGCCTCGGTGATGGCTTCCATCAGTTCCTTCTTTTGTTCCGGCGTGCGGCCTTCGAACAGTTCGACGCGGTAAGTCGGCATCGTGCTTCTCCTTGTTGGTTGCGGGTTCAGTTCAGGAAGTCGGGTTCTTCGCGTTCGAGCATGCGCAGCAGGGCCGGCCATTCGAGTTCGCCCTCGGGCTCCCAGTCGCCGGTGAGCTGCGCCAGCGTGTGGTCGAGCACGGCCTCGGACGGCAGCTTCAGCCCGCCGGGCGCGGCGGCCATGGCGGCCAATTGCGTGCGACAGGACTTTTCCAGCGTGTCCATCAGCACAAAGGCCTCGGCCACCGTTCGGCCGACCGTCATGGTGCCGTGGTTGCGCAGGATCAGCGCTGGATGCGGGCCGAGATTCTCCACCAGGCGCGTGGCTTCGGGTGGGGTCAGCGCAATGCCTTCGTAGTCGTGATAGCCGATGCTCTTCCAGAAGCGCATGGCGTGCTGCGACAGCGGCAGCAGGCCGCATTCGAGCATCGACACGGCAATGCCGGCGTCGGTGTGCAGGTGCATCACGCAGTGGGCATCTTCACGGGCGGCATGCACGGCAGCGTGGATCGCAAAGCCGGCCGGGTTGGCCCGGTACTGCTGGTCGCCGATCACCTGTCCGCTGCCGTCGATCACCAGCAGGTTGGATGCCGTGACCTCGGCAAATCGCAGCCCGAAGCGGTTGATCAGGAAGGCGTTCTCGATTTCGGGGTGACGCGCCGAGACGTGGGTGTAGATCAGGTCGTCCCAGCCACGGCGGGCCACCAGACGGTAAGCTGCGGCCAGATCAATGCGCGCCTGCCATTCGGCGGCGCTGATGCCGGGCGGGGGAGTGTGCAGCGGGGCGTTCATGGGCAGGGTCTGCTTGCGTCAAATGCGCGCAATTCTAGCACCCCGCCCCGGCCCGCCTTTTCAGCGCAGGTTCTGCGAAGTGAACAGCACGACCTTGTTGCCGGCGAAGGTGACATTGACGCGTGCGCCGCCTTCCTTGCCCCAGGTGCAGTTCTTGGCCGTCATCAAATCATCGCAGCTCGTCGGCTTGCCGATCAGGTCCTGCACCTCTTCGAAGCTCTGGCCGGGCCGGATCTTGTTGTAGTTCTCGGCGGTCACCTTGCTGCAGCCGGCCAGCATGGCAAGCAGCAGGGCAGGGGCGATGCGATACATGACGGTCATGGCGGACTCCGTGGATGTGATGCGTGGATTATGCCGCCGAAACCGTACACCGCGTCAGACGCCGCCCAGCGCGCCGAATGCCGCGCCGGCGGCAATCAGCCAGATCGGCGAGACCTTGGTTGTCAGCATCGCGGCAATCGTCAGCACGATCAGCGTCAGGCCGCCAAGGCGATGATCGGGCTGATTGATGAAAGGCAGCGCCAGAATGCTACCGGCCGCCACCAGCAGGCAGATGGTCATCGGCGCCAGTCCGTGGATGAAGGCCCGCACGCCCAGCGTTTCGCGCCGCTTGCGGCCCCAGCGGCTGGCCGTGAGGGTGACGATGGTCGAGGGCAGCAGCATGCCGATCAGCGACGCGGCCGCGCCGATCAGCCCGAACACCTGGTAGCCCAGCACCGCGACGAACAGCAGATTCGGCCCCGGCGCGGCCTG
Organism: Pseudazoarcus sp. NS36; assembly: GCF_059703705.1. Taxonomy (NCBI): domain Bacteria; kingdom Pseudomonadati; phylum Pseudomonadota; class Betaproteobacteria; order Rhodocyclales; family Zoogloeaceae; genus Pseudazoarcus; species Pseudazoarcus sp. NS36. The sequence continues at coordinate 91,610 of NZ_BAAKJA010000002.1, read as the reverse complement.
CGCGATGGCGATCGAGGTGGTGAATTCGGTGTTGTCGAGCCAGCCGTTCTGGCCCACCAGATAGCGGTGCATTTCGGGCGCGGTCGAAATCGCGCCGCCTACCGACAGCAGCGACAGCATCATGAAGCGCAGAAAGAACTCCGGCAGATCGGACAGCGCGAACTCGGTCATGTGCGCTTCTCCGCCCGCAGGATCGCCCAGCGCGCCAGACACCAGCCGACAAAGCCCAGCCCCGGCACCACCCACACCAGCGGCGCCCGAACCACCGCTACCAGCACGAAGGTGGTCACCCCGATGGCCACGCACAGCGGGATACCCATCGGATTGCCACGCAGCGCCCCGGCCAGCTTGAGGCCCATGCCGATGGTGAGGCCCGCGGCAACTGCACCCATGCCGCGCAGCGCTCCGGCCACGGCCGGCAGGTGTGCGTACTCGTTGTACACCGCGACCAGCGACAGCACGATGATCAGCGGAACGCACATCATGCCGGCCAGAGCGCTTACCGCCCCGCGCCAACCGAAATAGCGGTCGCCGATCATCAGCGCCAGATTGACGATATTTGCGCCGGGCAAGAGCTGCGACACCGACAGCAGTTCGACGAACTCCTGCCGCGTCATCCAGCGCTTGCGCTCGACCAGCGTGCGGTGAGCGACTGCCAACACGCCGCCAAAGCCCTGCAGGGCGAGCAGGGTGAAGGTCACGAACAGCTCCGTGAGCGAGCGCGGGGTGCAGATTTCCGGGGGCGATGTGGTCGAGTCGGTCACGGCGGCGGTCGCTGGTGGAGAGGAAACAAGCGTAGCGCGTCTCGTGATGTCTGAGGTGCTTTGACACCGCTTGACAGTGCTTCGGCGCTCACTATAATGGCGGTCTTCCCGAGCGGGAGTAGCTCAGTTGGTAGAGCGCAACCTTGCCAAGGTTGAGGTCGAGAGTTCGAGACTCTTCTCCCGCTCCAGAGTTTTTCGGAATTGCCTCAGGTGGTTCCGCCCGAGCGTGGCGCATCGGGAGCCGGTACGTTGGCGCGATGGCAGAGTGGTTATGCAGCGGCCTGCAAAGCCGTGTACCCCGGTTCGATTCCGAGTCGCGCCTCCAGAAGTAAAGCGGGAGTAGCTCAGTTGGTAGAGCGCAACCTTGCCAAGGTTGAGGTCGAGAGTTCGAGACTCTTCTCCCGCTCCAGATAATGCAAAAGGCCCAAACCCAGGTTTGGGCCTTTTGTTTTTTGCCGCAATGTTTCCGTACAGGCTGGCCGCATGCGGAACATGCCCTGGCATCTCGAGTGAATGACGAAGGAACGCGGGCGATGGATATTGCATTCCTCCTGTTGACGGTTTTCGTGGTCTGGCAGGTGCTGCGCGTGCGTTACCAGCGCGCGCACATTGCTTTGCTGGGCCGGCATCTGGCCAATCTGCGGCTCGAAAAGCACATGGAAACCCTGACCCAGGGCTACACCCGCGCCATCGGCGAAGACTCGGAATCCCGCCGGCTTCAGGTGCTGGAAACCTTTGCCCAGACCGAACACGCAGTGGCCGCGCAGGTGCAGTCGCTGGCAGACGCCATGCGCAAGGAAAGCGAGCAGGCCACGGCAATGGGGACGCTGGCCTTCTGCGTGCCGTACGTGGAGCGCGTGCTGCCTGCGGCGGCGCGGGATTTTCGTGCGCTGCTGCGCATCCACGCGGCGGGGCTGCGCCATGTGGTGGACAACGAGGCGCAGCTCGACCCGAAAACGCGCGCCTTCCATCTGTCGGCCGAGCTGTATCTCTTCCAGCACAGCTGCCACTGGTTCTGCAAATCCCGCGCCGTGGCCGATGCCCGGCTGATCATGCGGCATCAGGTGCAGCATCAGAAGGCACTGGATTCGGTGTCGGACGTGACGCGCAAGGCCTATCGGGCTTGGTTGCAGGGCCATGCCATTCAAGGCTGATTGAACGGCCTGCGGTTGCAGGGGCGCACACGTCCTGCGTTCCGTAGCTGAAAAAAGAACGGGCAGATCGCCGGATCTGCCCGTTCTTACGTCTACCACTTCGTCTTCAGTCCGCCATCACGCAGCGCTCCGCCGCCCACGCGCGCAAGTCGGCCACCCGCTCTGCCATGACCACCGACAGCGGCCGCGTGCGCGCCAGTTCGGTCAGCAGCATGGCCATGTCCGGGTTGCGGTTGTCGGGCAGGGCTTCGTAGAGCATCGACACCACCGCCTGCTCGATTTCTGCACCCGACAGGCCGGGCGAGCCTTCGGCCAACGCGCGCAAGTCGAAGCCCTCCAGCGGCAGGCGGTGGCGGTTCAGGTGAATGCGGAAGATGGTCTCTCGCGCCGGTGCGTCCGGCAGGTCGACGAAGAACAGCTCGTCGAAGCGGCCCTTGCGCACCAGCTCCGGCGGCAGCGCGTGCACCTCGTTGGCGGTCGCGACGATGAAGATGCGCGAGCTGCGCTCGGCCATCCAGGTCAGCAGGGTGCCCAGCACGCGGCGCGACACGCCGCCGTCGCCGCCCGAGGCATCCGCCGACAGGCCTTTCTCGATTTCGTCGATCCACAGCACGATGGGCTGCATGCCCTCGGCCGCCGCCAGCGCGTCGCGCAGCTTGCGCTCGGTCTCGCCGTGGAACTTGTCGTACAGCGAGCCGATATCCAGCCGCACCAGCGGCACGCCCCATTCGGCCGCCGTGACCTTGGCCGCCAGGCTCTTTCCGGTGCCCTGCACGCCGGTGATCAGCACACCCTTGGGCGAGGGCAGGCCGGGACGCGAGACTTCGCCGAGAAAGATCGGCTTGCGCTGGTTGATCCAGCGCCGCAGCCGCAGCAGCCCGCCGATGGAGGCCGGGTTCTCGGGCGCGGTTTCCAGCGTCAGGCCGGGCGTGGTCTGCTGCTTGTATCTGGCCGCGCGCAGCAGGTCGTCGTGCGTCAGCGCGCCGTCGTTGCGCACCGACTGGCGCATCAGCAGCCGCACATCCTCCTCGCACAGGCCCGAGGCGTAGCGCACCAGCGCATCCTCCACCGCCGGGGTACGGCGCACCTTGTCGCCGTCGCGCTCGAACATCGCGATTTCCTCGCCGAGGATCTCGCGGATGCGCGTCTCCTCCGGCAAGGAGAGCGCCACATGCGCCGAATGCCGCGCCAGCTTCGGCGGCAATTCCACCTGCGGCCCCACCAGCACCAGCGTGCGCTGATCCACCGGGTGATCCAGCGCAATCTCGCGCAGTCGCCGCAGCACCACCGGGTCTTCCAGATGGCGCTGCACGTCGAGCAGTACATACAGCCCGCGCTGCCCGCGCTCGTCGATGAACTTGAGTGCCGACGCCAGCGCCTGCGTGTCCGGCACCACGCGTTCGCCATCCGGGCCGCGTTCGTGCGTGTCGCGCCAGTCGTCCTGCAGTGAAAGGTCGGGTCGGTTCAGCCCGCGGCTTGTCGGCGCCGCGCCGTAAGCAAAGCCCGGCTGCGTCAGCCCGCCAGCGGCCGACCAGCGATACAGCGGCAGATTCTGATCACGCGCCAGATCCTCCAGCAGCCGCATCGCGCGGGTTTCTTCCATCGTCTCGATCTCGATGATCGGCGTGACGGAGCGGATCAGGGCCTTGAGGTCGCGGAGGTCGTTCATGATGTTTGGGTCGAAATGCTGGGCGAGCTATAGTAGCTCTTCGATTACCCCGGCGCGACTTCCTATTTTGAGCGTTCTGGTCTGAGTGCTTCGAGTTGATTCAGGGTTGCTAAGGCGGATTGCGGAGTGAATTTATGAGTTCAGTGTATTTTCTTGCGCTGGTAGGAGGAGTTCTGGGTGGTGGCGTTGCTTTCGCTTTTGCGTTTACAAGAGATCACTATAAGAACAACAAGTACAAAATTAAGTCCTCTTTAGAAGTTCTCGGGGGAGGGGTGACCGCTTGTGTTTTGATTCCTGCTCTGTTCTCGAGCCTAGAGAGTGCCGCGTCGATAGTAGCTTTAGGATTTGGGGTGGGGGCAGCTTGGTCGGCGATTTTGCAAGGCTTCCGCTCTTGGATTACTCGAGTAATTAAAGCCGCATTGGGGGGTGTATGAGCTTAAAAGCCTTTCTGCTTCGATGCGTGCATGGTTGTGGAATGACGAATCTGTCTGATCAAGAGGTGGAAGACTACTTGTCATTAAACTCCGAAGTTCTGAAAGAGGATGATTTGGATATCTCTGGGGTGAGGTTTAGCAGGTATTCAATTGATGAGATTCCGACAGTATTTCGGCTTGGAAGGCGTGACGATGAAACCTATGTAGTAGATATCTCAGAGGTTTTTGCGGTTCTTCGTTCGCATGACTCCATGGTTTTCGACGTCAACAAAAAGTTGAACGATATGAATTGGGTCAAGAGTAGTAGTGTTTTTTACTCGGACTTGTCCACTATACGGCGCCATGTTGAAGTGGTGATCGAGCACGAACGAATTTTGGAAAGACTTCTTGATAAGGTCGAGAAATCTGTTCGAGAGGCCGGGGTGAATGAAGATAGCGATAGAGCCGTTGCGGAGTTAAGCCGCATCAAACAGTTGCTGGCTTCCGAAAGATAGGGGTGCGTCTACATAAGCTGAGCGCTTATCAGACTTTGGCCTTCAGCTGACTTGGCAATTCGTACTTTTAAAGATCAATTTGTTCGCCCGAATCGCACTGAGGGCGATTCGGGCCAAAGCGTCGGCGTTGGGCGCGGAGATGCGGAGTTTCCGCTTACGAGACCTTCACCCCGATCTCCGCTGCAATCTCCTCATTATGTTCCCCTAGCAGCGGCGGGTGCCGACGTACCTGTTGCGGGGTGCCGAGCATCTTCACCGGGAAGCCGATGTTCTTGACCTTGCCCTCGATGGGGTGGTCGATCTCCATGCACATGCCGCGGTGCTGGCCGTGCTCGCTGCCGAAGGCTTCCGGGTAGGACAGGATCGGGCCGGCCGGAATCTTGGCGGCGAGCATCAGTTCGATCCATTCGTCGGCGTTCTTCTTGGCGAATTCTTCTTCCAGCGCTTCGATCAGCAGTTCGCGGTTTTTCAGACGCTGCGCGATGGTGGCGAATTCGGGCTGGGTGGCGAGTTCGGGCTGGCCGATGAGTTCGCACAGCTGGGTCCACAGCTTCTGGTTGGTGGCACCCATCACGAAATAGCCGTCCTTGGCCTTTACGGCCTGGTAGGGCGCACTCATCTTGTTGGCGGTGCCTACCGGCTCGGGCATTTCGCCGTTGCCCCAGTAGGCCGACATGTCCCAGATCGAGAAGGCCATCGCGGCGTCGAACAGCGAGGCGTCGATGTGCTGGCCTTCGCCGCTCTTCTGCGCGCCGATGTAGGCCGACAGCAGGCCGTAGGTGGCGAACAGGGCGCAGCCGATGTCGGCCACCGGCACGCCGGCCTTGACCGGCTTGCCGCCGGGGTAGCCGGTGACGCTCATCACGCCGGTCATGGCCTGCGCCATCAGGTCGAAACCGGGGCGCATGGCCCACGGGCCGCTCTGGCCGAAGCCCGAGATGCTCACATAAACGATCTTGGGGTTGATGGCCTTGATGGTTTCGTAGTCGATGCGCAGGCGCTGGACCACGCCGGGGCGGTAGTTCTCGACGATCACGTCGGCGGTCCTGGCCAGTTCGTAGAAGAACTCGCGGCCTTCGTCGCTCTTGAGGTCGAGGGAGAGCGAGCGCTTGTTCCGGTTCATGTTGAGGAAGCCCATGCTGTCCGGGCCCTTCATCTTGAAGCCCATCGCGCCGCGCGTCTGGTCGCCTTCGGGCGGCTCGACCTTGATCACGTCTGCGCCGAGGTCTGCCAGCAGCATGCAGGCGAAGGGGCCGGCCATGACCTGGCTGACGTCGAGTACGCGGATGCCTTCGAGGGGGAGTTTCTTGGCGGACATGACTGGAGGTTCCTTTCTGGGAGCGTGAGCAGAGGCCCGCAGGATGGCGGGCAGGCAATGAGTTCAGGAAGGACTATCGTCGCTCGGGCCGACGGCGGCAACGACGTGTTGCGCATGGCTGGTTTCGCAAATTGCGAAAGCGAGGTCGGCGGTAACGCTCAAGGTGCGGCGGGGCCGATCAGCTCCTGCACCACGTTCTCCAGCGTCTGCGCCTGCGCATGGCCCGCGACGCGCGACAGCACGAAGCGGCGGTGGTGCCAGTCGCCATCCAGTTCGACGCTGCCGAGCCCGGATTCCGGCCGGAAACTCGCCAGCACGTCCGGCGGCATCAGCCCCACGCCGAGTCCGTTGCGCACCAGCGCCAGCATGGAGTCGAAGCCCGACACCTCGAAGTCATTGGAGAAGGGTTTGCCGCGGCTCAGATAGGCGCGCTGCACCGCCGTGAGAATGGCCGAGCCGCGCCCGAGGCTCACCACCGGCAGTTCCAGCAGCGCGTCCAGCCCCAGCGGCGCACCGTCGAAGCGGTAGTGCGCCTTGCTGTAGACCAGCACCAGCCGGTCGTTGCGGTAGGGCAGCTTCTCCATGTCGAGGTAGCCGCTGCGGTGCTCGTAGATGCCGATGTCGACCACCTTGTCGCGCAGCATCTGCTGCACGATCTGGCTGTTTTCCTCAATCACGCGCAGCGCCACGCCGGGAAAGCGGCGGCGCACGCGCGCCATGTCCTGCGCCAGAAAGGGAATCACCACGGCCTTTGGGGCGCCGATCAGGATGCGGCCGCTCAGGCCTTCGTGCAGCGCCTTGGCGTCGCCTTCCAGGCGCACGACCAGGTTGTCGATCTGGCGCAGGTGTTCGAGCAGGCGAGCGCCGGATTCGGTGACCACCACGCCATGCGGCAGGCGCTGGAATAGCTTGGTGCCGAGTTGCGCCTCCAGATCCGACACGCGCCGCGAGGCCGCCGCCACCGCCAGATCCAGCCGGTCGGCGGCGCGCGAGATGCTGCCGTGCTCGACGATGGCCATGATCAGCCGGACGGTTGCGGTATCGAACTTCACGAAGGCCTCCTGACGCGGGCGCGTGCCGGCCCGTGGGCGAACGATAGCGCATCGTGCCGCGCAGGCCGACCGGCTTTTGCTACGCTGCGGGGCATGGACGCCGCCGACTTCCCCCTCACCTTGCCCCGCGACAGCGTGCTGCCCGACTACGGCGCGGGCGGCCTGCATGGTCTGGTGGGCGCATTCGGCGCGTATCTCGATCGCGCGCCCGGCGTACCGCCGCTTGCAGACCTGCCCGCGGCGTCCGGGCGCACGCTGGTATTCCTGCTCATCGATGGCCTGGGCGATGTCTTCCTGCAGCGCTTCGGCGCAGGCAGTGTGCTGGCTGCGCACCGGCAGGGGCGCATCACCTCAGTGTTTCCGTCCACAACCTCTGCGGCCGTCACTGCAACGATGACCGGTCTGTCGCCGGCACAGCACGGGCTCACCGGCTGGTTCATCCGCGACCGGCGCTTCGGCGGCATCATCGCGCCGCTACCGCTGTATCGGCGTGGTGCGGATTCGTTGGCCGCACTGCGCCTGACCCAACGACTGTTTCCGTATCGCAGCCTGTACCAGCAGCGTGCACGGCCCAGCCTGTTGGTGTCGCCGCGCGAGATTGCCTGGTCGCGTTTTTCGAAGCGGCATGCGCGCGGGGCACGCATCGTCGGCTACGGACGCGGGCTGGACGGGTTGGTGGAGGCGGTGGCGAAGGGCGCCGGCGAGATGCGGCAGGCGGGCGGCGGCTACATCCACGCCTATTACCCGCTGTTCGACACGCTCAGCCACGAGTTCGGCGCGACCTCGCCGCAGGCGGTGGAGGAGTTCCGGCGCGTGGATGCGGCCTTTGCCACGTTGCTCGAACGCCTGAAAGGTCTCGACTGCGAGGTGGTGGTGACGGCCGACCATGGCTTCACCGACGCTTCGGACGAGCGCACCGTGGACATGGACGATCACCCCAAACTCATGGCCATGCTCGAATGCCCGCTGTGGGGCGAGCGCCGCGCGGCCTTCTGCGCCGTGAAGAAGGGGCACGAGGCGGAATTCGAGGCGGCTGCGGCCGAGGTGTTTGCCGGCAATGCGGTGGTGGCGCGATCAAGCGATCTGGTCGCCGCCGGGCTGTTCGGGCCGGGGCCGCTGAATGCGCGTCTGGCCGAACGCACCGGCACGCACACCTTGCTGATGGAGCCCGGCTGGACGGTGGTGGACAGCGTGCCGGGCGAACACCGGCACAGCATGATCGGCGTGCACGGCGGGCTGTCGCCAGATGAAATGTGGATTCCGTTGATCCGGGCGCAGTGCTGACTGGGCCTAGTCTCGTAGGGCGCAATAACCGAAGGGCATTGCGCCGTATGGGCCACACATCCGGCGGATTACGCTGCGCTAATCCGCCCTACGACGCAGCGCCGAGCACGATGCCCTGCGCCTGCAGATCGGCCAGCAGACCGGTGGCGAAGCCGCAAAGGGCTTGCGGATCAGGGTGCTGCAGTTCGGCGGCGAGTTGTTCGACCGCCGCACGGCCGGTGGCGGATTCGGCGAGCAGGTCGAGCAGGCGCGAAGTCACCGCATTCACTTCGGTAAAGCGCACGTCGCCGGCCTCGTTGCGATGCGCGACGATGAAGGTCGGCTGCGGTCTGCGCGGCCGGAAGTCCGGGCCGATGCGGTGCACCGGCCATGCATACGCCAGATTCATCATCGCCGGGTTGAGCACAACGCGGCTTCCCAGCAGGTCGCCGACCGGGTCGTGCGGCGGCAGCGGCGCTTCCATCACATCCACCGCCAACTCAGCCCATTCGTGGCGCGCCAGATCGGCCAGCCAGCGCGGGCGCGGCATGGCGATGTCGGCCTCATCCAGATAACGCACGAACTCGCGCGGAATCTCGCGGAACCACGGGGTGGCGAGTGGCCAGTCGCGGTAGAAGCAGCGGATCAGTCGCGTCCAGCGCGTTTCACCGAGCAGGCGGCGACACACCGGGAAACAGCGGTCGACGAAGCCGCGCACGTTGTTGAACAGCAGGCGCTCGTACACGCGACTGCGGCGCGCCGGCAGCCCGGCCGGGCGGGCCACGTGATGCGGGTCGCGCAGGTGGCGCGCGAAATCGCGCTGGAAATCGCGGAACGAAGCCGGCGCGTTCATGGCGCCACGCTCTGCAGGGCGGGCGCGTGCTGCGCCTGGATGGCGACGATGCGCTCGACCTCGGCGGCCAGTTCGGCCAGCGGCGGGAAGTCGAAGTCGCGTTCCAGACAGGTGGGCACCGTGCGCCCCAGCCGCGCGCAGGCGGCATCGAGCAGCGCCCACACCGGGTCGATCACGTCGGTGCCGTGCGTGTCGATGAGCAGGCCGTCGTCTTCCGCGTGGTGGCCGGCGACGTGCATGTAGGCCACGCGCTCCAGTGGCAGGGTGTCGAGGTAGGCGACGGGGTCGAAGCCGAAATTGCGGCTGTTCACGAAGACGTTGTTCACGTCCAGATGCAGCAGGCAGTCGGCCTCGCGCGCGACGGCGGCGACGAATTCCGGCTCGCTCATCTCGGCGCCCGGCGGGGCGAGGTAGGCCGAGGTGTTCTCGATGCCGATGCGCATGCCGAGGATGTCCTGCGCGCGGCGGATGCGTTCGGCCACCCAGCGCACGGCTTCCTCCGTGAACGGGATCGGCAGCAGGTCATACAGGTGATGCGCGTCGGCGCACCACGACAGATGTTCGGTGTACAGCGTGATGCCGTGCTCGCGCATGAAGGCGCGCACGCGGCGCAGCAGGGCTTCGTCGAGCGGGCCGGGGCCGCCGAGCGACAGCGACAGGCCGTGACAGACAAAGGGAAAACGTTCGGTGAATTCGCGCAGCTCAAGTGCGCTGCGGCCGCCGACACCGGCCCAGTTCTCTGGCGCGATCTCGAAGAAGCCGACGGCGGACGGCACGCCCTGTTCGCGCAGCGGGGCGATCAACTCGCGGCGAAAGCCGAGGCCGGCGCCGGATGGAGTGCGTTCGACAGGCATCGCGAATCTCCGTCAAACGGCGACGAGGCCGCAGCCCCGTCGCCGGTACTCAGACAGCGGGCGGAATTACTTCTTGCCGCCGCAGGAGGCTTCGCCTTTCTTGTCATCCTTGGCGCCGCACTTGGCTTCTTCCTTCTTGTCGTCCTTGGCACCGCACTTGGCTTCTTCTTTCTTGTCGCCCTTGGCGCCGCACTTGGCCTCTTCGCCTTTCGCGTGGTTGGCCGCAACCTGATAGCCGGACGACAGCGAGGAAGCCGAGAACGGGTTCTCGGCTGTCGCGGCCACCGCGCCCATCGAGGCGAGGGCGAAAGTGGAGCCGAGGGCGAGCGAGACGAGTTTCTGTTTGCTGGACATGCTGATCTCCTTCTGTGGGTTGGATGAACATCGGCAACGATGCCTTCGCGGAGGAGGAGCGAGGGCTACGTTTGCGTGACGTCCGTGGCTTCGTCGGGCGGCTGCGCGATTCCTTACAGCGGTTCGCGATTTTTTCTGCGAGGCCGCATGCCGCGAAACCAGTGGTGAGAGACGCGCAATGCGGAACGGTTCCGCCCGGCTGCCCGCAGCGCTGAAGATTATGTCGCTGTGAGCAGCCGCTGAACCTACTGCTGAGGGTCGGTTACAAACCCGAGCTTCTGCATGCCGGCGCGCTGAGCTGCGGCCATGACCTTGATGACGCGCTCGTATTCCACGCTGCGGTCGCCGCGCACGTGGATCTCGGGTTGAGGATCCTCCAGCGCGACCTGGGTCAGACGCGCCTCGAGCATGTCCTGGTCGATCAGGTCCTCGTTCCAGTGCAGTCCGCCGTCGGCCGTGATGGCGATGGTGACTGTGCGTGGCTCGACCACGTTGGGCTCGTTGGCCGCGCGCGGCAGGTCAAGCTTCACCGAGTGCGTCATCACCGGCACGGTGATGATGAAGATGATGAGCAGCACCAGCATGATGTCGACCAGCGGGATCATGTTGATCTCGCTCATCTCGGTCTCGCCGGTGTCCTCCAGTCCGCTGCCGAAAGCCATCAGGAAGCCTCCCGCTTGGCATGCGCCACGCGCAGCTTGTTGGCGCGTACCGGGGCGCCGGTGACCATCAGCGCATGCAGGTGGTGGGCGAAACGGTTGAGCTGGCCCATCACGCCCTTGTTGGTGCGCACCAGCGCGTTGTAGCCGATCACCGCCGGGATCGCCACGGCCAGGCCGAAGGCGGTCATGATCAGCGCCTCACCGACCGGGCCGGCCACCTTGTCGATGCCGGCATTGCCCGACACACCGATGCCGACCAGCGCGTGATAGATGCCCCATACAGTGCCGAACAGGCCCACGAACGGCGCGACCGAGCCGACCGAGGCCAGCACCGACAGACCGCTGTGCATGCGCTCTGCGCTCTCATCGATGGTGGTGCGCAGGCAGGCCGTGAGCCACTCGGCGAGGCTCAGCTGGCCGTGCAGTTCTTCGCGGCGTGCGGCGTGGTGATCGCAGGCGTGGCCACCCTCTTCGACCAGACGGCGGAAAGGGTTGGTGCTGGCGTCGCCGCCCATCAGGTTGAGGCCTTCTTCTACGCTCTGCGCGTGCCAGAACGTCTGCGCGCGTTGGGCGGCGCGCTTGAGGCGCATGGCGCGCAGCGTGCGCGTGATGATCACGTACCACGACGCGATGGACATCACGAACAGCATGATGGCCACGGCCTTGATGACCAGATCGCCCTGCGCCCACAGCGCTTCGATGCCGTAGGGGTTGGCCATCAGCGTGTCGGCCGCGTCGGGGCCGGGCACCGGCAGCGTGGTGCTTGTCTCGGGAATGCCCGCCTTGGCCGCGGCGCCATCGGGTGGCATCGTGCCGGGGGCGGAGGATGCGGTTTCTTCGTTCATGGTGGTTTTCCTTGTTTGCTTGGGGCCCCTGCGAGCGCCCCGTGTGAATCGGTAATCAGTTGGTCAGCGAGAAAACGATCGGCTGCACATACCAGAAGGCAATCGGCTTGCCGCCACGCGTGGCCGGCACGTAGCGCCAGCGCTCCACGGCGTTCATCGCCGCGTCATCGAGGCGGCGGTGGCCGCTCGACTCGCGCAGCTTCACCTCGCTTACCGAGCCGTCCGGCTGGATATGCACGTCGAGCAGCACGCGACCTTCCTCACGCATGCGGCGCGACAGCGACGGATACGGCGGCGCCGGGTTGTTGAGGTGTGAGGCCTCGATGCGCGGTGGCGTGAACGGCGTCTCCGAAGGCGGCCCCGCAGGCCCCGGCGGGGGCGGCCGATGAGGCTTGGCCGGCGGCGCCTCCTTCTGCGGTGGTGTTTCCGGTGCCGGAGGCGGTGGCGGCGGTGGCGGCTCGACTTCCTCTACCGGAATCTCGATGGCCTTCTCCGACGGCGGCAAAGGCGGCGGCGGGGGCAGCGGTTTCGGCTTCGGCTTGGGTACCGGCTTGGGCTCGGGAGGCTTGGGCTTCGGCGGTTCCGGTTTCGGCTCGGGCTTGGGCGGCGGAGGTGGCGGCGGGGGAGGCTTGGGCACCGGCGGCACGACGGCCTCCGATGGCACCAGCACGCCCTGCATCGTCGGCTGTACGACTTCCGACGGACTCTGCTGGAGCGTGTACGTAGCCCACACCACGACGCCGATGTGCAGTGCCGTCACCGCGACCAGCGTTGAGCCGCGTTCGAAGCTGCTCATCGCAGCGCTCCGGGCTTGTACAGGGCGGGTGGGCGCGGAAGGCGCTGAAAGAAAGAACGGCTGTGTTGCATGGGTGATTCGGGATTCCTGTCGAAAATCATGGCGCCCGAGGGCGCCACGGAACAGCGGGCCGGCGGGTGTCGCAACAAGGCGAAGGCCCGCATCGAACCAGAGAAGAGAATGATTTGCAACTGCATTTGCGTTTGGGGCGGAGGTGCCCGGCCCTCACATCACGCTTTCATGCGGCGTTTCCGGTGGCTGAAGCTGGCGTCACGCCATTGATACCGGCGGGATACGCATTGCAATTGAGTGCTCTCATCAGACATGTCGTATGAGCGGCCCGAAAAGCGCGTCCGGATACAAATTGTTTCATGTCGTACCGGGCCTCCGATGCAGCGAAGCCCGTCGTCAGCCTGACCGGGCCGACGACGGGCTTCACCTGTTGTCTGACACAGCGCAGGCTTACCAGCGATAGCTCAGGGTGCCGCTGATCTTGCGGCCTTCGCCCCAGTAGCAGCTGGTGGTCGTCGACAGGCAGGTGCTGACGTAGCGCTTGTCGAAGAGGTTGTTGATGTTCAGCGCGAATTCCAGCCCATCCAGATCGGCGTTCTGCTGACCGAAGTCGTAGCGCAGCGCGAGGTCGGTGAGCGTGTAGTCGGGGACGTCGGTGGTGTTGGCGTTGTTGCCCCAGGTCTGCCCCATGTAGCGCACGCCGCCGCCGACGCTGACGCCGGTCAGCTGCCCTCCGAAGCGGTAATTGGCCCACAGCGAAGCCTGATGCCGCGGCACGAAGGACAGGCGGTTGCCCTGGTTGCTGGTGCCGCTGCCGGTCGGATTGTCCTTGGTGATCTCGCTGTCGGTGTGGGCGTAGGAGGCGATCAGCGTGAGCTGTTCGGAGAGTTCGAACTTGCCCTCGACCTCGAAGCCGCGCATGCGCACTTCACCGGACTGCACGCGGAAGCTGGTGTTCACCGGGTCGGGCGTGAGCACGTTCTGCTGCGTGAGCTGGTACACCGACAGCGTCAGCAGCGAGCGCGAATCCGCGGGCTGGTACTTCACGCCGGCCTCGATCTGCTGGCCGGTGGTGGGGTCGAAGGCGTTGCCGTCGCGGTCGGTGCCGCCGGCCGGCTGGAACGAGGTCGAGTAGCTCACATACGGATTGACGCCGTTCTCGAAGGCATAGGCGGCGCCCAGCCGGCCGGTGAACTCGCGGTCCTTCTGCTTGACGCGGGTGGTGGTGCCCGGCGTCACCATGTGCGTCACGGTGTCCGTGTTGGCGCGGTCGTAGCGGCCGCTGGCGGTGATCGTGAGCTTGTCGATCTCGATCTGGTCCTGCGCGTACAGACCGACCTGCGAGAGCTTCTGGTCGATCAGCATGCCGGGGCCGGGGCGGCTGACCGGCGTGCCGTAGACCGGGTCGTAGGCGTTGAAGGGCGTGCCGAGGATGCTCAGCTGCGATTCCTCGAAGGCACTCTTTTCACGCGAGTAGTCCACCCCCAGCAGCAGCGTGTGCTTTGCGCGGCCGGTGTCGAAGCGGGCGATGGCCTGGTTGTCGATGGTGAACAGCTTCGAGGTTTCCGGGAACGCCCACGCGTAGCGCAGCAGCGCCGACGGGTCGCAACTGGCGGCGCTGGGGCAGTAGGCCTGCACGCGCTGGGTGTCGGTATCGACTTCCATGTAGCGCATGTTCTGGCGCAGGGTCCAGCGTTCGGACAGCGCATGTTCCAGCTCGTAGCCGACCGACCATTGCTCGTTCTTGAAGTGGTCGTAGCCCGGTTCGCCGACGAAGGTGTCGCGCGGCAGACGCGGATAGGTGTCGGTGTCGAGCGTGCCGTTGAGCGGCAGGGCCGGCGCGCCGCCGCCTCCCGGCGAGTCGATCTTCTGGTACTCGGCCAGCAGGGTCAGCGTGGTGTCGTCGGTCGGGCGCAGGCTCAGCGACGGGGCGAAATAGCGTTTGCGTTCTTCCACGTGGTCGAACGAGGTCTTGCCGTCGCGCACCACGCCCACCAGGCGGTAGCTCACGTCGTCGCTGTCGCCCACCGGGCCGCCGAGGTCGAGCCCGATCTGCTTGCGGTCGTGGCTGCCGAGCTGGAGCTGGATCTCGCGGACGGGCTCGTCGGTGGGGCGCTTGCGCACCATGTTCACCAGCCCGCCCGGTGCCGCCTGGCCGTACAGCACCGAGGCCGGGCCCTTGAGCACTTCGACGCGTTCCAGTCCGAAGGTCTCGACGCGTGGCTGCGCATAGCCGCGCGCGCCGAAGGGCAGGCGCAGGCCGTCGAGGTAGCGCGCCGGGGTGAAGCCGCGCACCGTCAGCCAGTCGTGGCGCACATCGTTGTCACCGTATTGGCCGACCACGCCGGGGGTATAGCCCAGCGCCGAGGTGATCGACTGCACGCCCTGGTCGGCCATCTGCTCGGCAGAAATTACGGAAATGCTCTGCGGGATCTTGGTCAGCGCCGCATCGGTCTTGCTGCCGGTGGCACTGCGCAGCGCCACATAACCAGGCACCGGGCCACGTGCCGTCTCGCGCTCCACGGTGTCGGTGACCGTGACCGGCGCGAGCTGCACATCGCCACCGGTCTTGCGCAGCAGATAGCCGTTGCCGCGCGCCACCGCCTCCAGGCCGGTGCCTGCCAGCAGCGTCTGCAGGGCGGCGTGCGTGGTGTAGCGGCCCTGCAGGCCAGGGCTTTGCAGGCCGGCCGTCAGTTCGCTGGAAAACGACAGCAGCAGGCCGCTCTCGGCGCCGAAGCGGTTCAGCGTGTCGGTCAGGCTGCCGGCCGGAATGGCGTATTCGCGGCTTGCCGTTTGCTGCGCGTGCACGGCGGAGACTGGCAATACGCCGGCCGTGACGGTCAGGCTGAGCAGCGCGCCGCGCAGCGCGCGGGTCAGCACGCGCTGGCGCAGGCCGGCGCGGATCGGGTGACGGGATGCGCGTGCCGCGCGCATGGCGTGCTTCATGGGGTTCCCCTTTCGTGAGATGGCTGGAAAACGATGCTTTCCTTATCCATGCCCCGCGAAAACGGAATCGGGATCATTCGCTACGCAAAAAATGCAGGTCGTCGCAAAGGCAGCAGCTCAGGCGGGGGAGAGTCGCGTTTCCGTGCCGCCCCACCAGCGACGGCGGCGCTCCAGCCTGAGCTGCAGGGCGGCGGCCAACAGATCGAGCACCGCGTCCGGGTCGGCCAGCGGATAGGTGCCGCTGACTTTCAGCTTGGCGAGTGAGACATCGCAGCGCACCGCCTGGCCGGTGAGGCGCGACAGTTCGGCCGCGAACGTGGCCAGCGGCATGTCTTCGGCGACGAGGATGCCGCGCGTCCACGCCGTGTCGGCCTCGCGGGCCGCAACGGGCGTCTCGGCGGCGAACTCGCTGAAGCGGGTCTGCTGGCCGGCTTGCAGCGTCAGCCCCGCGGCCGTGCCGCTGCGCGGTTCGATCATTACCGCGCCTTCGTACACCGCGACGTGGGTGTGCGTGCCTTCTGCGCGCACCGAATAGCGCGTGCCGAGTGCACGGGCGCGGCCCTGCGGCGCGTCTACAAAGAACGGCCGGCCGGCAGCGTCCGCCGCAGTGGTGATCAGGATTTCGCCTCGATGCAGCACCAGCCGGCGTGCGCCCGCCTCGAAGTGCACGTCGAGCGCGGTCTCGGCGTTGAGCTCGATACGGCTGCCGTCGGCCAGCGTGAGCTCACGCCGCTCGCCGGGGCCGGTGCGCAGGTCGGCGACCAGCAGCGGCAACTGCCCCGACTCGCGCGCGAGCCAGACACTGCCACCCGCAGCAATCAGCACCGCCAGCGCCTTGAGCGCACGCCGCCGCGACTTGCCCGGCGCCAGCGCGGCGCGGCTCAGTGCAGGCGGGACCTGACGCATGCGAGCGCCAAAGGCCTCCATCGCCATCCACGCCTGCCGGTGCTCGGGCGAGGCGTCGAGCCAGCGCTGCCAGCGAGCGCGCAGTTCGGGGTTGTCGCCATCGGCCTGCAGGTCGAGCAGCCACATGGCAGCCTGATGGCGGACCTCGCTCGGCTTGGTGGACGGATCAGGCGGCATCGTCGAAACAGCAGGCGACCAGCGCCCTGGCCACGTAGCGTTTGATGGTGGGCACAGACACCCCGAGCTGCGCCGCGATTTCGGCCTGCGGCAGGCCGTCGAGCTGTGATAGCAGAAAGGCGCGCCGGATCAGCGGTCCCAGCGCGTCCAGACGGCGGTCGATCTCGACCAGGGTTTCAATCAGTTCGGCCCGCATTTCGGGCGATGGCGCCGCGGCCTCGGGCAGGCGCGCCAGCGTATCGAGCCAGGCCTGTTCGATTTTCAGCCGCCGGAAATGATTGGCCACCAGCCCTTTGGCGATCGTGGTCAGAAACGCGCGCGGCTCGCGCAGCGTGACCGGTTCGTCGCGGTCGAGCAGGCGCAGAAAGGTGTCATGTGCAAGGTCGGCGGCCCGGTGCGAGCAGCCAAGCTTCTTGCGCAGCCAGCCCTGCAGCCAACCGTGATGCTCGGTGTAGAGGGTGACAACGGGATCGGTGGGGCGGGCAGCGGTGCTCACGAGTTTCTCCGGGAGGCGGGAGCGCTGGCTGGCCCGAGTCGGGTTGGCTGGCTATTTCGGATTGAGAATTGTTCTCATGTTAGCGCAGTCATGCGGAGGCTTGAAGAGGTGTGGACAAAAAGGAACGGCACCGCGAGGGTGCCGTTCGATTGCCGGAGGTCTGTGGCTCGGCGCTCAGGCGCGCGGTGGCCGGGGTAGGCCGAAGTGGCCGCGCAAGGTGGTGTGCTCGTAGTCCTTGCGGAACAGGCCGCGCTTTTGCAGCACCGGGATGACGTGGTCGACAAAGTCTTCCACGCTGCCGGGCTCGGCCGGGGGCATCAGGTTGAAGCCGTCGGCGCCGCCGTTGCGGTACCAGTGCTCCATCTTGTCGGCGATCTGCTCGGGCGTGCCGACCATGGTGCAGTGGCCGCCACCGGCCGCGAGCCGGCCGAGCAGCTGGCGCACGGTGGGTTGCTCGGTTTCGATGATGCGCAGCACCGTGGCGTAACGCCCCTTCGGGCCCTTGAAGGCTTCGAGCGGCGGCAGCGGCGGTACGGGGGCATCGAGCTCCCAGCTCATGCAGTCCTGGTCGATGAAGGTCTGTAACTGCCGCAGCGAGCTTTCGGTCGGCAGCAGTTCGTCGAGTTCGCGCTGCTTGGCCTTGGCCTCGGCTTCGGTGGAGCCGACGTAGGTGACCAGCCCGGGCAGGATCGGCACCGGCGCATCGCGCCCGGCCGCCTTCACGCTTTCACGAATCGAGTTGTAGTAGGCCTGCGCCGAGGGCAGGTCGTAGGCCACGGCGTAGATGGCCTCGGCGTACTTGCCGGCCAGCGCGCGGCCTTCGTCCGATGCGCCGGCCTGGATCAGCACCGGGTTGCCCTGCGGCGGGCGCGGCACGGTCAGCGGGCCGTCGACCAGGAAGTGCTGGCCGTGGTGATTGATATTGCGCACGCGCTCGGGGTCGGCATACAGGCCGTGGCGGTCGTTGAGCACGGCGCCGTCGTCCCAACTGTCCCACAGCGCCAGCACGGCCTCGATGAATTCGTCGGCGCGGGCATAGCGCTCGGCGTGGCCGGGCATGGATTCGTAGCCATGGTTGCGCGCCTCGGCGTCGAACATCGAGGTGACCACGTTCCAGCCCACTCGCCCGCCCGAGATGTGATCGAGCGAGCCGATCAGGCGTGCGGCGTGAAACGGCGTGTAGAAGGTGCTCGAAACCGTGCAGATCAGGCCGACGCGGCTGGTGGCGCGGGCCATGGCGGTGAGCATGGTGACCGGTTCGAGGAACCAGCGCGGGCCGTCAGTGAGATTGACGGCGGCGTGGCCGTCGGCCAGGAACACGGCGTCGAGCTTGCCGCGTTCGGCCAGTTGCGCCATTTCCTCGTAGAAGCGGATATCACCGAGGCGCTCGACCGGCGATGCCGGGTGGCGCCAGGCCGCGTTGTGGTGGCCGCAGCCGAACAGGAAGAGGTTGATGTGCATCATGGTCGTGGCCTCAGTTCTTCACCAGCCCGCCGTCGACCACCAGGTTCTGCCCGGTGATGGCGCGCGACCACGGCGACGCGAAGAACAGCACGGCGTCGGCGAATTCCTCGGGCGTGGTGACGCGGCGCAGCGGCGTGCTCGCGGCGATCAGGTCGAACACGGCTTCGGGCGTGGCGGCGGACGCGTCGGTCGTGCGCAGCAGGCCGCCCGAAACCATGTTCACGGTGATGCCGTCCGGCCCCAGATCCTGCGACAGCGTGCGCGTGAGCGACAGCAGTGCGGCCTTGGCGGCGGTGTAGTCGTGATAGGGCACGACCGGGTTCTGGAACAGGTTGGTGCCGATGTTGATGATGTGGCCAAAGCCGGCCTGTTTCATGCCCGGCAGCGCAGCCTGCGTGGTGTTCAGCGCGCCACGCACGACGCCTTCCAACTGCTGCGCGATGCTCTCCCAGCGCAGCACGTCGGCGTGCTCACGGGCGTCGCCGTTGAAGCTGAAGGCGGGCAGGGCGTTGTTCACCACAGTGGTCACCGGCTGGCCGAAATGCGTCTGGGCGCGCTCGAACATGGCCTGCACCGCCGCGGCATCGCTCACGTCGGCCTGGATGGCGAGTGCCTGACCCGGTGCGGCGGTGCTGACCAGATCGTTGGCCGCGCTGGCGCTGTTCAGGTAGTTCACGATGACTTTCGCGCCGTGCGCGAGGAAGGCACGCGCGATATGCGCGCCGAGGCCGCGACCGGCGCCGGTGACGAGAACGAGTTGTTGCGCGAGGGGCGCAGAATGGCTGGACATGCTTTTCCCTTGTGATGAAGCTGGCAAGGGGGATGCACGAGCGGTGCGTGAGGACATCCCTTCGCCAGTACAAGCTGGATCAGGTTCGACGGGTGTGATCTCAGTCCGCAGATGCAGGACACCCCGTGTCGGGCGCAAACCTTATCACGGAAGAGCACTTCGGCGGCCTGCGCGGATGTCTTGCACCCGCTCGCAGGCGTATAATCCGCCGCTTGATCCTGGGGGAGCCGCATGCGGCTGAGAGATGGCGCCAGCCATGACCCCGATACTTGATCCGGGTAATACCGGCGTAAGGAAGGATGCACCGCCCTCACCGAGCGCGGGCTCCGTCCTTAGCCGTTTCAGGAGTCCCGCAGCATGCTCAGCGCACCGGCCGCCATCACGTGGCTCACCTTCTTCGCCGCCGCCTTTGCCATTGCCGGCATGGCCTACGCCCGCCGCTACCGCGGCAACCTTGAGGAATACATCGTCGCCCGCAACAGTCAGGGGTCGGTCGCGACCATCATGACCTTGCTGGCTTCGTCGCTCGGTGCGTGGATTCTGTTCTCGCCGGCGCAGGCGGCCACCTGGGGCGGTCTGGCCGCGGTGATCGGTTATGCGCTGGGCTCGATGTCGCCGCGCATCGCGATGATTCCGCTGGGCAAGCGCATGCGCGAGCTGATGCCCAACGGCCATTCGCTCACCGAATTCCTGATCGCGCGCTACGGCCGGCCGATGTACTGGCTGACGCTGCTGATCATGATTTTCTACATGTTCATCGCGCTCACCGCCGAGCTGACCGCCATCGGCAAGCTGGTGCAGTTGCTGGCGCCGGTGCCGCTGTGGGTGAGTGCGGCCATCGTGATGGTGGCGACGCTGATCTACACCACCTACGGCGGGCTGCGCGCGTCGATCTTCACCGACAAGATGCAGGTCATCATCATCATTCCGCTGGTCGCCGCGCTGATCGGGCTCGGCTGGCAGGTCACCGGCGGCATCGGCCCGGTGACCGAGCGCCTGCAGGAAACCGCGCCGCGCCTGCTCGACCTGGGTGACATGGCCGGCATCAAGGCCGGCCTGACCTTCTTCTTCGCCATCCTGCTCACCGGCATCTTCCACCAGGGCAACTGGCAGCGCATCTACTCGGCCAAGGACATCCCCTCGATGCGTCGCGGCTTCCTGCTGGGCGGCGTGCTGGTGGTGCCGTTCATCTTCATCATGGGGCTGTTCGGCCTGGCCTTCGTGGCGCTCACGCCGGGCGGGGATGACTCCGTTGCGCTGTTCACGGTGATCCTGTCGGAAATGCCGATGTGGCTCGCGATTGCGCTGATTCCGCTGGGCATCGCACTGGTCATGTCGAGCGTGGATACCGGTATCAGCGCCATCTCCAGCATCGTCGCGGTGGATGTGGGTCGAGCGATGCCCGCGGCCAGCCCGGCCAGCCTGCTGCGTCTGGCGCGCTGGCTGGTGGTGGTCATGGCGATTCCTGCGCTGATTGTGGCGGCACAGGGTTTCAGCGTGCTGTATCTCTTCCTGCTGGCCGACCTGCTGTGCGCGGCTGCAGCCTTCCCGGTGTTCTTCGGTCTGTTCAGCCGCGCTCACGACGGCTTCTCGGCCATGGTGGGCACGCTCGCCGGTCTGGTGGCCGGTCTGGTGATGTTCCCGCTGCCAGGTCAGCCGATGACGCACCTGCTGGAGTCCTTCCTGCTGGCGGCCGTGGTGCCGGTGGTGGTGATCTATGCGCTGCGCGTCGTGCGCCGTGGCAAGGCGCCGTTCGAGCTGGAATCGCTGTCGCTGTCTACGCGCAAGCTCAGCGAGGAACACATCTGATCTGCAGGCGGGGCAGGGCGCCGTAATACCGTCTGCTCCCTGACGTGACAAAAAAACGGGCCCCGGCATGCGCCGGGGCCCGTTCTTCATGGCGGAGCGGGATCAGAACTCGAAATGTGCGCTCAGGCGCATGGTGCGCGGCGCGCCCGGAATCAGGTAGCCGCCCAGCGTGTTCGAGGTGTCACCCCAGTAGAACTTGTCGAACAGGTTGTTGATGCCGAAGCGGAAGGTGGTGGGCGTGCCGCCGACTTCCGTGAGGTAGCTCGCGCCGATGTTGACCACGTGATAGCCGCTGACTTTGGTCAGGATGGTGCCGGCGGGGGCGAACAGCTTGCTGCTGGCGTACTGCCAGCTGCCGTTCAGGCGCAGGGCCGGCATGGACGGCACGGTGTATTCGCCATACACGATGCTCTTGTAGCGCGACACGTTGCCCACGCGTCGGCTCGATTCGGTGGCGTCGCCCTGCACGTCGGCCAGCGTCAGCGTCAGGCTGGCGCCGACCAGCAGGTTGCGCGTGACGCGTCCGTTGGCCGACAGCTCGAGGCCGCGGCGGCGGTCGGTGCCCGAGGCCTGGAAGGCCTGCCCTACACCCGGCAGATATTCGTACGGGCGCTGGAGTTGGAAAACGGCAGCGGCCACGCTCAGGTCGGGCGCGAGATCGGCTTTCACGCCCAGTTCGAGCTGGCGCGATTTCGACGGGTCGAGCACCTGACCGCTGTTGGTCGAGCCCACCGGCGCCGTGCCACCGGGTTCCAGACCCCGCGAGACCGAACCATAGAACGACAACGTCTTGTTCGGGCTGTACACCAGCGCCACGCTGGGCAGCACGAAGTTGTCGCTGGTGCGGCGCAGCAGCGTGCCGGCCGCATTGAACTGGTCGCGATCCAACGTCACATAGCGCAGGCCGGCATGCAGCTTGAACTGCTCGTTCAGGTGCAGCACGTCCTGCACGAACACGGCGCGCTCGGCATCCTTGCGGCGCAGGCTCACCGGGTTGTTGGCCAGCGGGCTGGGCGAGACGTCGACCGGGTCGTAGATGTTGCTGGTGCCGCGCGGGTCGAAGACGTAGTCGGCAAAGCTGTCGCGGCGGTTCATGGTGGCCGCGCCGAAGGTCAGCTCGTGGCGCACTGAGCCGGTGGCGAGCTTGCCCTTGAGCAGGGCCTGGGTGCTCAGCACCGTGCGTTTGTCGTTGTCGCGGCGCAGGTCGACCACCGTGTAGTCGCCGTTGGACTGGAAGTTCGACGGCAGCGCCACCGCGTCGTCACGGCGCAGCGTGTGGCGGTTGATCGACAGTTCGGTGCGCCAGTCATCGTTGAGGTCGTAGCTGAACTTCAGCCCGTAGTTGGTGGTGTCGTCCACCACCGGGCTGCTCCACGGCTGGTTGTTGAGCATGTCGCGGGCGCTCACGTTCTTCGGCACCGTGGTGCCGCCCAGCAGCTGAAAGCCGGGCACCGAGAGCTGCGACTTGTGCATGCGGTCGAGGTCGAACTGCAGCAGTGCGCGCTCGCTCAGGCGCCAGTCAAAGGCACCCGAAACGAACTGCCGCTCACCGTTCGAGCCGCGCACATACGAGCGCACCTTGGAGGCCGCCGCATTGAGGCGGTAGCCAAAGCGGCCGTCTTCGGTGCGCCCGCCCAGATCCACGGCGCCGTACAGCGTGCCGCGCTCGCTGGTTTCCAGCGTGACGGTACGCAGCGGCACGTCGGTCGGGCGCTTGGTGACGTAATTCAGCACGCCGCCGGACGAGGCGATGCCGGCCTGCAGACCGGCCAGCCCCTTGAGGATCTCGATCTGTTCCTTGTTCTCCAGTGCGACCGGCGAGGTGCCGAGGATCACCAGCCCGTCCTTGCGGTAGCTGGAGCCGTAATCGAGCTCGAAACCACGGATGGCCAGGCGATCCGACAGGCCGACGGCGTTGTACGAGTTCTGCACGCTGGCGTCGTACTTGCCGGCTTCGGTGGCGCTGCGGATGCCGCGCTCCTGCATCTGCTGCTGCGTGATGACCGTGATCGACGCCGGCGTTTCGCGCAGCGGCGCTTCGGAGAAGCCGCCCACGCTGGCCTTGCGGCCGATCTCGTCGGAGGCAGCGGTGTCGCTGACGACGACATCGGGCAGGGTGATTTCGGTGGGTTCGACGTCCTGTGCAAAAGCGACGGACGACAGCGCGAGCACTGCGGGCAGTGCGAGCAATTTCGGGGGACAGGGCAGGAAGGGCATCTTCGTTCGACTCGATCGCGTGAGGACTGCGCGCGAAGGGGCGGACGAGACAGCGGGGCGGAGGGCACCCCATGAACGTCATGCTTCCCTACGCTGGCATTATCCAGGTCAGGTTCAAGGGTCTTTCTCACCCGAAGACGACGTCTTCAGGACCCCTAGCGTGGCGCGATATTAGCACCGGGCAGACCGACACCAAAGAGCTGGATTTCGGGTTGTTGACGTGGGGCAAGTTCAGGCCGAGCTACTTGTTGTCAGCGCGCAAAAACCTTTTGTTTCTGCTTGCCTGCGTCAAATCCGGTCATGCTTGAACCGTGCACGCTCCACCGGAGGTGAAGAAGATGAAACATTCGGCGATCCGTTCTGTGGGCCCTGTCGGGGCTCTCCTGCTGGCGGGCGCGTTAACGGCGTGTGGCGCCTTGCAAGAGATGCCGGAGCCGCCGGCGGTTGTGCCGCAACAGCTGGAGAAGCGCGGCTACCGTTTGGGAGAGGCGGTGCGCACGGTGCCGTCGTTCTCGATATCGGGCTGGAACTACATTGACGATCAACACATGCAGATCGACGGTGGGCCGGGGCGCGTCTATCTGGTGACCTTCCTCTACCCGTGTCGCGAATTGGCCTGGGCCGAGCGCATTGGTTACACCGACAGCGCCGGCAGCTTCGGGCGCGGCGAGCGGATTGTGGTGCTCGACATGGGGCGACGTGTGGATTGCGCGGTGGGCGAGCTGCACAAGCTCGAACGCATCGAGCGAGACAAACCCACTGCGCCTTAGCGGCCCTGGCCGTCCGCACGGCCCCCGCTGCGGCACACCGCGGGCCGGGGCGAAGGCATGGAGTGGGTGTTGTAAATAACAAACATAAAAGCAAATGATAGTGATTCGTATTTGTAATGGTGCGTAAGATGCGTGTCCTTTTGAAACACGCACGGGTGACCGATTGCATAACGAATTCCTTCCCGGCCAGGCTGCGCCCCGGCTGAAACCTCTGGTGGTGGCGTTCTTCGCTGTTCTGGCGCCGCTGGCGGCACAGGCTGCCGATTCTGAAAAAGTGCAGACGATGGAAGAAGTCGTCGTCACGGCCGATGTGCTTGATCCGGATGACTCGCGTCCGCGTACCGTGTCCACGGCCACCAAGACGGCGCTCGACCCCAAGGACGTGCCGCAGGCCATCAACACGCTGGAGATGAGCAAGTCGAAGGTCTACGGGCTGAACGACTTGAGTGTGCTGCTCGACGGCACGCCCGGCGTCGATACCGAATACGACATGCGTGGCGACGGCATCAACATCCGCGGTTTCTCGGCGGACTCGAACGACATCTACCGTGACGGCGTGCGCGCAACCGGCCAGATCCGGCGCAGCACGGCCAACGTCGAGCGCATCGAGATCCTGAAGGGGCCGGCTTCGGTGCTGTACGGGCGGGGCCTGGGCGGCGGGGTGGTGAACCTGATCAGCAAGCAGGCCAGCTTTGATGCGGTGAGCAGCATCAACCTGCGCGCCGGCTCATGGGACAACCGGGGCACCACCGTGGACCTGAATCACGTGGTCAACCCCAATCTGGTGGTGCGTCTGACGGCGGACTACGAAGAGGCGGACAGCTTCCGCGACGGCATCTCCAACCGCAACCGCATGCTCTCGCCCAGCATCCTGTACGACAACCACGATAACTTCAGCTGGCTGCTGCAATACACCTACGACAAGGTGTGGCGCCGCCCCGACCGCGCGCCGGCCTTCAACACCCTGCCGGATGGCGTGTCGCGCGAGACCGCCTATGCGCACCCGGATGATTACGTCGAAGACGAGATGGAGATGTTCCGCTCGGTCATGAACTACCGCTTCAACGATGCGTGGGCGGTGAAATGGACCGCGGCCGTGCATGAGGCCAACCAGAGCTTTGACCACCTCTATGGCGGCGCCTATTGTCAGCTCGACGGCACGCTCAAGAGCAATGGCAACGCATGCGCCAACCCCGGTCTGATGACTTTCACGCGGGCATGGCAGGACACCAGCAACCGCACGATCACCAACAACGTGGATCTCACCGGCAAGTTCAACACCGGCTCGGTGAGCCACGATGTGCTGATCGGCATCGAGCTGAGCCGCGAGAACCGCAGCCCCGATCTGGCCACCTCGCAGAGCAGTTCCGACCCCTCGCTGGCCTATCCGTATCCGGTCGATCCCTATAACCCGGTGTGGGTGGCGCCCAAGACGCCGCGCGGCGAGGCGAAGACCTCCAACCGCCACAAAGCGGAATCGCAGGCCATCTACCTGCAGGATCTGATCGGCCTGAGCGAGCAGTGGAAGGTGCTGGCCGGACTGCGTTTCGACCGCTTCGAGTTCGGTTCCCACAACCTCATCACGGACCAGAAGCGCAGCTACAAGGGCACGACTGTCAGCCCGCGCCTGGGCGTGGTGTGGCAACCGGTGAAGGACCACAGCCTGTACGCGTCGTACAGCAAGAACTTCGCGCCGTATGGCGGCCGTGGCCTGATGAGTGTGTCGGTGGCCGACAGCGCCGTGTATGACGAAAAGCCGCAGTACTCCAACCAGTACGAAGTCGGCGTGAAGAGCGACTGGGCCGGCGGACGGCTGTCCACGCAGGTCGCCTTGTACGAACTGGAGCTGTACAACATCCGCTATCGCCCGGATGCGGTGAACGACCCCTACACGTGGGCGGTGCGCGGTGGTCAGCGCTCCCGCGGCCTGGAGTTGAGCATGGCAGGTCAGGTGGTGCCCAACTGGTATGTGCGTGGCGGCCTTGGCTTCCAGGAAGCCAAGGTCAGCAAGGACAAGGTCTCGCCCGCAGTGGAAGGCAACTACCTGCCCGATATCGCGCGCCGCACCGGCAACCTCTTCGTGCGCTACGCACCGCCGGGCAACTGGTATGGCGAAGTGGGCGTGACCTATCGCGGGGCTTCCTACACCGACAGCGCCAACACCAACAAACGCGACGGCTATACGCGCTGGGATGCTTCCGTGGGCTGGCGTCTGCTGCCTTGGACCATCACGTTGGCCATTACCAACCTGACCGACACCAAGTACCTGCGCTCGACCAGCATGCCGGGCGCGCCGCGCACGGCCTTGATCAGCGCCAACTACGTGTTCTGAGCAGAAGCTTGCCGGAGGTTCTCAAGCCCGCTCGAAGTTGAGCGGGCTTTTTGTTGTCTGCAGCTCGCAGGGGGAGGGCCTCAAGACGTGGGCGTCGGGCCGCGGTGCGTGCGCGCCAGTTCCACAAAGGCGTGCAGGTAGTCGATTTCCGCATCCGCCTCACGGATGCCGAGGTAGATCTGCTTGGCAATGCCGTTTCGGCCCAGGCGCACCGGGGCGATGTCGAGCTTGGCGGCGTATTCCTCCACCAGCCAGCGCGGCAGCGCCGCCACGCCGCGGCCGCTGGCCACCATCTGCAGCATGATGTCGGTGGTCTCGATGGGCTTGTGGCGCTTGGGTGCGATGCCGGCCGGCGTGAGGAACTGCGCGTAGATGTCGAGCCGGTCGGTTTCCACCGGGTAGGTTATCAGCGTCTCGTCGGAGAGCTGTTCGGGCCGCACAAAGGCCGCGCCGCGCAGCGCGTGCTGCGGCCCCACCACCAGCACCTGTTCGTAATCGAACACTGGCTCGAAGTGCAGACCGGGCTTGAACAGCGGGTCGGGCGTGACCAGCATGTCGATCTCGTAGCCGAACAGCGCGCCGATGCCGCCAAACTGGAATTTCTGCTTCACATCCACATCCACCGCCGGCCATGCGGCCAGATACGGCGACACGATCTTGAGCAGCCACTGGTAGCAGGGATGGCATTCCATGCCGATGCGCAAGGCGCCGCGTTCGCCGCGCGCGAACTGGCGCAGGCGCTCTTCGGCGTGGTCGAGCTGCGGTATCAGTCGGTTCGCCACGGCCAGCAGATATTCACCCGCCTGGGTCGGGCGCAGGCTGCGGCCTTCGCGGTGCCAGATGGCCACGCCCAGCTGGTCTTCGAGCTTGCGCATGGAGTGGCTCAGCGCCGATTGCGTGAGGTGAAGCTGCTCGGCAGCAGCGGTGAGCGTGCCGTGTTCGGCGACGGCGCGGACGATGGCGAGGTGGGCTCGTTCAAGCAGGGCCATAGATTAGTGTGTGAGCCGTATTCATGAATTCATGAAAAAGTACCATTTTTATTCATGAATTGCGCGGCCTAGCATGGCGACTTTCTGAACTACGGAATCTCCATCATGGCACTCACCCACAACCTCGGCTTCCCCCGCATCGGCGCACAGCGCGAACTCAAGTTTGGCCTCGAATCCTACTGGAAGGGCCAGTCCACCCGCGACGACCTGAAGGCGCTCGGCGCCCACCTGCGTGCCCGCCACTGGGGCAAGCAGTCTCAGCTCGACCTCGTTCCGGTGGGCGATTTTGCCTTCTACGACCAGGTGCTGGACATGAGCTTCACGCTGGGCAACCTGCCCGAGCGCGTGCGCGGTTTTCATGGTGACGCGTTGGACAACTACTTCCGCGTGGCCCGAGGCCGCTCTGCGGACTCGTCCACACCTCGGCGCTCGGCTGCGTCTGCAGAAGAGCATTCCGGCTGCTGCGGTGGCGTGGCCGCGGGCGAGATGACCAAGTGGTTCGATACCAACTACCACTACATCGTCCCCGAGTTTGCCGCCGACACCACGTTTGCGCTGGATGCCTCGCGCCTTGTGGAGCAGCTGCGCGAAGCCCGCGAGCAGGGCGTTAAGGCCAAGCCGGTGATCATCGGCCCGGTCACCTACCTGTGGCTCGGCAAGGCCAAGGACGACTCCAACAAGCTCGACCTGCTGGCGCGCCTGCTGCCGGTGTATGCCCAACTCCTCGACCGCCTGGCCGACGAGGGCGCCGAGTGGGTGCAGATCGACGAGCCGGTGCTGGTCACCGAACTCGACGCCGACTGGAAGCACGCCTTCAACCTCGCCTATCACGAGCTCAAGGCGAGCAAGGTCAAGCTGCTGCTCGCCACCTACTTCGGCACGCTGCAAGAGAACCTGCATCTGGCCGCCAACCTGCCGGTGGCCGGCGTACATCTGGACGCCGTGCGGGCGCGGGACGAGGTGAACAGCCTGCTTAACCTGCTGCCAGCCAGCAAGGTGGTATCGCTGGGCGTGATCGACGGCCGCAACATCTGGAAGACGGATCTGGCCGCCGCGCTCGACTGGCTTGAACCGCTGCAGGAACGCCTGGGCGAGCGCCTGTGGATTGCGCCGTCGTGCTCGCTGCTGCATGTGCCGGTGGATCTCGACAGCGAAGAGCGCCTGGATGCCGAGGTGCGTTCGTGGCTGGCCTTTGCCCGCCAGAAGCTCGAAGAGCTGCACGTGCTCGCCCTGGCGCTCAATTTCGGCCGCGCTACCGTGCAGGCCGAGCTCGAGGCCAACCGTGCCGCAGTCGAAGCGCGCCGCGCTTCGCCGCGCGTGCACAACCCGGCCGTCAAAGCCGCGCTGCAAAAGCTCACCACCCAGCTCGGCCAGCGCAAGAGCCCGTATGCCGACCGCGCCGGCAAGCAGGCCGCGCATCTGAAGCTGCCGAAATTCCCCACCACCACCATCGGCTCCTTCCCGCAGACCGCCGACATCCGCCTGGCGCGCAGCCAGTTCAAGGCCGGCGAGCTGGACGAGGCGGCCTACCGCGCCGCGATGGAAAACGAGATCACCCGCAGCGTGCGCGAGCAGGAGGCGCTGGGGCTGGACGTGCTGGTGCACGGCGAGGCCGAGCGCAACGACATGGTCGAATACTTCGGCGAACAGCTCGACGGCTACGCCTTCAGCCAGTTCGGCTGGGTGCAGAGCTACGGCTCACGCTGCGTCAAACCGCCCCTCCTGTTCGGCGACATCAGCCGCCCCAGGGCCATGACCGTGGAGTGGATCCGCTTCGCCCAGTCGCTCACCGACAAGCCCATGAAAGGCATGCTCACCGGCCCGGTGACCATCCTCAACTGGTCATTCGTGCGCGACGACCAGCCGCGCGCAACCACCTGCTGGCAGCTCGCGCTCGCCATCCGCGAAGAAGTGCTCGACCTGGAGAAGGCCGGCGTGCGCGTCATCCAGATCGACGAGGCCGCCTTGCGCGAGGGCCTGCCGCTGCGCCGCGCCCAGTGGCAGCACTACCTCGACTGGGCCGTCACCGCCTTCCGCATCACCGCCAACGGCGTGGAGGACGAAACGCAGATCCACACCCACATGTGCTACTCGGAGTTCAACGACATCATCGCGTCCATCGCCGACATGGACGCCGACGTCATCACCATCGAAACCTCGCGCTCCGACATGGAACTGCTCGACGCCTTCGACCACTTCAACTACCCCAACCAAATCGGCCCCGGCGTGTACGACATCCACTCACCCAACATCCCGGACCAGCAGCACATGGTGCAGTTGATGAAAAAAGCCGCAGAGCGCATTCCGGCCGAACGGCTGTGGGTGAACCCGGATTGCGGGCTGAAGACGCGGCAGTGGAATGAGGTGATCCCGGCGCTGAAGAATATGGTCGAGGCGGCGAGGGTGTTGCGGGGGGAGGTTGCGTGATGTGAGGTCTGGGTGATTGTCTCTGTAGTGCTTGATGTCCCGGCATTGTGCCGGGACTCATTCAATTGCGATTTGAACTTTAGATCGGTCATCACTCCCCAGGGTTCGATGATGTCTAATGAATTAGATTGAATAGAGTGGTGAGCCAAACGTAGCCTTCAGTTCTCACCTTCTCCTGCGCCATAGCGGTATTTGCGTAACGCCAGCCATTCGTCTGTTCGCTGTCGTTCATTCTCAATCTGACGTTGCAGTCCATCAATGAGCCACTGGGCGAAGGCTTGTACACGCTCATCCTCATCGTTCTTCCAATCAGAAATTGCATCCAACTTCCGTTCGAGCGCCTCAACGATGCCGTACTCGCCGGTCACGACGCCCGTTGCCTCAATAGCGGCCGCGACTTCGTTCCACGCTCTTGAGCGCTCTGGCACAACTTTGATGATGGCCTTGCAGGCAGCCAAGATTGAGGGCGACCCGTCGTAGGTCTGAAGGATTCCGGTGACGAATCCGATATCGTCTGTGCGGCCGGTCTGGATGTACGTGAGCAGCAGTTTCTCCAGCGGTTCACTGAAGGTCGGGAGCGCCGCCTTGACTAGCCGGGCCCCGCGAAAGCCGAAAAGGGACCGAACTTCTTTATCGAAGTCGTTCCGTATGGCCGTCAGCAGCGCGTCCGGCGAACGTGCAAGTAGGTCACTAAGCTTGTGAAGCTCATACGGAATGGGCTCAAACCGCTTCCTGCCGTTCTCATCATGCTTTAGCTGGGCAAGTCGCCTAGCGTGCTCCAAGCGGCAGACGAAGAAGTCGATTACCTGTTGAAGGTCCTGTTTTGCGATTGCGTTAAGGATGTCTTCGGTTTGATAGTCCAGATTCGGAAGAGTGGTGAGGGCGGTAAGTATCTCGGCGCGCTCGTTTGGCTCCATCGCGTTTACCAGAGTTTGGAGGTCTCTAGAAAACCAAAGGACGCTAGCCCACCGAGCATCATTGTGTTTGGTAAGTCCCCGTAGCGATTGCATGAAAATGGGCTTTGCACCCGCAACACCATCGGCGTGAAGGCTCGCTGCTACGCCCATTACTTGGATGAGAGCATCCCGCTCATCAAGCGTCTCTGCGCGCTCAGCGACCGTCGTCAGAATGTCTAGCCGCGACGCACCCATACGATACAGAGACTTGGCGATGGCCGTCAGATTCCTGCCATATTTGATCCAGTTAGCCACAACGGCTTCGATTTCTTTCTGTTTCGTGCTGGCCCATAAGCCTCGTATTAGGGGAATCAGGAAAGGCGAAATGGCTTCTTCGTAGTCGGTGACGAGTTCGAGAGCGAGGTAAGGTATCAGTCGACCAATTGACTCAAGAAAGTCGTAGTACACTGGGAACATTGCTAGATCGTCAGAGTGGGTCTTTGAGAACTCTAGAATGCGATCGCGCCACGTTCCGTAGCTGGCGTCGTTGATCTCGCCGAGATATTGGCGTGCCGCTTGATGTCGCTTTGTGTCGCTGTGATCCCACGCTGCGTCGGAGCGTTCTAGGTCCTCCCACGTTCCGAAAATGCCCTCGAAGCCAATGAGTTGCTTGTAGACTTGATATTCCACATGTGCGTCTAGCGCATTACGCACCTCCAGCGCCTTGTCTCTAACCGCTTGAGAGACTCCGTGGTAGAAGATCCAGTAAGCTTGGTGCTCAATAGATTGCACCAGTGGGAGTGCTTCAGTCGCCACAAGATCGCGCATGAACTCGAGAACTGTGATTGTGTCCCGCTGCTGCATCGCAGTTGTGGCGGCGTCGCAAATTGAGCCCTCCCGTCTCGTCGCCGACTCTAGGGTCTGCAGCACTTTTTTTCGGTGGTCAACATTCTCCTTAAGTCTGTAGATGTGTTTTGCGAGCTCAATCGCCTCAGCACGCATGGACGCTACGCCACCGTCGCTCACGACCGACCCTCGTCGGATCGTGACGCTGTGAGCTGACCAGTGGGTCCCCTCTATGGTCGGTGAAAGTAACGCACTAAGGGCCCGGAGAATGATGTTCGCGCTATCGCGAACCGTGTCGTCGTCCAGTGTCGCAAGGTGGGCCACCATGCGCGTTTGTGGTTTCGCACCAAGTTGCTGTTCGCCATAGAAGACGTCTAGGTCAAATCGTGCAATCGCCTCAAGAGCCTGTTCTGCTTTGGCCCGGGTTTCCTCGTCCGCGGAGCGCGACATGTCTAAAAGGAAGTCGACAACCTGTTCAGTGTGGACGTAGCGTAGTGCGTCAGCGACTTCAATGGCCTCGCGAATGAGGGCCCATGGTGTACGGTAGCGAAGCCTTTCCCCGGTGATCGGACTATTGCCCTCGGTCAAGCTCCGTGTCGGCACTGAGCGCGCGAACGCTTCCAGTGTCGACACTATCGCCATGTGGAATCGTGGGACAAGCACAGCCAGCGTTTTCAGGGCCTCTGACAGCTCGTCGTATTCGACGCTTACTTGCAGTGTCTTCGTAGCGCGATCAAATTCTTCGCTCAGACGCTCATCTACTGCTTCTGATTTGATGCCGA
Organism: Pseudazoarcus sp. NS36; assembly: GCF_059703705.1. NCBI lineage: Bacteria > Pseudomonadati > Pseudomonadota > Betaproteobacteria > Rhodocyclales > Zoogloeaceae > Pseudazoarcus > Pseudazoarcus sp. NS36. The sequence continues at coordinate 59,239 of NZ_BAAKJA010000002.1, read as the reverse complement.
CCAACTTCGAAAGCGCCGCGAGGCGGAGTTCTTGCTTACTCATTGAGTCACCTTCAGGAGTACTGCGATCACAGGCTCTGAACTGGCGGCTCGTTGGGCCAGCGCCCGGCTCGTGGGGATAAGGTGACTGCCGGTGTCGTTGAGCCGGCCGGACAGTACTAGCGTATATGCCTCGTGTTCGCTGATAGCACGATCAAACCCTGCGTTCTCAAGCACTAAAAAAAGCTCTTCCTTCGAGGGAGTATTTAATGCCTCGATCAAACCTAGAACTATGACGTCCATGTCCTTAAATGCTGGACTGCGAAGTTGATCGAGAGGAACTGGCGGCTCCTCGAGAATTGGTGGGCATATAGGAGCAACGGCAGTCGCTTTTTCGATGTCGTCTAGTAGAGTTGATACGTCTCGGTAAATGTTGAAACCTTCGTTCTTAAATGCCTCGGCTAGCTTTTTGTCGTCGACCAATGCACAGTGGATACCCTTTCGGGGCTTGATTTCAATCCCCGCTTCGAGTATCCACGAATCAGGGATATCTTTGCGCCGATTCTCGCGTTCTTCGATTCGGCTAAATGGCAGATCTACCTTGAAGTACCTTGCCCATGCTTTAGCTGCGTGCTCAATAGATATCTGGATTACTTCGATGTTGTTCTTGACGACAAATTGTTCAAAGCTATTTTCCGAGTTGCGGGTGACATCTTCGATATTCCATATATCCAAATGAGGTTCCGGGAGGCCATCTACCAGCATGCCCAGCATGCCTTGCTGCAGTTTGGAAAACGATGACTTCATCTGTTCCACTGCCTTGCTATGCTTTTCGAGTTGAGCGGTGCGCTCTTCCTCAAGGGCTATGCGCGGGATGTATATCTTTAGAACTCCCATCTGCGAGCGCATTAGCAGGCGCTTGAAGTCGGGGTGATGGAACGGAAGCCTGCGCAACATACTCGTGTCGATAACGAGGTGAAAGGTATCCATGGGCAACCGATAGAAGTAAGCGATCGTATGAGCGAGTTTATATTTTATACCGCTTGGCGCTTGGGACTGTTGACGCTGCGATAACCCGCTCCATCATTCCAATTTCGCTGCGACCCAGCCCCACGCTGCAGGCTTCGTCTCCCCAGTCGCTGAAGGCGCGATCCACCTCCGCAAGAATCGCTTTAGCCCGTGCGGAGCTGACCCGGTACAACTCGGCGCAGGCCAGTGCTACTCGCGGGGTCAGGTCGAGGTTTTATACCTCACGAGAATCTTTGTTCTGAGCGTCACAGCATTCAGCACGGTGAGCCGAATAGCCCCCGACGTTCGCACGGGCTTCTTACACGCCAACCAGCGGCGCAGCCGTCCTGGCTGGAAGCGTTGGCCGATGACAGCCGGGAATTGGTCGATGCCGTGGCGGGATGATGTTTATACCCCACTGCTTTTCTGCTCGTAGCGCCGGGCGGCACGCCGCAAGAGCTGGCGATTGCGTTTCTTCGACGTTAATACAGCATCAAACGGTGTCTCCCCGATCGCGACGTGAGGCGCTATCGGGTAGCCTGTCGCAGAGAGGACCCGCTGCAGTACGCGCCTACCCGCCGGTCAGACGAACAAACGTTGTGAGCCCCGACATGCCTCGCCTTCCGCTCCCCGCTACCACCGATCTGCTGCGTCGCCGGATGCTGTGCCGTCTCGCCGCTCTGCCGTTGTGCGTTCTTGCCTCGCCAGCCTTCGCGCAGCAGCTTGAAACCATTCAGCTCCGCCATCAGACGCCCGACCGCGTGCTGCCGATACTCCAGCCTCTTCTCGCGCCCGGCGGAACCCTGACCGGTTTCAATGACAAGCTCTTCCTGCGTACGACGCCAGACAACCGCCAGCAGATCCTGCAGGTGCTGGCCGAGATCGACACCCCGTCACGGCAACTGATCATCCAGGTGAGTAGTCAGGGCAGCCATAGCGAAGGCCGGCGAGGCTACTCGATTGGCGGTGATGTGGTCGTCGGAGGCAGCGGCACCCGAATTGAAGGCAGAGCCCGTGACAGCGAACGCACGCGCAGCAGTTCCGGCGAGCAGCGCGTACGTGCCACCGAAGGCAGCCCGGCTTTCATACAGGTCGGGCGCTCGTTTGCGATCCCGCTGCGCGAGGTGGTGATCGGCCCGAACGGGGCGGTCATCCGTGAGACCACGGTCTGGCGGGATGTCGGGAGCGGGTTTCATGCAGTGCCGCGCCTCAGCGGACAACGCGTGACACTCGAAATCACCCAATTCGCCGATACCGCCACGAGCCGACGCGGAGATGCCGACACTCGCCAACTGAGCACAACGATCAGCGGCCAACTGGGCGAATGGATCGAACTCGGCGGCACGGCTACTTCGGACCAAAGCCGGAGCAGCGAACTGCTTGGTCGCGGCACGGGTCGGGAGGCGAGCCAGCAATCGATCTGGTTGAAGGTGGATCTGGCGCAGTAAGCCGAAGTTTGCAGGTCCCTCCCGGGCGCGCCGATGTGAGCGTGCGCGGGGGCGGGCCAAGAATTTATACCCCTTGGCGCCTGCGATTGCTCACGCCGCGATTACCCGCTCCATCATCGCAATCTCGCTACGACCCACCCCCAAAATCTCGGCTTCGTCACGCCAACCGCTTACGGTGCGATCGACCTCCGCGAGAATCGCTTTCGCCCGTGCGGAACTGACCCGATACAACTCGGCGCAGGCCAGTGCCAGATCGACATCCGGCGCAGCGCTGTGGCCGTCGATGGTGAGTGAGTGCGTATCCCGGTGGGGGTTGGGATTGACGTCGTAGGCGGGGGCCAGCCGCCAGCCGCTGGGTACGCGGATGAAGCCATGGTTGCGCAGGTGGTCGTCGCGGTTGCCGATACGGATGTTGAACAGCACGCGCCGGAAGAGTTGTTCGAGGTCGGAATCGACATGGCCCTGGGCGCCGTTGTCGCTCAGGAACTGGGCCAGATCGAGATAGCTGCCGCCTTCTTCGCCATCGGTGTATTCCAGCAGCGTCATGGCCGACGAGAACATGCGGCGGCTGTTGCCGTCGCGGTCGAAGCGCCGCGAGCAATAGGTGAGGTAGCGGTCGGTGAGCTTGCGCCCCTGCGCATCCGGCACCTGAATGCCGGCGCGCAGCGCCAGGGTGCGCGTTGCGAGTTCCCATGCGCCAACGTCGTAGCGGTCGTTTTGTGCAGGGAACTTGGCAATCCACAGTGCGCCGTCTTCGCCGGTGAAGTTGGCCTTGGGGCGGGCGCCGCCCAAGGACGTGCCGGGTGCGATCAGCATTGCCAGCCACTGCTCGTATTCGGGCAGCGCTTCGGCTCCGGCATCTTCCACTGCACGGCTTGCCTGCGCGAGTTCCGGCAGGCTGGTGACGGGCGGTGCTGCAAGCGGGCTGTTGTCGAGAAACGGTGTGTCGTCCGACGCGCGCAGCCGCAGTGCGCCCATGCGGGTGAGGTCGTGTACACCGAGCAGGAAGTCGACTTCCTGCAGGCGAGGGGGGGCACGCCCTTCGCGTCGCGCGGCGATGGCTTCGCGTCGCTCCATCAGCACGCGTCCCCAGCGGTCCGGTGCGGAATCCATAAACACGCCAAATGCGGGCGCCGGGTGGGCCGGGTGCTGTTCGCCGCCGTACAGTTCCAGCCGGGGGTCGAGCATGAAGGCGCGGTGGTTCTGCAGCCACGCGGGGTCGTACTCGAAAGAGGGTGGCACATCGGTCCGCGATGCATGGCGCCACAGTGTGCCGACCATCGCGCACACGCCCAGCTCACGCGCATCGAGGTGCACCTGCCAGGATTCGCGCGCCACTGCGTCAGCCCTCGCCGCCGCTGGCGCGTGCGGTAGGCCGCGTGCGCGTCGCAGGCTCCAGTTCGAGATCCTGCAACTTGCGGCCCAATTCGTCGTCTCGCGCGAGCAGGTCCAGATCGCGATCCAGACCCAGCACGCGCAACGCCCGCAGGTAGGTGCCCAGCGCGATGTTGGCGTCACCCTTTTCAAGCCGATTGAGCGTGTCACGCGAGATGCCCATCCGCTCCGCCATCTGGATAGTCGTGATCTTGCGGCGCTTCCGCGCAAGACGCAGGCGCCCTCCGAGTGCCGTCATCTGGCGCTCAAGAGCAGGGAAGGGCTTTTGGAAGGATCGAGGCATGATGTCCGATACTTTGTTGTTTAGTGCATAAAGTGTCAATAGTATCGCTCATAAATAGGGATCCTTACGCGGAATCGAGGTGCTAATCATTGCCCGCTAGCTACGCAAGCTGGACTTGGCGCCACGGTTCCAGGTCAGCGTCGTATCTGCTGCGAGACCGTAAGGGGCAAGAGAATTTCCGGTTCAGGAAACTTCGGACCACTTACAGCTGGAAACCCTTGAGTGTTCCCGCTCGGGAACGTGGTGCCTGGTGTGCTCTCAGACCTGTACGTCAGACAGCCTGGCGCGTACTTCTGCCGGACGTGCGATACGTCCAGTTCCATGCGGGAGTGCGAACGCAGTGCGGCGAAGGCCGGCCCGGCATTGTCCAAGGGGCCGCCGCAGCAAGGCCGCACGCCGGCTTGTTCCCGCTGTTGGGGACGGCGGCCGGATGGACCTCAACCCGAAGGAGTAATCAATGACGAACGACGACATCATCAAAGGCAAATGGAAGCAGGCCACGGGCCGGATCAAGGAGCATTGGGGCAAGCTGACCGATGACGACATGACGGTGGCGGAAGGCCACCGGGACTACCTCATCGGCAAGATCCAGGAGCGCTATGGTGTTGCGCGGGAAGAGGCGGAGAAGCAAGTGCGCGAATTCGAGCGCAATCTGTAACGGGCGCCCTGCGGCGAAGGTCACTGCCTTTTGCCGCAGCCACCCATATGAAGCGGCCCCTGTTCTGTCACGGATGTGTGGCGGAGCAGGGGCCGTAGCTTTGTGTGATGCCGGCAGCGCCCTTAGCGGAGCAAATCCACCACATGCGGCGCAAACGCCAGGCCGCAGATCAGTGCGATGGGCAGGTTCAGGAAGAACCAGCGGTCGCCCTTCTTGAAGAGCTGCTGCCACGGAACGCCCTGGCGGGTCTTCTGATAGACGAGCAGGCCGGTGTAGGTCAGCAGGGTGACGACGATGATTGCGATGCCTTCGGCCATGGTTTCCCCCTGGATGCGGAATGGGTGGTGATGCGGGGAGTATCGCTTGTTTCGCCGTCGCGGATGAAGGCAGTCCTGCGCTCGATGTGAATGTAACTACGTGTATCAACCTGACACTTTCGACCATCTCGAACGGCATGTTCAGTGAAAGGGGAGGCTTGTGCGGCGCCTGCGGAGATGGCGCTGCCTTGGCCCCGTGACTTGCGCAGCGCCAGGTTGGGCTCTGCGCTGTTTTCCGTGAACGGATGATGCGCCGCGAGAGGGTTTGATGAAGGAAGGTTTTCGCCAGTGCATGGCCTGGCTGCACACCTGGGTGGGGCTGGTGGCCGGCTGGGTGCTGTTTTTTGTGTTCGTGACGGGCACGGCGGGGTATTTCGACGACGAGATCGACCGCTGGATGAAGCCCGAGCTGCCGCTCGCCGAACAGGTCGAGGTGAGCGACCGCGCCGCCATGCTGGAGCGCACGCTCGACCGGCTGGCCGTGGTGGCACCCGGCGCGAAGGAGTGGATCGTCAACATGCCGGGCGAGGCCCTGGTGCCCCGCGGCACGCGCGGGCTGGGTATCCGCTGGGAGGAAATGCCCGAGTTCGGCCGTGATCAGGGACGGCGCGGCAACGAACGGCTGGATGTGGATACCGGCGAGCCGATTGCCGCCGTGGAGCCGCGCGATACGCGTGGCGGGCAGTTGCTCTACCGCATGCACTACCTGCTGCACTACATGCCGACCACGGTGGGCATTCTGCTGGTGGGGGTGTGCACGATGATGATGTTGATCGCCATCCTCTCGGGCATCGTCACGCACAAGCAGATCTTCAAGGATTTCTTCACCTTCCGCCCCGGCAAGGGGCAACGCTCGTGGCTGGACGCGCACAACGTGACGAGCGTGATGGCGCTGCCGTTCTTTCTGATGATCACCTATACGGGCCTGATCCTGTTCCCGCTGCAGTACATGCCGGGCGCGGTGTTCACGCTGTATGGCAGCTCGCAGGCGGAAGTGCGGGTGTTCATCGACGAGTTCTTCCAGCCGGATCGCACGCGCAGCTATGAGCCCTTGCAGCGTCCGGAGGCGTCTCTGGAGAAGGTCGTGGCGCAGGCCGAGCAGGCCTGGGGAGGCGGGCAGGTCACGGCCCTGGTGATCACGCACCCCGAAGACGAGCAGGCCACCGTGACGGCGCAGCGCCTGTACGGCAGCCAGATCGACTTCCGTCACCCCGAGCAGTTGAGCTTTGACGCCACCACCGGCGAACCGCTGGCGCCGCCGCCGGATACGCATGCTGTCGGCCAGACGCGCAACGTGCTGTATGCCTTGCACGAAGGCCTGTTTGCCGGGCCGTGGTTGCGCTGGCTGTACTTTGGCTCGGGCCTGCTCGGCTGCGCCATGATCGGCACCGGCCTGGTGCTCTGGACGGTGAAGCGGCGCAAGCGCCATGTGAAGAATGGCGAGGTGACCTCTGCGCTCGATGCCGCCGGCCTGCGCCTGGTGGAAGTGCTCAATGCCGGCACCATTGCCGGCCTGCCGGTCGCGGTGGCAGCGTATTTCTGGGCCAATCGCCTGTTGCCGCTGGATATGGCGGACCGCGCGCTGTGGGAGGCCCACGCCATGTTCGCGGTGTGGGGCTGGCTGTTTCTGTATGCCTCGCTGCGGCCGCTGCGCCGGGCGTGGAGCGAAATCCTGTGGCTGGCGGTGGCGGCGTATGCCTTGCTGCCGGTGCTCAACTTTCTCACGACAGATCGCCACCTCGGCGTGACCGTGCCGCACGGTGACTGGGCGCTGGCGGGCTTCGACCTGACCGTGCTGGGTCTGGCTGCAGCCTTCTTCTACATGCTGCGCAAGCTCAAGCGCCGCTGGAGCGCGACGGAGGTGGCGGCATGAGGGCCTTGTCTGCTGACGCCCGCTATCGCTGGGCGGTGTTCTCGCGCGTGATTGCGGCTTCGGTCGGCGCTTACGCCTTTACCTGGGCAGCCATCGTGTTGGTGTCCTTGCTGTGGCCACTGCCACGCGCCGAGGCTGTGGGCATGGCGACCATGCTGGGCTTCGTCATCTTTGCGGCCGTGGCGATGTGGGTGTTCACCACGCGTTCGGCGTGGCGTGCCTGGATCGGCATCGTGGGCTGGACGGCGGTGTTTGCGGCGCTCGACTGGTGGTTGATGCAGGGGGGCGCAGCATGATGGCGATGGCGCTTCTTGGCTTGAGTCTGGCGGCATTCGTGGCGCTGGCGCTGGGCATGGATCGACACGCTCGGGATGTGCTGGGCGCGGCGCCGCCGCAGGGCCGGCGCGTTGCCTTGCGCGTGACGGGCTGGAGCTTGCTCGGCGTGGCCCTGGTGCTGGCCATGCTGGGTTGGGGGCCGGCAGTGGGTCCGGTCGAATGGATTGCCGCGCTGACGGCGGTCACCGTGCCCTTGGTGATGCTGGCCTTGCCGCGTTTTGCGGGTCGGCGTGGTGCAACGACGCGGCGCAATGTGACGCCGGCCGAGGTGCCGGAAGTGCCCGCCTCGCGCAGCGTGCCTGGGCGCCTGTGGCGAGGGCTGCGTGCTGCCGGCCTGCTGGCGGTTCCGCTGTTCATGTTGTGGGCTTTTGCGCAGGTGCCGCCGAGCCCGGTGCAGCGCGACGATGCGGTGGCCGGGCAGGTGGGGCCATGGCGCTACGTGCTGGCCGAGGTCGACCGCAAGCCGCCGGTGCCGTCGGCGCTGGATACGGGCATGAAGGGCTTCCAGCTGCGGCTGTGCGATGGCTGCGATGCGCAGGTACGCGAGGCCTATCTCAAGGTGCGCAAGCCGCGCTCCTTGCGTGGCGCCGGCATGTCGTTCTCCGGCCCGCCGTGGAACCGGCGAGTGGAGATCCAGATTGCGCCGACCGCGCGCGTCGAGGATGGTCTGTGGCTGACCATCGAAGGGCTGGACGGCAGCGTGCATCAGACCGAAATCGACCTCGCGCGCATCTCACCCGAGACGGCGCGCTACATCGCGGAGCGTGAATCGGCGCAGTGAGGGGCGCTTGGGCGGGGCTTCATGTCCCCGTCCTGAGCAGGCTGGGTGAGGAGGGTGTATCCAATCATTGCATGGCTCTTGTTGAGAACCGTTCTCATGCATAATCGCTTCAAACCGGGGAAGCCCTGTTCCCGAGTGTGTGAGGAGTCCGTCATGAATACCCTTTCCAATGAATCTGCACCGTCAGACAGGCCTGTGTTGACTGCCGCCTTCGGGCAGTCGGCGTCGGCCGTTGCACAGCGGCTCGCCGAGCAGGCCGCCGAGATCGAGCGCCTGCGCGCCGAAATGATGCGCATGCGTGGCGAGATGGTCGTGCAGCGCACTGCGCTGGCCTTTGCTGAGGACGAGCGCGCCGCGCTCGAGGCGACCGTACCGGGTTTGCCCCGTCGCGCACGGCTGGCGCGGCGTGTGGATGCATTGGTGTCGCGTGTGCAGGATCTGATGCGCGAGAAGCGCCAGCCGGGACGCACGCTGGCCGTGCCGGCCATGTTGCCGGGTCTGCGTGGCAAATCGGTGCTGTGCATCGGCACCTCCGACCCGGAAGTGGAAGCCGCGCGTGATCTGGTCGAGCGCTCCGGCGGGGCCTTCACGCTGCGCCAGCCGCCGGTCGACGGGCGTGATTGCGGCGCCGTCGAAACCTGCCTTGCGGCGGCGGATCTGGTGATCTGCCACATCGGGCAGATCGGCCACGAGGTCTACCGACGGGTGCAGGATTACTGCGTGCGCTCCGGCAAGCACTGCCTGATGGTAGGCGGCGCGCAAGCCGCCTGAAGCGCTGACCCGAATGAGCAAGGGCCCCGCGACCGTCACCGGTCGCGGGGCCTTTGCGTTTGGAGGCCGCCCCTGCAGCCCGGATGTTGGCGATCTGTAACAGCGTGTATTTGTGTGCTCTTTTTGGCGTGCTCGAACGACATGTCAGTGAAGGCTCCGATTTTGTCCTGCACGCGTCGAGCACGCTGCCGGGCAAGTGGAGCCGATGCCGACTGAATTCGTAGAGAGGTCTTCATGAGTGCTTCGCCGACCGTTCCATCACCTGCCGCCCATTTGTCTCGGGCGCTTACCCGGCGGTTGTCAGCAGGGCGTTCGCGCCGTCCCGCAGAGGGCACCGAGCCGCGCTTGCGAGACGCACAGGCGGCGCTGGAGCGTGCCGGGGTGCGCGTCACCCAGCCGCGCTTGCTGGTGCTCAGTCTGTTCCTGGACGGCATGCGTGAAGGCATGCCGGCGGATCGCGTGTTGCGGGCCTTGTTCGAGCGTGGCGATGTGCTGTCGTTGTCGACGGTGTATGCCGCGTTACGCCAGCTCGACGAGGCGCGGCTGATCATCAGTCACTACGAGGACGGGCGGCGGGTGTATGAAGAGGCGGGCAGCCTGCCGCCGGCGCGGGTGGTGTGCGATGTATGCGGCACGGAGCGGACCTTGCGCGATGCGCGGCTTGATGCCGTGCTGCGACAGGTCGTCGGCGACGCCGGATTCGAACTGGGTGATTACCGCTTGCTGGTCAGTGTTTCCTGTGGCGCTGGCTGCCCGGTCTGCAGCAAGCGCCAGGATGGTCAGCGCAAGGCTGCCGGTTGAGCCGTCGGATCGCCTGCGAGGTGCGTCTGCCGCGCGCGGAATCTTGCTCTTTGCGGTTGTCAATCCAATGAGAATCGTTATCATGATCCCGGACTACGTATCCGGATGTAAGCAACTCCGTATGCTGACCTGCTGCAGATCGCCCCGGATTTTTTCCGTGAGCTGGCCTGCTGCCGTCCCGCGTATCTTCGGCCCGAGCGGGCTCCGAGAAACTGGCTTCGGCCTCCCCGAATGAGGAAGCTTTTTCATGTATTCGCGAATTTCCGAGATTTCTGCTGTGTCTGCGCGCGTGCTCGGCGGTATCGGCCTGGCGCTGTGCGTCTTTTCGGCGCAGGCCGACTATGTGTGGATTGAACGCAGCGATGCGACCTCTGCTGTTGCGCATGCCGGCAGCCTGGACGGCGAACGGGCCGCCATCGGTGATGCAGCGAAGGCCGATGTGCGCTCCGGTGGCGCGCAGGTCGAGGTTGCGGCGGATGGTGACCGTCTGCTGTTGACCGGGCTGGAAGAGGGCAAGGACGTGCGCGTGCGTACGCATGTGGAGCAGGCTGAAGGTGTGCTGATGTACTACCAGTCGCGCTTCGGCCGCAATGAGACGTCCGCCGAACTGGATTTCGAGCTGGTGCCGACCGAGCCGGGCGGCAACACCTTCCAGCTGATGTGGATGGGTAACCCGATGAAGGCGTCCCACGTGCGTGTGGTCACGTCCGAAGGCTGGAGCAAGGTGCTGACGCCGGCCGAAGACGGCAGCGTGACGCTGACGACGCCGTTTCCGGGCCTGTATGTGCTGTACATGAGTGCGCGCACCAGCGGCTGGGCCGAGGTGGACGGCAAGCGCTACAAGGACGTACGCCATACCGCGACGCTGAGCTTCACGGTCGCGCCCTGACGAGCAGTGCGCAGGCTGGGCTCAGGCCGCGCTGAAGGTGATGATCGGCCAGCCACGGGCGTGTGCTTCAGCCGTCAGTCGCGCATCCGGTGTGACTGCAACCGGGTGACTGACGCGCTGCAGAAGCGGCAGATCGTTGCATGAGTCGCTGTAGAAGCGGCTCTCGTCAAAGTCTTTCAGAGACCATCCGAGCGAGTCTAGCCAGTGCTCGACTCGCTCGATCTTTCCGCCTTGAAAGGCCGGCGTGCCCACACATTCGCCGGTGAAACGACCATCCGGAGCATCCTCCAGTTCGGTGGCGATCAGGTGCGCAATGCCCAGCTCGCGCGCGATGGGCGCGGTGATGAAGCTGTTGGTGGCCGTCACCATGGCGACCAGTGCTCCCGAGCGTATGTGTTCCGTGACCAGCCTGCGCGCGGCCGGGCGGATCATTTGCGCGACCACGTCACGCTGGAAGCGCGCGTTCCAATGCTCGAACCAGCTGCGCGGGCGTTCCTTGAGTGCGCGAACCGGCGCGAGGTGCAGGTGCAGGAATGCCGCTGCATCCAGAGTGCCCTCGCCGTAGGCCGCTTCAAACAGGCTGCGCTCACGCTGCTGTACGGCCGCATCGAGAAAGCCGTGCGTGGCGAGAAACTCCGACCAGGCAAGTTCCGAATCACCGTCGAGCACGGTGCCATCGAGGTCGAACATCACGAGTTGTGCGGGTGAGCCTTTCACGCTTGTTCGCCTTCGAGAATGCACGTATCGGTGCCGAGGGCGCTGCGCAGCCAGGCGGGCAGTGGTGCGCTGCTGACGAATACGTCGATGGCGTCGAGACCGCAGGTGCGCAGCAGTCCGTTGCCGCCGAATTTCGTTGCATCGGCGAGCAGCACGACTTGCGCCGCACGCGGCATCAGCAGCGCCTTGAACTCGGCTTCGTAGAGGTCGAAATCCATGCAGTCGCCACCTTCTGATACGGCGGCCACCGACATCACGAAGTAGTCCGGCGCAAAGCGGCCGGCAAAGTCGATGGCGCTGCGCCCGACGATGGTCATGTCACTGGCGCGCAGCTCGCCGCCGGGAACGATGATGCGGTTGCCCGAACCTCCTTCGGCGAGGATGCGGGCGGCTTCCAGCGACAACGTGACGATGGTCAGGCCGTTGCGGCGGGCCAGCCTGCGCGCGACGAAGCAGGCCGTGCTGCTGTTGTCGAGAAACAGCGTGGCGCCGTCTGGTACGGTCGGCTCGAACGCCAGGGCGATGGCTTCCTTGGCGCCGGCCTGAGTGCGCAGTCGCTGGGCGAACGGGGGTTCGCTGGCGTCGGTGCGCAATCGCACGCCGCCGTGGAATTTTTCGACCGAGCCTTCCTGCGCGAGCATGCGCAGGTCGCGACGAATGGTCTGGTCGGACACTTCCAGCTCGCGTGCCAGATCGAGCGTCGAGCGCGCCGGTGCCTGGGCGAGGCTGTCGAGGATGCGCTGCTGGCGTGCATTCAGTACGGGGGTGCTGCTCATGCGTGGCGGTGTCCAGTGGTGGCGTTGAACAGGCGTGCGCGGCTGGCGTCGAGCCCGATGCGCACGCGGTGGCCGTGCTGCGGCAGACGCTCAGTGCCGATGCGCGCCACGAGGCGGTGGGCGCCGACACGGATTTCGGCCAGCGCGTCGGCGCCGAGCAGTTCGATGCGCTCTACCGTGCCGTCGGTCACGGTGTCGCCTGCGGGCAGGCCGTCTGCGGCGCTGACCGAGATTTCTTCGGGGCGCAGGCCGAGCAGCAAGTCATGCGTCAGCCGGGACATTGAGAGGCCCGCCAGGAGCAGGTCGAAGCTCTCGGCATCGGCCATCACGCCGCCCGCAACGGGGCGCCCGGTGCACGGCAGCAGGTTCATTTCCGGCGCACCGATGAAGGATGCGACGAAGGTGTTGGCAGGCTGACGATAGACCTCCATCGGCGCCCCATACTGCTGCAGCCGGCCGTTGGCCATGACGGCAATGCGCGTGCCCAGCGTCATGGCCTCGACCTGATCATGTGTGACGTAGATGACTGTCAGGCCCAACTCGGCGTGCAGGCGCTTGAGCTCGGCGCGCATGTGATGGCGCAGCTTGGCGTCGAGGTTGGACAGCGGCTCGTCGAACAGGAAGACCTTGGGCTTGCGCACCAGCGCCCGGCCAATGGCGACGCGCTGGCGCTGGCCGCCCGACAGCTCCGCCGGCTTGCGCTGCAGCAAGTCCGTGATGCGTAGGATTTCGGCCGCCTCCTGCACGCGGGCGTCGATTTCGGCTGTGGACAAGCGTGTGGTCTTCATCAGTCCGAAGGCCATGTTGCGATGCACGTTCATGTGCGGATACAGCGCGTAGGACTGGAACACCATGGCGATGTCGCGCTGCTGCGGAGGGGCGTGGGTGACGTCGCGCCCGTCGATGTGCAGCGTGCCGGAGGTGATCTCTTCCAGCCCGGCGATCATGCGCAGCGTGGTGGACTTGCCGCAGCCGGAGGGGCCGACCAACACGGTGAATTCGCGGTCGCGGATTTCAAGGTCGAGGTCGTGCACCACGGCCTGTTTGCCGTAGGCCTTGTGGATGGAGTGCAGTGCGATATGAGCCATGGGAGGTTCCTGAGTGCGGGCGGCTTACTTGAGGCCGGCGTGCATGAAACTGTCGACGAAGCGGCGCTGGAAGATCACGAAGAGCAGCAGCAGGGGCGAGACCACCACCACCGTGGCCGCCATCAGGCGCGTCCAGTCGGCGCCGCTGTCGGCCTTGGCGAGCAGGCCCAGCCCGATGGGGAGGGTGCGCACGGATTCGCTGTTGGTGACCAGCAGCGGCCACATGTAGTCGTTCCAGTGCGTGACCACCGAGATGATGGCGAAGGCCACCAGCGTGGGTTTCACCAGCGGCAGATACACGTGCCACAGCGTGGCGAGGTGGCCGCAGCCGTCCAGCCGCGCGGCGTCGGCCAGATCGTTGGGCACCTGGCGGAAGGCCTGACGCAGCATGAAGGTGCCGTAGCCGCTGGCGATGAACGGCACCATCAGCGCCCACAGCGAGTTCATCAACCCCAGCTCGCGAATGGTGACGAAGTTGGTGAGGAAGGTGGCGTAGATCGGGAACATGATCTGCAGCAGGAACAGCCCGAACAGGAAGTCCTTGCCCGGGAAGCGCAGCCGCGCAAAGGCGTAGGCGGCCAGCGTGAGCGACACCAGCTGCCCCAGCAGGATGCCGCCGGTGACCAGCACCGAGTTGAGCAGGTAGGTGTCGAACGGCGCGATGGACATGGCCTGCGGGTAGTTGGCCCACTGCAGCACGGCCGGCAGCAGGCCGGCGGCGGGGTCGAACACCTCGGTGCGGGTCTTGAGCGAGGTGACGGCGATCCACAGCAGCGGGCTGACCCACAGCAGGGCCAGAGGCAGCAGCACGAGGTGTGGCCAGTGTTTGCGAAGGCGGGAGAGCAGGGGCATGGGGGTCACTTGCCGAGGTAGTGCACGCGGCGGCCGAAGGTGAAGGCCACCAGCGCGATGAGTCCGATGATGAACAGCAGCAGGCAGTTGGCTACCGCAGCGGCGTAGCCGATGTCCTGGAATTGGAAGGCGTTCTGGTAGATGTAGAAGGTCAGCACGTTGGTGGCGTCGGCCGGCCCGCCGTGCGTCATCACGAACACGTAGTCGAAGACTTGATAGGAGTGCAGCACGCCGATGATGACCACGAAGTAGAGCGTGGGCGAGATCAGCGGCACGGTGATGTGCAGCAACTGGCGCAGCGGCGAAACGCCGTCCAGCCGCGCTGCCTCGTACAGGTCGCGCGGCACCAGTTGCAGCGCGGCGAGCAGGATCAGCATGAAGTAGCCGGAGTACTTCCAGATGCTCATCACGATGATCGCCGGCAGCGCCCAGGTGCTGTCGTAGAGCCATTCCATGCGCGGCAGGCCGAGCGTGGCGAGCGCGCTGTTGATGGGTCCGTAGCCGGGGGCGTATAGAAAGACCCACACCATGCCGGCCGCCACCGAGGGGATCATCACCGGGTAGAAAAAGGCCGAGCGGTAGAAGGCCATGCCGCGCAATTTGCTGTCGAGCGCCACGGCCAGCAGCAGTGCGCACAGGATGGATAGCGGAATCGTCAGCAGGGTGTAAAAGGCGGTGTTGCGGAAGGACTTCCAGAACAGGCCGTCGCCCAGCAGGCGGATGTAGTTTTCCAGCCCGAGAAAGAAGATCTCGTTTGAGCCCAGCAGCACATCGTGGAAGCTGAACCAGATCGAGCGCAGGATGGGCCAGTAGGTGAACAACGCAAGAAAGACCAGCGACGGCAGCAGCATGGCCGCCGCGACCGGTACGTCGCGCAGGGATTCGCGTTGCAGCAGGGACATGAAATCGGTGTCCGGCAGAAAAGATCGGGTGAGGCGCCCCGGCGCCGGTGCAGCGCACGGTGCCGGGGCGGTCGGCATCAGCCGCGGCGACGCAGCAGGCGCTGGATCTCGCGGTTGGAGCTGGTGTGGGCTTCGCGCAGCGCGGCGTCCGGAGCGATCTCGCCGGCCAGCGTGCGGTCGATGGCGCTCTTCAGGTACTCACGCACCTTGTGGTAGCCCGGCACCTGCAGGAAGGCGCCGGCGAACTCGGCTTGATCGAGCGCGATGCGGGCCTCGGGCACTTCGGCCACGAAGGATTTCATCTCGGCGCTCTCCCACGACGACTTGCGCGCTGCGAGGTAGCCGGTTTCCTTGCACCACATCGACTGGTTGGCCGTGTTGGTCATCCAGCGCGCGAAGGCCCAGGCGGCGCGCTTGTGTGCGTCGGGCTGGTTCTTGGCGATGTGGATGGGGCCGCCACCCATGCTGGCGCCGGCCACCTTGTTGATGGGCAGCGGCGCTACGCCGACCGGGAAGGGCGACGATTTGCGCAGATTGGTCATCGAGCCGGTGGAGTGGTAGAGCATGGCGGTGCGGCCGGCCATGAAGTCGTTGGCCGAACCTTGCCAGGTGGAGGCGCCGGGCATGACGCCGGCCTGCACCATCTTGTTCCAGAACTCGAGCGCGTCGAGTGCCTCGGGCGACTCGAACATGACCTGATCCTTGGTCCAGGGCACGAGGCCGTTCTGGCGCACGAAGCACTCGAACATCCAGTCGTGCCAGCCGCCACCGATGGTCAGGCCCCACTGCTGCACGTCGTTGCCCTGGCGCACGGTCAGTGCGCGGGCGGTCTCCATCAGCTCGGCCCAGTTTTTCGGCGGGGTCTGGATGCCGGCTTTGGCGAAAGCGGCCTTGTTGTAATAGAGCACTGGCGTGCTGCACTGGAAGGGCAGGCCGTAGAGCTTGTCGTCGGAAATGCACGAGCCGAGGAAGCCGGGCAGGAAGTCCTGATAGATGTCGTCAGCCTGGGCCAGCGCGGTGACGTCTTCCAGCGCGTCCATGACCAGGAAGGTCTGCAGCGCGGAGTTGATCGGCAGCCACGAGGCCGGCGGCTCACCAACGCCGAGCGAGGTCATGACCTTCTGCTCGGTGTTGTCGTAGGTGCCGGCGTAGATGGCCTCGACGCTGATGTCGGCGTGGGCGGCGTTGAAGCCGGCGATCATGCCGGACACGATGCGGTTGATGTCGCCCGAGACGCCTACCGGGTACATGAACTGCAGCTTGACCTGCTGCTTGCCCGAAGCGATCAGCGGAAGGCCGCCGAGCATGCCGGCGACGGAAAGGGTAGCGGCGCTGCCGAGAAAGCTGCGACGCGATACGGTACGAGAGTTCGTGCTCATGTGCGTTTCCTGTTTGCGGATGAAGGAGAGGCGCGAGGTACAGCGGGGCGCGAGGCATCGGGGGCGATGTCGCGTCCGGCGAGCGAACTCTGGGCGGAGGACGTTACGGTGGCGTGACGTTTTGTTGAAATCTGTCGATTCTGTGAGTGAACCTGTCGGCAAGTGTTGAAATGGCGTCGATGTCATCCCCGTGTCACGCACGGGGCGCACGCTCAAGCCCTTTTGTGGCCCGATCCGGGAGGAAATCGCATGTTGCTGGCGCAGATCACCGATACCCACATCAGCCGCGACGCGGACTTCCTGAACCGGCGCATCGACCCGGCGCACTGTCTGGAGCGTGCCGTCGACGCCGTGTTGCGTATGCAGCCAGCGCCCGATGCGGTGCTGCTGACGGGCGACATCGTGGAGCATGGCGACCCGCAGGAATACGCCGTGGTGGCGCAGGCACTGGCGCGTTTGCCGATGCCGGTGTTCGCAGTGCCGGGCAACCACGATCTGGCCGACACGCTGCGCGGTTGCCTGCCGCGCTACGTGCCGGCGCAGGCCGAGGGTCATGCCTCGTATGTGGTGGAGTCATACCCCGTGCGTCTGATCGGGCTGGACACGGCGGTGCCGGGGCGTTCGTCCGGCGCGCTGGATGCCACACGGCTGGCGTGGCTGGCCGAGGCGCTGGCGCAGCGGCCGGGCGTGCCGGTGCTGATCTTCATGCACCATCCGCCGATCGAGACCGGGCTGGACAAGATGGATCGCTGCGGGTTGCTGGAGGGCGTTGCGGAGCTGCGCGAGTTGGTCGAGGCGCATGGCGCGGTGCAGGGCATCGTCTGTGGCCACGTGCATCGCAGCATCCAGGGCATGCTGGGTCACGTACCGGTGCGGGTGGCCAATTCCAGTGCGCACCAGATCGCGCTCGACCTGATGCCGGGGGCGCCGCTGACGTTCGTGCTGGAGCCGCCGTGCATCACGCTGCACCGCTTGGGCGAACACGGCATGGTGAGCCACGTGGCCTACGTGGAACCGTTTCCTGGCCCGTGGCAGTTCTGAGCGAGGGGCTTACTGCAAGGGCGGTTCGTCGGGCACCGGCAGCGCCAGAATGCCTTCTTCGAGCAGTTCGCCGAGATCGTCCTGGCTCGCGCGGCCGCGGATGCTGCGCGCTTGCGATTCGCCGTAGTGGATGCGACGTGCCTCAGAGGGGAACTGTTCGCCCACGTCTTCGGCGCTGCGCGCAGCCAGCCGCAGCGCGGCCAGGACCTGTGCCGGGTCGACCTGAGGTTGCGCTGGCGAGGTGTCGCCGCGTGCCGTGGAGGTGTTGACGTACGGGGCGGTGGGACGGCGCTCGATGTGCGTCGAGCCGCATTGCGGGCACTCGACGAGGCCCCTCGAATGCTGATCGGCAAACGCGGTGGCGTTGGCAAACCAGCCTTCAAAGAGATGTTGCTTGTCGCAGCAGAGATTGAGAACGATCACCGTGGGCTCGCAGCGGACATGGTGCCGAGGACGGGACTTGAACCCGTAAGGCTTGCGCCGGCGGATTTTAAGTCCGCTGTGTTTACCAGTTTCACCACCCCGGCTTGTCGCCCAACAGGGCAGCAGCCGCGCATTCTAGCGCAGACGTGAGAACCGGCCCGAACGCGTGAGCGTTGAGGCCGGTTCTTTTTTTATCGCCGGGCGCCCGCGAAGCGGAGAAGCGTCGGGGCCTTTACGTGCTGCGATCAGAACTTCTTGCGAGCGCGCGGCGGCTTGTCGCCACCTTCGGAACGGAAGGGCGGGCGATCGCCCGATTCGCTGCGGGCGGGGCGGTCTTCACGGCCGGCAAAGGGCTTGCCCATGCCGGGCTTGCCGAAAGGCTTGCGCGGCGGCTTGTCGCCGGCATCGTTCTCGCCGCGGGTACGCGGCGCGGGACGTGCGCGCGGGTTGCTCGCGGCGTGGGCGTCTTCTTCGGGCGTGAGCGGGCGGGTGTAGAGCACGAACTGACGCACGCGCAGGCGGGCCAGCGTTTCCAGCACGTCGGCAGGCATGGCGGCCGGCAGTTCGACGGTGGAGTAGTCCTCGTACAGGTTGATCTGGCCGATGAAGCGGCTGTCGATGCCGGCTTCGTTGGCGATGGCGCCAACGATGTCCTTGGGGCTGACGAGCTGGTTCTTGCCGACGGCGATGCGGTAGCGCATCAGCTTGCCATCGGAGAAGTCGCGGCGGCGCTCAAGGATCTTCTCGCGGTTCTCGCGCGGCGGGCGGTCGTCGGACGAGCGCTGCGGGGCGGCTTCGAACTTGGCGAAGTCGCGGCCACCTTCAGGCATCTGCAGCGGACGGTCGCGGGTGGCCATGGCGGCCAGCGCGGCGGCGATGTCGTGCAGTTCGTGCGTGCCGTCGGCTTCAAGGCTGGCGACGACTTCACGGAAGAAATCGAGATCGTCGGACTGCAGCACGCCTTCGACCTGCTCGCGGAACTGCGCGATGCGGCGGTCGGCAATGGCTTCGCGCGAGGGCAGCGGCAGCGGCTCGATCTTCTGGCGGGTGGCGCGCTCGATGGTCTTGAGCATGCGCACTTCACGCGGCGTGACGAACAGGATGGCGGTGCCGAGGCGGCCGGCGCGGCCGGTACGGCCGATGCGGTGCACGTAGGCTTCGGTGTCGTACGGAATGTCGTAGTTGATGACGTGCGTGATGCGTGAGACGTCCAGACCGCGAGCGGCCACGTCGGTGGCGACGACCAGGTCGAGCGCGCCGCGCTTGAGCTGTTCGACCACGCGTTCGCGCAGTTGCTGGGTCATGTCGCCGTTGAGGGCGCCGACGGCGTGGCCGCGCGCTTCGAGGCGGGTGGCGAGCTCTTCGGTGGCGATCTTGGTGCGCACGAAGATGATGCCGGCGTCCATGTCCTCGATCTCGAGGATGCGGGTCAGCGCGTCAAGCTTGTGCGGCACGCTGACCTGGCAGAACTTCTGCGTGATGGTCGAGACGGTGGTGGTGGAAGCCTTGATCTTCACTTCCTGCGGGTCGCGCAGGTAGCGGTGGGCGATGCGGCGGATCGGGTCCGGCATGGTCGCCGAGAACAGCGCGGTCTGGCGCTCGGCCGGGGTGTGGCCGAGGATCCATTCGACGTCGTCGATGAAGCCCATGCGCAGCATCTCGTCGGCTTCGTCGAGCACCAGCGTTTTCAGGTTGTCGAGCACCAGGCTCTTGCGCTCGATGTGATCCATGATGCGGCCCGGCGTGCCGACCACGACGTGGGCGCCGCGCTTCAACTGACGCAGCTGCACGACCATGCTCTGGCCGCCGTACACCGGCATCACGTTGAAGCCGGGCATGTTCTTGGCGTAGCGCTGGAAGGCTTCCGATACCTGGATGGCGAGCTCACGCGTCGGCGCGAGCACCAGCACTTGCGGGCGGTTGTCGGACAGATCGATGCGGGCGAGGCAGGGCAGCGCGAAGGCGGCCGTCTTGCCGGTGCCGGTCTGCGCTTCGCCGAGGATGTCGGCGCCTGCGAGCAGCGGCGGGATGCAGGCCGCCTGAATGGGCGACGGGGTTTCGTAGCCGACTTCTTCGAGCGCCGAGAGTAGCTGGGGGCCGAGGTCGAGCTGTTTGAAATTTTCAATAGTGATGGTCATGGTCTTACGGCGAGCTGCCGGTGGTAGAGCGAGGAATGGGTAATGCGGGGCAGCGCCGAAGGCGATGGTGCATCGTTCGGGAGGCGGCTGTCTGCTTGGCGCGAACGGTCACAACTCCGGTGTCGCGCATCATACCGGAATGTGCCCCATGCTGCTTGACTTTGCGGGTGGCGACAGGTTAGGCAGAGGGGGCCGCGCAGGCAAATTGCAGGCTGCGCGCGGGCTTGTTGCATGTACGCATGGAACATTCGCGCGGGTCGGCGTATTTTTTGACGAACTGCCATGGCAGTGGCGCTTTGCGCTACTGTCGTGCACAACAACAAGAATGAGGCGTCCGGAGACGACGTCCCGAAGTCGATTCAGCCGGAGGAGAGAGGCATGCAGAACAACAAGGCAGGGGGCAGTGAGGCCACCGGTCCGGGCGTCGTGGCCAAGCCGACGCGGCGCAAGTTCCTGACCGGAGCCGCAGCCGGGGTTGCGGCTGCCGGTTTCCCGATGGTTTCGTTTGCGCAGACGCAGGTGCTGCAGTTCCAGAGCACCTGGCCGTCGCGCGACATCTTCCATGAGTACGCCGGGGATTTCGTGCGCACCGTCAACGAGATGTCGGGCGGGCGTCTGCGCATGAACCTGCTGCCCACGAGTTCGGTGGTGGGTTCCTTCCGCCTGCAGGATGCCGTGATCAAGGGCGTGCTCGACGGCGGTCACGGCGTGGCGGCCTACTGGTACGGCAAGTCCAAGGCCTTCTCGCTGTTCGGCACGCCGCCGCCGTTTGGCTGGGATGCGCACCAGTTTCTCGGCTGGATCAAATACGGCGGTGGTCAGCAGCTGTACGACGAACTGCTCGAACGCATGAAGCTCGATCTGGTGGGCTTCCTCACCGGACCGATCCCGACGCAGCCACTGGGCTGGTTCCGCGAGCCCATTCGCACGGCTGCGCAGTTCAGGGGGCTCAAGTACCGCACGGTCGGACTGGCCGCTGACGTGATGCGCGAGGTGGGCGCCGCGGTGACGATTCTGGGCTTTGGTGACGTGGTGCCGGCGCTTGAGCGTGGCCTGCTCGACGGGGCTGAGGTCAACGGTCCGTCGTCGGACCGGCTGCTCGGTCTGCCGGAAGTTTCCAAGACGCTGATGATGCGCAGTTACCACCAGGACTGCGAATCCTTCGAGATCATCTTCAACCGCACGCGGTTCCAGCAATTGTCGCCGGAGTTGCGGGCCATCCTGCGATACGCCGCCGAGGCGTCCTCCAGCGACATGTACTGGAAGGCCATGCGTCGCTATCCGGAGGACCTCGAAAAGATGCGCAACGAGCAGGGCGTGAAGACCTACATCACGCCGGACGAAGTGTTGCAGGCCCAGCTCAAGGCCTGGGACGTGGTGATCGAGCGGGAATCGACGGCCGACCCGTTCTTCCGCCGCGTGATCGAGTCGCAACGAGCATATTGCGAAAAGACCGTGGCCTTCCACATCGAGAACAATGCACCGAAGGAGCCTGCCTACAGGCACTTCTTCGGACGCAGCCCGACGGCAAGCTCCAGCAAGCCCTGAGGGGGCGGTTATTCGGCGGCGTGCGCGCTGCCGCTGCCGCCGCGCGATTCCGACGGTACGCCGATCCGCCCGACGCCGGGAAGCTTGAGGGCTGGTGGCCACACATCCACGCCGGCCGTCAGCCCGAGCACGTTCAGTTCCAGCCCTTCTTCGGGCGACACCACTACCCCCAGCAGCCCTGCCAGCGATACCTGCATGCCCGAGCCACTGGCCGGGCGTGCGAACAGGCCACCTTCCGGGATGTAGTCCTTGCCGATGGCAGTGGGCGGCAGGTCCAGCGACAGTTCCGGCACTGAGCGGCCCAGATACGCGATGTAGGTGTTGCTGTTGGGGCCGGGCCAGATGCGGTACTCGTCGTTGTGCGGATAGACGCGGCTGGCTGCGTGCAGGCGCCCGATCATTTCATTCACGTTCGGCCCGCCGCGCACCTCGCGTATCAGTGTGGGCTTGGCGCCGTACCAGTAACCGTCGGGGATGCCGGCGCCGACGCGTACCGCCTGTCCGCCGCGCATGACCTGAAAACCCATTACTTCAAAGCGTGTCCAGGCGTCGCTGTCGGTGGTCTTGGTGGCCAGCCAGCAATGCACGCCGAAGGCGCCGCGCCAGCGGAAGGCGCGGGCGCACCAGGCCTGGATGCTGGCTTCGTCACGAGCGACCGGCGGCGCGATGCCGGCGCTGTCGCGCCGTGCGGTGCGCCAGTCGCTGGCCTGGGCTTCGCCGATGGTTAGCGTCAGATAGGAAATGCCGATCGGCACGAAAAACACCAGGGTGATGGCGCCCAAGCCTAGTGCCGTGCGTCTTGCGATGCGGCGCAGAAGGCCGCGTGAGGGTGTGTGCTTCATGTTGCCTTGCATGTGGAATGACCCCGGACAGACCGATTCTGCCCGAGGTGGTTCGCATGCATGTGCTGCGGTGGCGCTTTTTGGGGTCGGAGCGCAGGTCAGATGCGCCGCGTTGCGGCTTATCTGACCTGCGTGGTTCTCAGCCCCTGGCGACCAGATCGGCAATCGCACGGCCCAGCGTCGCGGTCGTGCCCGTGCCGCCCACGTCGCCGGTCAGCACGCTCTTGTCGCCGGAAGCCAGCACCTGTTCGATGGCCGACAGGATGGCCGCGCCGGCCTCCTTGTAGCCCAGGTGCTCCAGCATCAGCGCGCCAGACCAGATCTGGCCGATGGGGTTGGCGATGCCCTTGCCGGCGATGTCCGGCGCGCTGCCGTGTACCGGCTCGAACAGGCTGGGGAACTTGCCTTCCGGGTTGATGCTGGCCGACGGTGCGACGCCGATGGTGCCGGTGCAGGCCGGGCCGAGGTCCGACAGGATGTCGCCGAACAGATTGCTTGCCACCACCACGTCGAACCAGTCCGGGTGTAGCACGAAGTTGGCGGACAGGATGTCGATGTGGAACTGGTCAGTGGCCACGTCCGGGTACTTGGCGGCCATTTCCTTCACGCGCTCATCCCAGTACGGCATGGTGATCGAGATGCCGTTGGACTTGGTGGCGGAGGTGAGCTTCTTGCGCGGGCGAGACTGGGCGAGGTCGTAGGCGTACTTGAGTACGCGGTCGACGCCGATCCTGCTCATCACGGTCTGCTGCGTCACGAATTCGCGCTCGCTGCCGCCGTACATGCGGCCGCCGAGGCTGGAGTATTCACCTTCGGTGTTCTCGCGCACGACGTAGAAATCGATGTCACCCGGCTTGCGGTCGGCCAGCGGGCTCTTGATGCCCGGCAGCAGGCGCACCGGGCGCAGATTGATGTACTGGTCAAAGTCGCGCCGGAACTTGATCAGCGAACCCCACAGCGAGACGTGATCGGGCACCTTCTCGGGCCAGCCGACGGCGCCGAAGAAGATGCAGTCGAACTGCATCAGCGTGTCGAACCAGTCGTCCGGCATCATCTGGCCGTGCTTGAGGTAGTAGTCGCAGCTGGCGAAGTCGAAGTCCTTGAACTCCAGCGCGATGTTGAAGCGTTTTGCAGCGGCTTCGAGCACGCGCACGCCTTCGGGCACCACTTCGGTGCCGATACCGTCGCCGGGGATGACTGCGATCTTGTGGGGTTTGCTCATGTTCTTACCTCATGAAGTCAGTGATGTGCTGCAACAGAAGTTCCGGAGCTTCCTCCGGGATGTAGTGACCGCAGGGCAGGGGCCCGCCGTCTAGTTCGGTGGTGAGCGGCGCCCATTCCTTGAGCGGGTCGAAGCAGCGCTGGATCACGCCGTGTTCGCCCCACAGCAGACGGGTGGGGCATTCGATGCGCCGGCCGGCGTCCAGATCGGCCTGGTCGAATTCGAGGTCGATGGTGTTCGAGGCGCGGTAGTCCTCGCATAGCGAGTGCGCCGCGCCGGGCAGCGCGAGGCAGCGTTGGTATTCGGCGATGGCTGCCGGGTCGAATACCTTGAGGCTGGCGTGGCGGCCGCCCATGGTGCGGGTGATGTAGCCGCCGGGCGAGGCCTCGATCAGCGTCTCGGGCATGGGCGAGGGCTGGATCAGGAAGAACCAGTGGAAGTACATGGTGGCGAAGCGGCGGTCGGTCTGCTGGTACATCGCCAGCGTCGGCGCGATGTCGAGCAGCATCAGCTTGTTCACGCATTCCGGGTGGTCGGCGGCCAGACGGTGTGCGACGCGGGCGCCACGGTCGTGGGCGCACAGGAAGAAGCGCTCAAATCCGAAGTGGCGCATCACCGCGATCTGGTCGCGGGCCATGGCGCGCTTGGAATAGTTGCTGTGGTCGGGCAGGCCGGCCGGCTTGGAGGAGTCGCCATAGCCGCGCAGGTCAGTGGCGATGACGGTGTAGCGCTCGGCCAGTTGTTCGGCCACGCGATGCCAGATGACGTGCGTCTGCGGGTGGCCGTGCAGCAGCAACAGCGGCGGGCCGTCGCCGCCCTTGCGGCCGTGGATGACGATGCCGTTGCCGACGTCGAGATCGAAGGTTTCGAAGCCGTTGAACATGGATGCTCCCTGATTTGGTAGGGCGGATTGGCGCAGCGTAATCCGCCGGATGCGGGGCAAAACGGCGCAATGCGCTGCGCTTTGCCCCTACGACATGCGCTGACTGTACGCCTTGTTCATCCGTAGATAATCAGGCTAGAGTGCAAAGCATTCTTGAATAAAAGTAGAGAGTGCATGAGCGCCGTCGACGATCTCGCCTTCTTCCAGCAACTCGCCCGCGCCGGCAGCCTGACCGGGGCGGCGCGTGAAGCCGGGCTGTCGCTGTCCGCCGTGAGCAAGCGGCTCAAGCAACTGGAGGCGCGGCTGGGCGTGCAGTTGGCGCAGCGCACCACGCGCAGCCTCACGCTGACGCCCGAGGGCGAGCGTTATCTCGCACGCGGCGCGGCCATCCTCGATGACCTGTCGGAGCTGGAAGACAGCCTGCAGGATCCGGACAGTGCGCTGACCGGACGTGTCTGCGTCAACGCCACCTTCGGCTTTGGCCGGCGCCACATCACGCCGTTGCTGTCGGAGTTCGCCGCGCGGCATCCGGGGCTGGACATCCAGCTTGAGCTGACCAACTTTCCGCTGAGCCTCACCGATGCCGGCGTGGACATCGGCATCCGCATCGGCATGCCGCCGGATTCGCGCCAGGTCGCGCGGCGCCTGCTCGCCAACCGGCGCGTGCTGTGCGCGGCGCCCTCGTATCTGGCGCGAGCGCCACGGCTTGCCGTGCCGGCCGATCTGACGGCGCACGCCTGTCTGATCGTGCGCGAGATCGACAGCGATTACGGCGTGTGGCGTTTCGAACGCGGGGGGCAGGTGCACAACGTGCGCGTGGCCGGCCGCCTGTCGAGCAACGACGGCGAGGCCGTGCACCGGCTCGCCTTGGACGGGCACGGCATCATGCTGCGCTCGTGGTGGGATGCACACGAGGCGCTGGCGCGCGGTGATCTGGTCGAGCTGCTGCCGGGCTGGCGTAATACCGGCGCGGATATTTACGCGGTGTATGCGCACCGCCGTCACATTCCGGCGCGGGTGCGTGCCTGCGTGGCCTTCCTGCTCGAAGGGATGAAGGGCAGGGTGCCGCCGTTGCCCGCCTGAGCGCGGGCGCGGCGGCCGGAGAAATTTACTGGATGACGCCGCAGACGACGCGCGGGCCGGCGTCGCCGGCGGGGTCGCTGGCATGGTCGTCGTGCTTGGCATGCAGCATCAGCGCAGTGCCCTTGCCGCCGAGCAGGCTATGCGGCTGACCTGCCTCCAGCGTGACGAGGGTGTTGAGCACGTCGAAGCTCAGTTCACCGGACGCCGGCACATGGATGTTGGGCATGTCGCCGGCGTGCGGGCCGTCGGCCGCCATCAGCCCGTGCTTCTTGCCGTGCGGATTGAAGTGCCCGCCTGCGCTGGTGAAGGGCGGTTCGCACACCCCCGTGCCGTGGATGTGGAAGGCGTGCTCGCCGGGCGTGACGCCCTTGAGCATGACCTTGATCAGTACGCCGGTGGGGACTTGCACGAGGCTTGCGGTACCGTGGCTCACGCCGTCGGCGCCTTTGAGTTCGGCGCTGGCGGTCGGTGAGGCAAGCGCAGAAGCGCTGAGCAACAGCCCGCCTGAGAGGGCGAGCGCATGCAGACTGCAGATGGATTTCATGAAGGTCTCCGGAGCGATCAATGGCTTGGGGCAGCCGGCAGTGGCCGGCTGTCCATGCAGCATAGTTCCCGCTTCGGGTCGCAACAAACCGGAGCTGCGGAGACGCTAAGGTCGGACGACTCCGCAAGCCATGCGCATGGTCGAATTGCTGCCACGCCGCACATGCACGATCAGGGCGGTGCCGCGGCCGTCGATGAGGCTGTTGGCGCTGCCGCGTTCCAGCGTGACGCGATTGTTGAGCAACTCCACGGCGGTCTCGGCGCCGGAGATGTCGATCTTCGGCATTTCGCCGGCCACCTCGAATGCGCCGCCTGCGGAAGTGAACGGCGGGCTGCATGCGCCCACCGCGTGAATGCGCAGCGTAGCTTCACCCGGTGGCAGGCCTTTGAGTGCAGCCTTGATCAGCACGCCCTTGGGGGTCTGCGTGAGGGTGGCCGTGCCGTAGTCCTCGCCGTAGGCGCCCACGAACTGCACATAGGCCACCGGTTGAGCGCTGGCGGGGGTTGCCAGTAAAACAAGCAGGATCAGACCGAACAGGCTGCGATGGAGATTCATGGCGGGGCGGCTCCCTGGATTGCGCGATCAAAGGCCGCGCCTGACGTGTGCTGGTTGCGCAGAGTGGATTGGAGGTGCGCAATCCGCGCAATGCCCTTCTTCAGTGGGTTCTACTGTACCGGCTGAATGCCTGTTGATAATCAGGCTGGGATGAAATCCATTGTTGAAACAAAGTGCATGAATGCCTGTTGGCCATCCTGACAACCCCTGACAGTGTGCTCCGGGTGTTCGGTCGCGTGAATGCCATCTTCGCGTTGAGCCGTCCCGCATCATTCCGTCGCTGGCGGCGGTTCGCTGTGTGCCATCCGAAGCTTGAGATGCCGCTGGAGTTGGCCAGACTTTCGCTGAATTGGCCTGATTCCGGTCTGATAGCGGCATGCTGCAGGATGCCCGGCAGGTCAGTCATTGGCGATTGGCTACACCATAGCCGGCAGGCGCAGGCGCCACAAACGCTGTCAGTCGCCCTTGCGGTAGTGGTGCACGGTCAGCCACACGGTACGCCCGAAAGTAGCCGCAACGCGGTGGCGTACATGGGCGGGAATGACCAGCCAGTCACCGGGGCGCAGCGTGCGGCGGCTGCCGTCGCCGAACTCGATGACCGCCTCGCCGGTGATGACCATCACCCATTCATCCTGTTCCTGGTCATACCAGAAGCCCTCGGGGCTCGAGTGCTCTTGCGACACGATACGCTCGATACGCAAACCGGCCGCTTCGAACAGATTCTCGAAGGCCTCGCCACCGTCGGTGGTGGGGAGGGCTGCGAGCAGATTGCCGCAGGCGATGTGCGCGGCAAACGCCTCGCTCATGTCAGCCCTTGCGTGACGTGATCGAGCACGGCGGCCATCAGTGCCTGGTTGGCCGCCGCGTGTTGCGGCAAGGCATCGAGGATGTCGTGCTCTTCCTGCACGAAGCGTTCTGCCACCAGTTCGTCACCACAGGCTTCGAGCAGCTCGCCCAGGCTGTCCGGCGTGGTTTCGAGGTGAAACTGCAGACCGACGACCCGCTCGCCGAGCTGGAAGGCCTGGTTGCGGCAGGCCTCGCTGTATGCGAGCAGTTTTGCGCCAGCCGGCAGCGCAAAGGTTTCGCCGTGCCAGTGCAATACGGTGGCGCATTCGGGGAAGCGAAAGCCTTCATCGTTGGGCGCGGCCTGGATGTCGAACCAGCCGATTTCGCTGTGTTCGTTGGGGCCGACGTGGGCGCCGAGTGCGCTGGCGATGAGCTGCGCCCCGAGGCAGATGCCGACCACCGCCTTGCCGGCGGCGATGCATTGCGCGAGAAAGCGCTTTTCCTCACCCAGCCAGTTGTGGAACCACTCGTCGTTGACGCTCATCGGACCGCCCATGGCGATGACCAGATCCGGTTCTGCGGCGGTTGGCAGGGCGTCGCCGGCGTACAGCCGCACGATGTTTACCTCGGCCTTGCGAGCGCTCAGCCAGTCGCTGATGCTGCCCGGCCCTTCGAAAGGGACATGCTGAAGAATGACGGCTTTCATGGCTGTGCGATGTCCTCCCGGGCGACAAAGGCACGTTTGACGACGACCGCGCTGTTGCGCGGCAGGACGAGGTGGCCGCGGTGCTCGAAATGCACCTTGGTGAAGGCCGCGCCGTAGAGCAGCAGCAGCGAGGAGTAGTACACCCACAGCAGAATCAGCACCACCGAGCCGGCCGCGCCGAAGGTCGAGGCGGTGGCCGTGTGGGCCAGGTACAGCGCGATGCCGAAGCGCCCGAAGGAGAACAGCACGGCCGTGACGATGGCGCCGACCAGCACGTCGCGCCAGCCCAGCGTCACGTCGGGCAGTACCTTGAAGATGGTGGCGAACAGCGCGGCCACCAGCGCCAGCGAGATGACCACTTCCACCCCGCCCAATACGGTGGCGACGGCCGGGATCAGGCTCTCGGCGGCATTGAGCGCGGCGCTCACGGCCACACCGATGGAAAGCGAGACGAGCAGGATGAAGCCGATGGCCAGTACCACCGTCAGCGACAGCACGCGGTTCTTGATGTAGAGCAGCACGCCGTTGTAACCGGGCTTGGAGGTCACGCCCCAGATCACGTTGAGCGAGAACTGCATCTGCGCGAACACCGTGGTGGCGCCGAGAAACAGCGCGCCGAAGCCGAGCAGGGTGGGCATCAGGCCGGAATCCTTGGGGCGCGATTGCAGCACGGCGTTTTCGATGGCCTGTGCCGCGCCGGGGCCCATGATGTCCTGCAGTTGGTTGAAGATTTCGCCGCGCGCCGCTTCCTCACCGAACACCAGCCCCATCAGCGCGACCGCGATGATGACCACCGGCGCCAGTGAGAACAGGGTGTAGAAGGCCAGCGAGCCGGCGTAGCTGAAGGCATTGCACTGCAGCCAGAGCTTGATCGAGTCGCGCACCACGCGGTACCAGAACACGATCTCGTCGCGAACCCGCCTGAACGCGTCGCCGATCTTGCGGAAGAGAGTCACGCCGGGTCTCCGTAGCCAATGCAGGGGTCAAGTTTAGCGCAGGGGCTGGCTGCGTCGCAGTGGCAATTGACCGGGCTCATCGGCTCAGGCGGAGTTCGACTTCACGCTCGACAAAGTCCCATTCTCTGCTTGCGCGCAGGCGCGCCAGCAGTTCGTTGAAGCGGGCCTCGTCCTGCGGGGCGTATTCGAACCAGGTCAGAAAGTCGAAGGGCGCGTCGTCGGACAGGTCGCGGCAGTGGTGCAGATGGCGCGTGATGCCGTCGCCAAGCTCCAGCCCGATGGCAATGTGCCGTGATTGTGCTTCGAAGATGGTGCGGCGCTCATCCTGTGTCATGCCCCACCAGACGGCGGATTTGCGCAACACGATCAGCACCGCGTGTGTCGCAGCGGTGGCGGGTGGCAGGGCCAGCAGGGCGGACTTCTCCGGGCGGGTGACGTAGCGCTCGTTGCTGACAATGCCGCGCAGCGTCCAGCTGCCGTCTGTGGCGTTGTCGAGCGAGTTGGCGACGGTCAGCCTCGCAACGGTGGCGAGCCCTTCGCCGCGCACTGCGTTCAGGCGTGTGACCCGCCATTCGCCGCGGTCGCCGCCGGTGAAGCTGAAGCCGCGCATCATGCGGGTGACTCCCAGTGCTCACGCTGCATGCGGTACAGCACATGCTCACGCAGGGGGCTGCCGGAGGGGACGGCCGGATGCTCGAAGGTTTGGGCGTCGCGCTGCATGCCCAGGCGTTGCATGACGGCCTGGGAGCGCAGATTGGGCGTGGAGGTGAAGGACACGATCTCGCTGAGCCCGAGACGTGCGAAGCCGACTTCGAGCGCTGCGCGCGCGGCCTCCGTGGCGTAGCCCTTGCCCCAGTGTGCGGGTGCAAGTCGCCAGCCGATTTCGACACAGGGAGAGCAGGGCAGTTCGGGTGCCGGTACGTGCAGCCCGACGAAACCGATGAACCGCGCACCGCCGCGCACCTCGACCGCCCACAGGCCCCAGCCGCGCTCCGCGATCAGATCGCGGATGCGGCGTGCCACGGCACGACTCTCCGGCGGGCGCATCAGTTCGGGGAAAAATTCCATCACGCGCGGATCGGCGTTCATGGCCGCGAAAGGCACTACGTCGCTGGCGCGCCACTGCCGCAGCCGCAGGCGCGGCGTGTCGATCTCGATCACCGGCCGGGTCGGCAGGATCATCTCGTCGGCGAGGGCGTCGTCGGGCGGCATGAGGCGATTATGGCAGTCCGTGCGGGCAGCGTGGGAAGGCCTTGTTGTATGCTTGCGCCTTCCGTTTCGCGCAGAACCCACGTCCCATGATCGTGTTCGGCATCGCGGGCTGGTCCGGCTCCGGCAAGACCACCCTGATCGAAAAGCTCATTCCCCAGTTCACGGCGCGCGACCTGCGGGTTGCGGTCATCAAGCACGCCCATCACGGTTTCGACCTGGACCGTCCGGGTAAGGATTCCTGGCGCCACCGCGAGGCCGGTGCGGCGCGTGTGCTGATGCTGTCCGGTCAGCGCTGGGTGCTGATGAACGAGCTGCGCGGCGAGCCCGAACCGGGGCTGGACGAACAGTTGCGGCTGCTGGCACCGAGTGACGTGGTGCTGGTCGAAGGCTTCAAGGCCGCGCCCGTGCCGAAGATCGAGGTCTGGCGCGAGGGCAACGGCAAGCCCACGCTGTGGCAGGAAAACCCCAACGTGGTGGCCGTGGCCACCGCGGACGCAATCGATTGCCCGCATCCGGTGCTGCCGCTGGATGATGCGGCGGCCATTGCCCAATTCATACTGGAGCATCCGACCCGACGATGAATTCCGATCTGCTTTCCTTTGACGACGCGTTGGCCGCACTGCTCGGCCACGCCCGAGCGGTCACCGAAACCGAAATGGCCGATCTCACTGCAGCGCGTGGCCGTGTGCTCGCGATTGATCAGCATTCCGCCATCTCCATGCCCGACATGGACATGTCGGCGATGGACGGCTACGCCGTGCGCGCAGCCGAGGTCACGCCCGGCGTGAAGCTGCGCGTGAGCCAGCGCATTCCGGCTGGTAGTGTCGGCCACGCGCTGGAGGCCGGCACCGTGGCCCGTATCTTCACCGGCGCGCCGCTGCCGTCGGGTGCCGACGCGGTGGTGATGCAGGAGCTGTGCGAGGTGGATGGTGATCACGTCACCATCGATCACACGCCGCGCGCGGGTGAATTCGTGCGCCGCGCCGGGGGCGAGGTGGAGAAGGGCTCGGTGGTGTTGCAAGCCGGCATGCGTCTTGGCCCGGCCGCGCTGGGCGTGGCGGCTTGCGTCGGTATTGCGCAATTGCCGGTGCTGCGCCGCGTCAAGGTGGCGCTGTTCTCGACCGGTTCGGAGCTGGTCATGCCCGGCGAGGAACTGCCGCCGGGCGGCGTGTACAACTCCAATCGCTACCAGTTGCGCGCGCTGCTTGAACAGATCGGCTGCGAAGTCACCGATCTGGGCATCGTGCCGGACGAGTTCGAAGCCACCCGCAAGGCGCTGCGTGACGCGTCCGAAGGGCATGACCTGATCCTCACCAGTGGTGGCGTGTCGGTGGGCGAGGAAGATCACGTCAAACCGGCGGTGGAAGCCGAAGGTTCGCTCGACCTGTGGAAGATCGCGATGAAGCCCGGTAAGCCGCTGGCCTACGGCCGCGTGCGTGCAGCGGCCTTCATCGGCCTGCCCGGCAATCCGGTGTCGAGCTTCGTGACCTTTCTGCTGATGGTGCGACCCTTCATCCTCGCCACGCAGGGCGCGTTGCAGTCGGCGCCGCGCGCGATGACGCTGCCGGCGGCCTTCGACTGGTCCAAGCCGGATCGTCGCCGCGAGTTCCTGCGCGCACGCCTCGGCCCGGATGGTGTCGAACTGCATGCCAACCAGAATTCCGCCGCGCTGGCGTCGACGGTGTGGGCCGAAGGCCTCGTCGATGTCCCGCCTGCAACGGCCATCGCCCGCGGTGAGCCGGTGCGCTACCTGCCCTATGGCGATTTGCTGTACTGAGAACGAAATGACCGTGAAGATTCTGTATTTCGCCGCGCTGCGCGATGCGCTCGACTGTGGCGACGAAACCGTTGAGCTCGATGGCGCGCAGACGCTGGGTGACTTGCGTGCCCATCTGGCCGCGCGCGGCGAGCGCTGGGCGCCGCTGGCCTCGACCAAGAACGTGCGCATGGCGCGCAACCAGCGCATGGTGAAGGCGGACGAGCCGGTGGCGGACGGCGACGAGATCGCGTTCTTTCCGCCGGTGACGGGGGGCTGAGCCATGTCCGTGAGCGTGCAGCAGGAAGATTTCGATATCGGCGCCGAGATTTCGGCGCTGACCAAAAGCCGCCATCAGGTTGGTGCGCTGGCCACCTTCACCGGGCTGGTGCGCGACATGAACGACGGCTCGGGCGTGCAGGCCATGACGCTGGAGCACTATCCGGGCATGACCGAAACCGCGCTCGAAGAGATCGTCGAGCAGGCGCGCGGGCGCTGGGATGTGGACGGCATTCGCGTCATCCACCGCTTCGGCCGCCTGATGCCGGGCGACCAGATCGTGTTTGTGGCGGTCACCAGCGCGCATCGCGGTGAATCCTTCGCGGCCTGCGAGTTCATCATGGACTTCCTGAAGACCCGCGCGCCGTTCTGGAAGCGCGAGGAAACGCCTGAGGGTGCACGCTGGGTCGATGCGCGTGACGCCGACGATTCGGCGGCCGAGCGCTGGGGGCAGGGAAAGTAATCCATCCAACTTCAGCGAGGTCCGCAGCGCGATGATCGAACTCGATCTGACCCAGTGGGCGCTCGCGATTCTCGTGGTCTTCATCGGCAGCACCATCCAGGGCATTGTCGGCTATGGCGTGGGGCTGTTCAGTGCGCCGCTACTGTTCCTGATCAATCCGGTGCTGGTGCCGGGTCCGCTGGTCATCGTCGGCGGCATCGTGCCGTTGCTGATGCTGCGCGCCAACCGCCACGCCATCGTCCCGCGCGATCTGGCCTTCGCCCTGCCAGCAGGGCTGCTGGGGGTGATCGCGGCGTGGTTGCTGGTTGGCATGCTGACGGCGGCGACCTGGCAGTGGATGTTCGGCGTGCTGATCATCCTTGCGGTGGTGGTGAGTTGCCTGCGCCTGGAGATTCAGCCGACCCCTCCGGCGATCTTGATCGGCACCTTCTGTTCCGGCTGCATGGGCACCATCACCGGTGTCGGTGGCCCGCCGCTTGGGGTGGCCTTCCAGCGGGCCGATCCGGCGCGCGTGCGTGGCACGCTGTCGGCCATCTTCATTCCGCTGAGCGTCATGTCCTCGATCGCGCTGGTCTTCCTCGACCGCATGGGCTGGCGCGAGCTGTGGCTGGCGGTGGCGATGATTCCCGCGGTGTTCGCCGGTTTCTGGTGTGCAAGGCATCTCGGCTCACGCGTGCCGCGCGGCGGCTTTCGGGTCTTCGTGCTTGGCACGGCGCTGGTGGCGGGGGTGTATTCGGTGGTGCGCGGTGTCCTCTGAGTTGGCGCCTGCGCTGAAATAACCCTTTCTGCAACGCTTGAATTAAGCCAGCGCGCCTCCATGTTGGATTCATCCTGAATTCACCATGAGGAACCTGATCATGCGGTTCGAAAAACTCACCACTCGCTTCCAGCAGGCCCTCGCGGAAGCGCAAAGCATCGCGGTCGGTAACGACCAGCAGTTCATCGAGCCGCAGCACCTGCTGGCGGCCATGCTTGATGAGGAAGGTGGCGGCACGGCTTCGCTGTTGCAGCGGGCCGGCGTCAATGTGCCGCCGCTCAAGAGCGCGCTGAAGAACGCCATCGAGCGTTTGCCGAAGGTCGAAGGGCATGGCGGCGAAGTGCAGGTCGGGCGCGATCTGGGCCGCCTGTTCAACCTCACCGACAAGGAAGCCCAGAAGCGCGGCGACCAGTTCATTGCTGGCGAGATGTTCCTGCTCGCGCTGACCGAAGACAAGGGCGAGACGTCGCGCCTGCTCAAGGAGCATGGCGTTACGCGCAAGGCGCTGGAAGCCGCCGTCGAGGCGGTGCGCGGTGGCCAGTCGGTCGACAGCGCGGAGGCCGAAGGCCAGCGAGAGGCGCTTTCCAAGTACTGCCTGGATCTGACCGAGCGCGCGCGTTTGGGCAAGCTCGACCCGGTGATCGGGCGTGATGACGAAATCCGCCGCGCCATCCAGATCCTGCAGCGCCGCACCAAGAACAACCCGGTGCTGATCGGTGAGCCCGGTGTGGGCAAGACCGCCATCGTCGAGGGGTTGGCGCAGCGCATCGTCGATGGCGAAGTGCCGGAGACGCTGAAGGGCAAGAAGGTGATGTCGCTCGACATGGCGGCGCTGCTGGCGGGCGCCAAGTACCGCGGCGAATTTGAGGAGCGCCTGAAGGCGGTGCTCAAGGACATCGCCAAGGATGAGGGCCGCATCATCCTGTTCATCGACGAGATCCACACCATGGTCGGCGCGGGCAAGGCCGAGGGCGCGATGGACGCCGGCAACATGCTCAAGCCGGCGCTGGCGCGTGGCGAACTGCACTGCATCGGCGCGACTACGCTGGACGAATACCGCAAATACATCGAGAAGGACGCCGCGCTGGAGCGCCGCTTCCAGAAGGTGCAGGTGGACGAGCCGACGGTGGAGGCGACCATCGCCATCCTGCGCGGCCTGCAGGAGAAGTACGAGATCCACCACGGCGTGGACATCACCGACCCGGCGATTGTCGCCGCGGCGGAGTTGAGCCATCGCTACATCACCGACCGCTTCCTGCCCGACAAGGCCATCGACCTGATCGACGAGGCCGGTGCGCGCATCAAGATGGAGATCGACTCCAAACCGGAGGTGATGGACCGTCTCGACCGTCGCCGCATCCAGCTCAAGATCGAGCGCGAGGCGGTCAAGAAGGAAAAGGACGAGGCTTCCCGGAAGCGTTTTGCGCTCATCGAGGAAGAGATTGCCAAACTGGACCGCGAGTACAACGACCTTGAGGAAGTGTGGAAGTCCGAGAAGGCCAAGGTGGCCGGTTCGGCCCACGTCAAGGAAGAGATCGACCGGGTGAAGGCAGAGATGGCCGACCTGCAGCGCAAGGGCGAACTGGGCAAGGTCGCCGAACTGCAATACGGCAAGCTGCCGCAGCTCGAAGCGCAGCTGAAGGCGGCGGAAGCGGCCGGCAGCGAGGCTTCGCCGAACAAGCTGCTGCGCACGCAGGTGGGGGCCGAGGAAATCGCCGAGGTCGTCTCGCGTGCCACCGGCATTCCGGTGAGCAAGATGATGCAGGGCGAGCGCGAGAAGCTGCTGCACATGGAAGAGCGCCTGCATTCGCGCGTGGTGGGGCAGGACGAGGCCGTGCGCATGGTGTCCGACGCCATCCGCCGCTCACGTGCCGGCCTGTCGGACGAGAACCGGCCGTATGGCTCTTTCCTGTTCCTCGGGCCGACCGGCGTGGGCAAGACCGAGCTGTGCAAGACGCTGGCGGAGTTCCTGTTCGATTCGGAGGAGCACATCATCCGCATCGACATGAGTGAGTTCATGGAGAAGCACTCGGTTGCGCGTCTGATCGGCGCGCCGCCGGGATACGTCGGCTATGAGGAAGGTGGTTATCTCACCGAGCAGGTGCGCCGGAAACCCTACAGCGTGATCCTGTTCGACGAGGTCGAGAAGGCGCATCCGGACGTCTTCAACGTGCTGCTGCAGGTGCTCGACGACGGCCGCATGACCGACGGGCAGGGGCGCACGGTGGACTTCAAGAACACCGTGATCGTGATGACCAGCAACCTCGGCAGCCAGATGATCCAGGCGATGTCGGGTGATGATTACCAGGTCATCAAGCTCGCCGTGATGGCCGAAGTGAAGACCTTCTTCCGGCCGGAGTTCATCAACCGCATCGACGAGGTGGTGGTGTTCCACGCGCTCGACGAGAAGAACATCGCCCACATCGCGCGCATCCAGCTGCAGTATCTGGAGAAGCGGCTGGCGCGGCTGGAGATGACGATGGACATCAGCGATGCGGCGCTGGCCGAGATTGCCGAGGTTGGCTTCGACCCGGTGTTCGGCGCGCGGCCGCTCAAGCGGGCGATTCAGGAGAAGATCGAGAATCCGCTGGCGAAGGCCATACTCGAAGGGCAGTTTGCCGCCAAGGATCGCATCCGCGTCGATGCAGCGGATCGCAAGCTGGTGTTCGCAAAAGCCTGATCTGCGGAGTGCAGGATCAAAGGCCCGGAGCTTTGGCTCCGGGCCTTTTTCATGCGCGAGGCGTGGCGCGTGCGGCGTCTTCGTCGAGGAAGCGCTCGAGTTCGTCGAGCGGTAGCGGCTTGCTGTAGAAGTAGCCCTGCATCAGTCGGCAGCCTCGGGCAAAGAGGTAGGCCTTCTGCGCGACGGTTTCGATGCCCTCGGCCACCACTTCGAGCTTGAGGGCGCGGGCCATCGACAGCGTGGCGTTGGCAATGGCCGCGTTGTCCAGATCGCCGGGCAGGTATTGCACGAAGGAGCGGTCGAGCTTCAGGCGGGTGATCGGCAGGCGGTGCAGGCGGCCGAGGCTGGAGTAGCCGGTGCCGAAGTCGTCGAGCGCCAGTGTCAGGCCGAGGCTGCGCAACTGGTTGAGGCGATCCACCAGCTCGTCACCCGACCCCATGATGGCGGTTTCGGTGATTTCGAGCTCGATGCAGTGCGGATCGGCGCCGGTTTCATCGAGGATGCGCGATACGCGACCGACGAAATCCGGGTGGTTGAACTGGATCGCGGAGATGTTGACGGCGATCAGCAGGGCGTCCCTGGGCGTGTCCTGCCAGCTGCGCTGCAGGGTGCAAGCCTCGCGCAGCACCCAGTCGCCGAGCGGCAGGATGATGCCGGTTTCTTCCGCGATCGGGATGAAGCGGTCCGGCGGAATCGAGCCGCCCAGCTCTGGCGTATTCCAGCGCAGCAGAGCTTCCACGCCGACGAAGCGCTCGGCCACGGCGTCGTACTGGGGTTGATAGTGCAGCGTTAGTTCGTCGCGCTCGATGGCCCGGCGCAGGCCGTTCTCGATGGTCAGGCGTTCAAGTGCGCGGGTGTTCATCGATTCGATGAAATGGCGGATGGTGCTGCGCCCGGCGTTCTTCGCGCCATACATGGCGGTGTCGGCGTGCTTGAGCAGGGTCTCGACATCCTGCCCGTCGTCCGGGAAGTGCGCGATGCCGATGCTGATCGAGGGCTGCAGGATATGGCCACCGATTTCCACCGGTGCGGACATGCTGTCGAGCATCTTCTGCGCGACCAGCGTGGCGTCCTCGCGTTTGTTCAGGCGCGGCAACAAGACCACGAATTCGTCGCCCCCGAGGCGGGCCAGCAGATCCTCTTCGCGTGCGCACTGCAACAGGCGATTGGCCACGGTCTTGAGCAAGCTGTCGCCGGCGTTGTGGCCGAGTGAATCGTTCACGGTCTTGAAGTGGTCGAGGTCGAGGAACAGCACGGCCAGCTCGTCGTTGTGGCGCCGCGCCACCTGCAGGGCGGCGGTGGCGCGCAGCGCCCACAGCATGCGGTTGGGCAGGCCGGTGAGCGAGTCGTAGTGCGCCAGCTGCTGGATGTCGGCCGCAGCCTTGCGCGCGCCGGAGACATCCTGCGCGGTGCCGACGACGCGCTCATGCTCTGCGCCGAGGTTCTCGATGTCGATGACGAATTGCAGCGTTGAGGAATGCGCACCGTTCGGGTGGCAGTCGAGCGTGATGCTGTGCCCGCCGTTGCGCATTGCGCTCACGGCGCGGTCCAGACGGGGGCGGTCGGTGGCCTCGACGGCCGACAGCAGATCGTCGTACTGCAGCTTCTCGCGGGCGGGCAGCGGCAACAGGTTGCGCAGCCCTTCCGAGCAGCGCAGGGCGCCGCTGTGCGTGTCGATCTCCCAGCTGCCCATACGGGCGATTTCCTGCGCGCGGTTGAGCGCCGCGCGCTGGGCGCGCAGATCGTCACTGGCGTCCGCCAGTTCGCGCGTGCGCTGTTCGACCAGGCGTTCTACCCGCCGCGCGTGACCGGAGGTCATCAGCAGAAAGGCGGCGAGGATGCCGGCTGACAGGATGCCGGTGACGATGGACAGCCAGGGCGTGAGCGTACGCAGGCCTTCGGCGTAGCCCGCTTCGGCGAGCAGGCGAATCTGCCAGGGACGTTCGGCAAAAGACAGATCAAAGCTGCGGGCCAGCGGAGCATCGAGCCAGTCGGCATCCTCGCAGCCGTTGGGGCCGGACAGCCGCGTATTGTCGAGGGTGCCTGCACGGTCGACCAGACACAGCGCAATGAGGCGCTGCGGCAGGTCGACGAGGGTGGCGGCCAACGCGTCGTCCATGCGGAATGCGACGCTGACGATGCCGATGAACTCCGTCGCGCTGCCAGCCGGGCGCCGGACGGCCTGATACACCACGATGCCGCGCTGGTTGCTACGTTCCTGGGTGAGCGTGAAGGCATCGCTGGAGGTCGGGCGCCCATGCTCGCGGCTGCTGGCGATGGCGGCGGCCGTGTTGCTCATCGACAGCGGGTCGAAGCCCAGTACGCCGACGTTGCGGTCTTGTGGTTCGACGAAGTAGATCGGCAGGTAATCGCTGCGGGGACGGGCGGTGGCGGTGCGTCCGGGGCTGCTGTCGTCGCGTTCCAGAATGCGGAAGCCGGGCAGGCCTTCGCCTTGGCCAAGGCGCTCGAAGTCGTTGCGCTCCGTGTGGCGGATCAACGGGTTCCAGCTGAAGTTCTGGGTGCCGGGGTGGCGTTCCAGCAGTGGGGCAGTGAAACCGCGGAAATCCGTCCGGCCGACATGCTCGCTCAGCGCGATGAAGCGTTCCAGCGCATTCAGGGCGTCGGTCTGGGCCTGCAGGCGTTTCTGGATCAGCGTGGCGATGTTCTCGGCGTCGCGGTCAAACTGGCTCTTGATGCGCAGGTTCTCGGCCCGTTCGAGGCGGTCGAAGACGATTGCCGTGAGCAGTGCCACGACGATCAGCGGCACCGTGACGGCCAGTCGGCGCGGGCGCCACAGTTCGGCTGGGCGCGCGAGGAAGACGAACATCAGTGGCAAGGCGATCAGCGCACCCAGGGTGTCACCTAACCACCACGAGCCCCAGCTGGAGAGGGCTTCGTCGGGGGTGATGACCTGGGCGTGGAGCAGCGCAGGCGTCGACAGTGTGGCGTTGATCAGGCTGCTGACGGGCACCACGATGAACAGCAGGCGGGCAATGCTGTGCGGGGAGTCGAGTGGATTCGGAAAGGAGATCAGGCGCCGTGCCAGCCACGCACCCGCGACTGCCTGCAGCGTGGCCCCGGCTCCGCTGACGAGGACGCCCGGCCCCGGCGTGATGCCGGAATAGACGGCAGCAATGGCATTGGTGAGCAGTGCGCCAACCAGCACGGCCGGCCACAGGCGATAGCCAAACAGCAGGATCGCACCGAGTGCGACGCCGGCTGACGGATAGACCGGTGCTACATAACCAGTCGGGACGAGAATCTGTAAGGAGAGCCAGCCGACGATCCCGTACAGGGCGGCTATGCCAAGCTGAAGTCGGAAAGTCGCGAGCATGCCCGATTATAGGCGTTGCGCTGCAGCAGTATCGAGTTCTAGCGCCTGCGCAGCGGTGGCTCCACGCAGCGGGGAATGCGATAATGCCAAGCTTTGGCGTTCTGCCCGTGTCCCCGACGCGAGGCCCGAACGAATTTCCCGCGCCGTTCAGTACGGAAAACATCGATGTTCGACTTCGTCCGCAACAACAAACGCCTCGCCCAGATCGTTCTTGCGATCCTGGTGGTCCCGCTCGCGCTGTTCGGCATGGACGCCTATTTCAGCGACGGCCCAGGAGGTCAGGAGGTTGCCCGTGTGGGTAGCTCTGCGATCAATACGGCTGAATTCGATCGTCAGTTGCAGGAGCGCCAGGAGCGCATCCGTCGCGACAGCGAGGGGCAGGTTGATGCGGCGCTGTTCAGGACGCGTGAGTTCCGGCAGGCGGTGCTGGAAAGCATGATCAATGATCGCGCCTTGCAGTTGTTCATGGCCGAGAGCCGCATCAACGTGCCGGCTGCGCAGCTGCAGGAACTGATCGCCGGCGAGGCGGCATTCCAGGAGAACGGCCAGTTTTCGCGCTCACTGTATGAGCGTTTCGTGGCCTCGCAGAACATGAACGTTGCCATGTTCGAGTACAGCCTGGCCCAGGATCTGCGTCAGGAGCAGGTCGTTCAGGGCGTTGGCCGCTCGGCCTTTGCCGGTCGTGCTGCGGTCAAGGGGCTGGTGGATATCCAGCTTGAAGAGCGTGTCGTCAGTGAGCTGTCGTTTCCGCGTGAGCGCTACGAGGCGGACGTGAAGATCCCGGATGAGGCGGTCGAGGATTTCTATCGTGAAAATGCCGACGCCTTCATGCGGGCGCCGCGCCTGAAAGCCGAGTATCTCGTGCTGGACGCTGCCGCAGTGGGTAGCAGGATCAATATCGATGCCGGTCGCGTGCGTGCGTTCTATGAGGGCAATCCCTCGCGTTTTGGCGTGCCGGAAGAGCGTCGTGCGCGTCACATCCTGATCCGCGCATCGTCGTCGGACAGCGAGGCGGAAGTGGCCAAGGCGCAGGCCAAGGCCGAGGAGCTGCTGGCCGAGGTGCGTGCCAATCCGTCGCGTTTCGGTGAGATCGCGCAGCGGGAGTCTCAAGACCCCGGCTCCAAGAGCCGTGGTGGTGATCTTGGCTTCTTCGGCCCGGGCGCGATGGTGCCCGAGTTCGAGGAGGCGGTATTCAAGGGCGAAGTCGGCCAGATCAGTGATGTGGTGCGCAGCGATTTCGGCTTTCACATCATCGAGGTCACGGAGATTAAGCCGGCGTCGCTCCAGCCCTTCGATCAGGTGCGTGACGAGATCGCCGAAGAGTTGCTGGCGCAGGAAGTGTCGCGCCGCATGCCGGAGTTGGCCGAGCAGTTTGCCAATGCGGTGTATGAGCAGCCCGACAGCCTGGCACCGGCCGCCGAGGCGCTGGGTCTGGAGGTGCGTCGTAGTGACTGGATTTCGCGTGAAGGTGCCGAGCTTGCGGGGTATGACGATGCGCGCCTGATCGATGCACTGTTTGATCCCCAGATTCGCGCCAACGGCGAGAACGTGCCGGCCGTCGAGGTGGAGCGTGGCGTCATGGTGTCCGCCCGCGTGGTGGAGTATGAAGACGCCGCCCAGCTGTCGCTGGATGAAGTGAGCGAGGCCATCCGTGCCCGTCTGCGTGCGGACGAGGGTGCGCGCATTGCCCAGGAGCGTGGTGAGCAGGCGCTGGAAAAACTGCGTGCAGGCGAGCAGGTTAGCGGCCGCTGGAGTGACGCCTATGCCGAGCAGCGCGGCGCACCGACGCTGCCCGGGCAGGCGTTGCGTGCCGTGTTCTCGGTGGATGCGGCCACCCTGCCGGCGTATGTCGGCGCGCAGATGCCGGACGGCGGCTACGTGGTGTTCCGCGTGGAAAGCGCGGGCAAGCTGGAAATGGCAGACGACGCACCGGAAGTGCGTGCTTTGGCGCGGCAGTACGACAACCTGGTAGCCGAGCAGGAGTTTGCGGCCTTTGTGCGTGCGCTGCGTCAGCGCTACGGCGTCGAGATCGATCAGGCACTGGTGGCACCGGAGCAGAATTGATCACGGCCCAGCCGCAGCAACAAAAAAGCCCGGCATGCCGGGCTTTTTCATGGGCTTTCGCGGAGCTTGCTTCAGTTCTGTTCCGAATTGCCCAGCGCGGTGGTGTTGAAGCCGCCGTCGACGTACATGATCTCACCGGTGACACCGCTGGCCAGATCCGAACAGAGGAAGGCTGCGGCGTTGCCGACTTCTTCGATGGTGACGTTGCGGCGCAGCGGGGCGTTGCGCTCGTTGAAGGACAGCAGCTTGCCGAAGCTGCCGATGCCCGAGGCGGCGAGCGTCTTGATCGGGCCGGCCGACAGGCCGTTGACGCGGGTGCCTTCGGGGCCCAGGGTGACGGCCATGTAACGCACCGCCGACTCCAGGCTGGCCTTGGCCAGGCCCATGATGTTGTAGTTGGGCATGGTGCGCACCGCGCCGAGGTAGGACAGCGTCAGCAGCGCACCGTTACGGCCCTTCATCAGCGGGCGTGCCGCCTTGGCCAGCAGCGGGAAGCTGCCCGCGCTGATTTCCTGCGAGATGCGGAAGGCCTCACGGCTGAAGCCGTCGAGGAAGTCACCTTCCAGCGCGTCGGTGGGCGCATAGGCGATGGAGTGCACCAGAGCGTCCAGACCGCCCCAGGCTTGCTGCAGGCCGTCGAAGAGCGCCGTGATCTGGGCGTCGTCCTGCACATCGAGCGGGAACAGCAGCGTGCTGTCGAAGTCCGAAGCAAGCTTGGCGACGCGCTCCTGGAAGCGTTCGCTCTGGAAGGTGAAAGCGAGTTCTGCGCCCTCGCGGTGCATCGCCTTGGCGATACCGTAGGCGATCGAGCGATTGCTCAGCAGACCCGTGATCAGAATGCGTTTTCCGGCGAGAAAGCCCATTGTCGGCATGATTCCATATTTACGATCGGGCGATTATAGCCGAAGGCCTCAGGCTACTCCGCAGCTGTGGTGTTTTGCGAACTGAATGACAGGACAAAGGAATGCAGGCATTGAAATTCGATAACCGGTTTGTGAACGAACTGCCCGGCGATCCGGACGAGACGCAGCAGGTGCGTCAGGTCTTTGGCTCGTGCTGGTCGAAGGTCATGCCCACGCCGGTTGCTGCACCGCGTCTGCTGGCCTGGTCGCGTGAAGTGGCCGATGTGCTCGGGATCGCGCCCGCAGAGCTTGAGGCGTCATGGTTTGCCGACGTCTTTGGCGGCAATGCGCTGCTTGAAGGCATGCAGCCCTATGCGGCCTGCTACGGCGGACACCAGTTCGGCAACTGGGCCGGGCAACTCGGGGACGGGCGGGCCATTACGCTGGGTGAAACCGTCAATGCCCAGGGGCAGCGCTGGGAGTTGCAGCTCAAGGGTGCCGGGCCGACGCCCTACTCGCGCACGGCCGACGGTCGTGCCGTGCTGCGTTCGTCCATCCGCGAATTCCTGTGCAGTGAGGCCATGCATCATCTGGGCGTGCCGACCACGCGCGCGCTGAGCCTCGTCGGCACCGGCGAGCGCGTGATGCGCGACATGTTCTATGACGGCAATCCGCGCGCCGAGCCCGGTGCGGTGGTGTGCCGTGTTGCGCCATCGTTCATCCGCTTCGGCAACTTCGAGATCTTCGCCGCGCGGGGTGAGACCGGTGTGCTCGAGAAGCTCGTGGACTTCACCATTGCGCGCGATTTTCCGTGGATCGAAGGGGCGCCGGCCGAACGTCGGCGGGTGTGGTTTGTCGAGGTGTGCGAACGCACGGCACGGATGATTGCCCACTGGATGCGGGTCGGTTTCGTGCACGGCGTGATGAACACCGACAACATGTCCATCCTGGGGCTGACCATCGACTACGGTCCGTATGGCTGGATCGACAACTACGATCCGAACTGGACGCCCAACACCACCGATGCCGGCGGACGGCGCTACCGCTTCGGCGCCCAGCCGCAGATCGGCCACTGGAACCTTGTGCGCCTGGCCAATGCCCTGCATCCGCTGATGCAGGAGGTTGAGCCGCTGCAGCATGGGCTTGCCCGCTACGCCGAGGTGTTCACTGCCGAGAATCGGCGCATGTGGGCGGACAAGCTCGGGCTGTCCGGCATGACCGAAGCAGACAGCGCGGCCGTTGAGCGCCTGCAGGGCTTGCTTGTGCGCGCCGAGGTGGACATGACGATCTTCTTCCGGGAGTTGGCACAGCTGGAGGTTTCCGCGCCGTCGATTGACGTTGTGGCGGAGGCTTTCTACTCCGATGAAGCGCGGGCGCGCCATGGCGAGGCTCTCACCGCCTGGCTGGAGGCTTACGCCGCGCGCGTGCAGCAGGACGGCCTGCCGGCGGAAGAGCGCCGTGCGCGCATGAACGCGGCTAATCCGCGTTTCGTGCTGCGCAACTATCTTGCTCAAGAGGCCATCGATGCAGCCGAGGCGGGGGATGTGTCGCGCGTGGAAGAGTTGCTTGACGTCATGCGGCGGCCGTATGACGAGCAGTCGGGGCGTGAGCATTTCGCCGCCAAGCGTCCGGAGTGGGCTCGCCAGAAGGCGGGTTGCTCGATGCTCAGTTGCAGCTCCTGAGGGGCGTTCAGCCGAACGGTCGAACCCCGAACAGCAAGCCATGCAGGTGAGTGGCAAATGCGAACCAGGTGATGAGGCCGATGGCCACCGCGATCGCGTCGCGTGACCAGCGGCCTTCCGGTCTGACCGTGCCGGCTGCGCGGTCGCGCTTGCGCGAGGCCGAAAAGCTGACGGCGGCCCACACCAGGAAACTACCGAACAGCACCACGTCGGCTAGTGTGCCATTGGCCAGCAGATGAGCCAGCGCCCACAGCTTGGTGCCAGCCAGCATGGGATGGCCGGTGCGCGCGCGCATCACGCTGCCACGCACATAGGTTGCGGCCAGCAGGATGAAGGCCGCAGCCATCAGCAGCGCAGTCAGGTGGCGCGTCCACAGCGGTGGCGTCCACAGATGCACGGGATTCAGATGTGCGTCGCTGAAGCCAAGAACGACCAGAATCAGGCCGGTAAGCGATGCGCCGGCGTATACGAGTTTCCAGTTCGGCTCGCCGATGCGCGCGACGGCACGGTCACGCATTTCAGGCGCCAACAGGCGGACCGAGTGGAAGCTGAAGAACAGCCACAAACCGGCAATGAGCAGGAGCATCGGGGCTTGCCTCCGGAATTCGTGCGCTAAACGATCAGGCCTTGATGCGCATCAGGCGGCCTTTCTCGCGCTCCCAGTCACGCTTCTTCTCGTCCTCACGCTTGTCGAACTGCTTCTTGCCTTTGGCCAGTCCGATGGAGCATTTGATCAGCCCCTTCGAGTAGTGCAGGTCGAGTGGTACCAGTGCGTAGCCCGCACGTTCGACCTTGCCGATCAGTGTCGAGAT
Organism: Pseudazoarcus sp. NS36; assembly: GCF_059703705.1. Lineage (NCBI taxonomy): Bacteria > Pseudomonadati > Pseudomonadota > Betaproteobacteria > Rhodocyclales > Zoogloeaceae > Pseudazoarcus > Pseudazoarcus sp. NS36. The sequence continues at coordinate 14,378 of NZ_BAAKJA010000002.1, read as the reverse complement.
CTGGCGGGCGTGCAGCAGCAGTTTGCGTGTGCGGGTGGGGTCGGCGTGTACGTGGGTCGAGGCGCTGGCCAGTGGCGTGATGTGCATGCCGATCAGGAAGATCTCGCCGTTGCGCACGACGACATAGGCTTCCTTGATGTTGGCACGGCCTGCGCGGATGCCCTTGACTTCCCAGCCTTCGAGGACGACGCCGGCCTCGAATTGCTCCTCGATGAAGTAGTCGTGGAAAGCCTTGCGATTGTCGATGATGCTCATGGGCTGGATGCGGCGCGGGGCGCGGGGTTGAAGTGCTTACGGTAGAATTGCGGATCTTAACAGTTCGCCGCCCCGACCGCCCCGCACATGGCTGAAGTCAGCAAGACCGTTCTCGTAGAGTTTACCCCCGCCCAGATGTTCGAGCTGGTCGACCGCTGCGAGGACTATCCGCAGTTCCTGCCCTGGTGTGGTGGCTCGGAAGTGATCGAGCGCAACGACGTTCTTACCGTTGCGACGATTCACGTGAATTACCACGGCATCAAGACGAAGTTCACGACCGAGAACACCAAGCACCATCCCGAGGAGATGCACCTGCGTTTGCGTGAGGGGCCCTTCCGGCATCTCGAAGGCGGCTGGTATTTCCGTGCGCTGGGCGAGACTGCGTGCAAGGTTGAATTCCGCCTGCACTACGAGTTCGAGCATCGCTTGCTCGAAAAGGCGCTCGGGCCAGTGTTCAATCACATCGCCAACACCTTCGTGGAGTCCTTCGTGAAGCGTGCCGGGCAGATCCACCGCAAGGGGTGAGCATGAGCGAAGTCATCAACGTTGAAGTTACCTATGCGCATCCGCACCGCTACGAACTGGTCAAGCTGGTCTTGCCTGACGGGGCGACGGTCGAGGATGCGGTGAAGGCTTCGGGCTTGCTCGGGAAATATCCCGACATTGACCTAGATGGCGCCAACAAGGTGGGGGTGTACGCCAAGCTCAGCAAGCTTGATGCTCCCTTGCGCGATCGCGACCGGGTGGAAATCTACCGCCCGCTTATTGCTGACCCGAAGGCCGTGCGCAAGAAGCGGGCGGAAGAGGGCAAGGCAATGAAAAAGGGCGGCGGCGACGCAGAGGGTGCCTGACGCTTATTTGCTGCAGTTCTCGCGCAGCGTGCCGCGCGTGCGCTCGATGGTCTGCATGCGGGCGGCGTCATCGAGAAATTCGCGTTCGCCCTTTTCGTTGAAACGTGCGACCCGCTGGCCGCTCTCCAGTGCTGCAAGGTAGTTGCGTGTTTCCTGGCATGCGCGTTCGCGGGCTTCTTCCTGCTCACGCGTGCGCTTGGCAATCGCTTCCTGTTCTGACTTGCTGGGCGCGTCTTCACTCTTGGGGGGCTCGGCGCCGGGCGTGGTGCTGGCTGGCTCGCGAACGGTCGCCCGGGTGCCCGATGCCGGGTGCGAACGGACGAGCGTGGCTTCTACGCCCGGGGGTGGTTGGTCGCCATATACGAGGCGGCCACCGTCATCGCGCCACTGGAAGACCTGAGCATGCGCCGCGGTGGCGAGCAGGGTGCCGAACAAAATGGTGAAGCAGAGTTTGCGCATCGGAAATCTCCGTAGTCATCCCGCATCAGGGCTGTCGTCCAGCTTACACGCGGGCTGGGCGGTCTGTATAATAGGGTTTTGGCCGAAAGGAAAAAAGCCATGCGCGTCATCCAGAAGGCGCTGACGTTTGATGACGTCCTTCTAGTTCCTGCCCATTCCGACGTTCTGCCGCGTGATGTAAGCCTCGCGACCAGACTGACTCGAAACATTCAGTTAAACATTCCACTGGTTTCGGCGGCAATGGACACCGTGACCGAGTCCCGCCTGGCGATTGCACTTGCCCAGGAAGGCGGTATTGGCATCATCCACAAGAATCTGTCGATCAAGGGGCAGGCGGCCGAAGTTGCGCGCGTCAAGCGCCACGAGAGCGGCGTGCTCAAGGATCCGATCTGCATTCCGCCGACCATGAGCGTGCGTGATGTGGTGGCGCTGACGCGTCAGCACAAGTTCTCCGGCCTGCCAGTGATCGAAGGCAAGCGGGTGGTCGGTATTGTGACCAATCGTGACCTGCGCTTCGAGACCAATCTGGATCAACCGGTGTCGCAGATCATGACGCCGGCCGACCGCATGGTCACCGTCAAGGAAGGAGCGAGCCTCGAGGAGGCCCGCCATCTGATGCACAAGCACCGCCTTGAGCGCGTGCTGGTCATCAACGACGAGTGGGAGCTGCGTGGCCTCATCACGGTCAAGGACATGATGAAGTCCACCGAGCATCCGTATGCCGCCAAGGATGAATTGGGTCGCCTGCGTGTCGGGGCGGCCATTGGCGTCGGTGCCGGAACCGAAGAGCGCGCAGAAGCGCTGGTCGAGGCTGGCGCGGACGTGATTGTGGTCGATACCGCGCATGGTCATGCCCAGGGCGTGCTCGATCGCGTGCGCTGGGTCAAGAAGACTTTCCCGCACGTCGAAGTCATCGGCGGCAACATCGCCACGGCGTCCGCCGCGCTGGCACTGGTGGATTCCGGTGCAGACGGGGTCAAGGTCGGTATCGGTCCCGGTTCGATCTGTACCACGCGCATCATCGCTGGTGTCGGCGTACCGCAGGTCACGGCCATCGACAACGTTTCTTCTGCGCTCGCTGGTACCGGTGTGCCGATGATTGCGGATGGCGGCATCCGTTTTTCCGGCGACATCGCCAAGGCGATCGCAGCCGGAGCCAATGCGGTGATGCTGGGTGGTTTGTTCGGCGGCACCGAAGAGGCGCCGGGCGAGACCGTGCTGTATCAGGGGCGTTCGTACAAGTCCTATCGCGGCATGGGTTCGCTGGGCGCAATGCAGCAGGGTGCGGCAGACCGTTACTTCCAGGATCCGGCCAGCAACGCCGATAAGCTCGTGCCGGAAGGTATCGAGGGGCGTGTGCCTTACAAGGGTTCGGTCTCGGCGGTGATCCATCAGCTCGCCGGCGGTCTGCGTGCGTCGATGGGCTACGTTGGCTGCAAGGACATCGAGGAAATGCGTTCCCGCGCCGAGTTCGTCGAGATCACCACGGCTGGCGTGCGCGAGTCGCATGTGCACGACGTGCAGATCACCAAGGAAGCGCCGAACTACCACATCGACTGATGCGCATCGCGTGTCGTCCGGGCGGCTTCGGCCGCCCTTATTCTTTTCGAGTACCCGCATGGCCCACCAGAAAATCCTGATCCTTGATTTCGGCTCCCAGGTCACCCAGCTCATCGCGCGCCGCGTGCGCGAAGCGCACGTCTATTGCGAAGTGCATCCCTGCGACGTGACGGATGAATGGGTTCGCGAGTTTGCGGCCGACGGCCAGCTCAAGGGCGTCATCCTGTCGGGCAGCCACGCCAGCGTGTACGAGGTCGATGACCGCGCGCCGGATGCGGTGTTCGAGTTGGGAATTCCCGTGCTCGGTATCTGCTACGGCATGCAGACCATGGCGCAGCAGCTAGGCGGCCAGGTCGAGGGCAGCAACTCGCGCGAGTTCGGTTATGCCGAGGTGCGCGCGCACGGCCACACCGCGCTGCTGCAGGGTATTGAGGACTTCAGTACCAGCGAAGGCCACGGCATGCTCAAGGTGTGGATGAGTCACGGTGACAAGGTCACCACCCTGCCGCCGGGCTTCAAGCTGATGGCCAGCACGCCCAGCTGCCCGATTGCCGGCATGGCGGATGAAGCGCGCCGCTACTACGGCGTCCAGTTTCACCCGGAAGTCACCCACACCGTGCAGGGCCGTGCGCTGATCAACCGCTTCGTGCTGGATATCTGCGCCACGAAAGCCGACTGGATCATGGGCAACTATGTCGACGAAGCCGTTGCCCGCATTCGCGAACAGGTCGGCGATGAGGAGGTGATTCTCGGTCTGTCCGGCGGGGTCGATTCGTCGGTAGCTGCCGCGCTGATCCATCGTGCCATTGGCGACCAGCTGACCTGCGTGTTCGTCGATCACGGCCTGCTGCGCAAGGACGAAGGCAAGATGGTCATCGACATGTTCGCGGGCAAGCTGCACGCCAACATCGTCGCCGTGGATGCCTGCGACCAGTTTCTCGGCCACCTCACGGGCGTCAGCGACCCGGAGCAGAAGCGCAAGATCATCGGGCGTGAGTTTGTCGAAGTGTTCAAGGCCGAAGCCGCCAAGCTCAAGGCCGGCGGCAAGGGTCACAAGGGCGCCACCTTCCTCGCGCAGGGCACCATCTACCCCGACGTGATCGAGTCCGGCGGCGCCAAGAGCAAGAAGGCCGTCACCATCAAGAGCCACCACAACGTCGGCGGTCTACCCGAACAGCTTGGTCTGAAGCTGCTTGAACCGCTGCGTGACCTGTTCAAGGACGAAGTGCGCGAGCTCGGTGTGGCCCTCGGTCTGCCCCCCGAGATGGTCTATCGCCACCCGTTTCCCGGCCCCGGTCTGGGCGTGCGCATTCTCGGCGAAGTGAAGAAGGAATACGCCGACCTGCTGCGCGAGGCCGACGCCATCTTCATCGAAGAGCTGCGCAACTTCATCGACAAGGCCAGCGGAAAAAGCTGGTACGACCTCACCAGCCAGGCCTTCACGGTGTTCCTGCCGGTCAAGAGCGTCGGCGTGATGGGCGATGGCCGCACCTACGACTACGTGGTGGCGCTGCGCGCCGTTCAGACCAGCGACTTCATGACCGCTGACTGGGCCGAGCTACCCTATGCGCTGCTGAAGAAAGTGAGCGGTCGCATCATCAACGAAGTGCGCGGCATCAACCGTGTGACCTACGACGTGAGCAGCAAGCCGCCTGCAACCATCGAGTGGGAGTGAGGCTCGGCGATATGCCGGAAACAAAAAGCCCTCCGTTGTCGGAGGGCTTTTTTGTTTGTGAGAGAGGCGGCTAGCGGATGTGCATGCTGCCGATCCCGAAGATTCCCATGACGCCGATGGCGATCAGGTACAGCGCAACGATGTAGTTGAGCAGGCGAGGAACAATGAGGATGAGAATGCCGGCGACGAGGGCAATCAACGGGGCAAGTCCGATGGTGAGGTTCATGAAATCTCCGGGATGTGGTCGTGTGTCATACGGCGTGATTGTGTGCAGCCCCGGCGAGACGGTCAATCGGGGCGGTAAGATCGGACGGTATCAAATCATGAACAGCGCGCGCTCAGAGATATGACCAGACTCCCGAAACATCCAGAATGGATGGAATCCCTGTACGAGCGGCTTGCCGAAGATGACGAAGGCCGTGTGTGCAAGGCCATCAGCGATGAGGCCTGTCGTGAATCGCCGGGTAACTTCGTGCGCACCCTGGTCGCCAATGCCTTGTCGAACGTGGCGGATCGCATCGCCAGTGCAAAGACCACCTTGCCTTGGATTCTCGGAGCGCTGGGTGCGCCGGCCTGGTGTCTGAGCTTACTGGTTCCGATTCGTGAGTCCGGTTCGATGCTGCCGCAGATGTTCATTGGCGCTGCGGTGCGCTCGCAGGCGGTACGAAAATGGGTGTGGGTCGCCGGCGGGGCTGCGCAGGCGGCCTGCCTGGCGGGGATGGCGGTGGTTGCATGGACTCTGCAGGGCCTGCCGGCCGGATTGGCGATCCTGTTGCTGCTGACGCTGTTCAGTCTGGCGCGCGGAGCCTGTTCCGTTGCCTACAAGGACGTGCTCGGCAAGACCATCCCCAAGACCCGGCGCGGTCGGCTGTCGGGCTGGATCAGTGCCTTTGCGGGGTTTGCCACCATGGCGACCGGAGGGCTTCTGGCGTTGCTGCCGGGTTCGGGGGGCTTGGGGCTGTACGCCGGGCTGTTGTTGGTGGCGGCCGGTTTGTGGCTGGCCGCGGCCGGTGCCTATGCGCGTATCGTCGAGTATCCGGGCGCAACGGAAGGCGGTGCTAACGGTTTCGCCGAGGCGCTGGCCAGGCTTGCGCTGTTGCGGGACGACAAGCCGTTCCGCCTGTTCGTGCTTGCTCGCGCGCTAGCCATGGGGTCCGGTCTGGCCGCGCCGTTCTATATTGCGTTGGCGCGCGACGAGTTGGGCAGTGCGGCGTTCTTGCTGGGCTTCTTCATCGCGGTCGAGGGGCTCGCCGCATTGGTCAGCTCGCCGGTATGGGGGCGCTGGGCCGACCGCTCGAGTCGCTGGGTGTTTGCAGTGGCGTGCGCGCTCTCGGGCGCGCTGTCGATTGCCGTGGCGCTTTGGTCGTGGGCTGACCTGTCTGCAACGGCGGCGCAGTGGTTCTACCCGCTGGCCTTTTTCGGGTTGGGGGTGGCGCATGCCGGGGTGAGGCTGGGGCGCAAGACCTATCTGGTGGACATGGCCGAAGGTAACCGCCGTACCGAGTATGTGGCGGTGAGCAATACCGTCATCGGCTTGCTGCTGCTTCTGACCGGCTTGTTGGGCGCGCTTGCCGCGGCGATTTCGGTCGAGATGGCGATTGTCATGCTTGGCGTGGCGGGGCTGGCCGGCGCGGTTGTGAGTCTCGGCTGGAAAGACGTTTCGGCGCAGTGATCCTGTGCGCTGGTGTGGAGTGAGGGCGATGGCTTCGGAGGGTGCTGCGATGAATGTCTGGCTTCTGGTGGCGCTCGTTCTGATGCTGCCCGTGCTGGGGCTCGCCGGGTACTGGTTGCATGCGGGGCTGACCCACCCGGTCATCAACGATGTCGTGACCGATCCGGCCCAGCCGCTGGATTTTCGTGGCATGCCGGCTGCCGCGCCGTATCCGGGGGAGGCGTTTGCGAACCTGCAGCGCGAGGCGTACCCGGACGTGCGCGCGCTGCTGCTGGAGATGACGCCCGATCAGGCCTACCGGCAGGCGCTTGATGTGGTGCGCGAACGAGGCTGGACGGTGCTGGTGAGCGACGCTGCAGACTTGCGCATCGAGGCGACGACGCGCAGTCTGATCTTCCGCTTTACGGACGAGATCGCGCTGCAGGTCACCGCCGAAGACGGTGGTGCCCGCGTCGACATGCGTTCGCGTTCGCGTGTCGGACGCAGCGATCTGGGTGTAAACGCAAAGCGCATCGGGGATTTTCTGCGGGATATGCGGGCTCGCCCGTCGGGCTCGTGAGCACAGGGCCTCGACACGGATTGCAATCATCCTTATGTCATTAAGTGGCGAACTTCAGACGGCTGCACGGTAGTATCGCGACCTTCTTCGTCACAACCGGGAGCTGCGGATGAGAAGGCTGGTCATTGCGGTTGTGCTGGCCTTTGCAGCCGCGTTCTGGATGTCCCGTGTCTGGCTGCCCGAGCCACTCGAAGAGCGGCTGGTCGGGGTGCAACTGGCCGCCGTCATGCCGCAAGACGCAGAGGCCTTGCGCGGGGAACCTTTCGAAATCCGGCAGGTGTTGCTCGACTTTGCGCAAACCGATGAGGTGCTGGCGACCAAGGCGCGTCTGGCCTTGCTGCGCTATGGCGACATGACCCGTGAGGTGCTGCTTGTGCACGGGGGTGAGTCCGAGTTCCGCGCGGTGCTGCGTGACTATGGCGAGCAGGTGGTGCCGCCGATTCACTTCTTCATGCACAACGCGCTGCCTTCGCTGGCGCTCTACAAGCGTGCGGGCGAAGCCACTCATGCCTTGCGTCAGCGTCTGGCCGGGGAAGAGGTAGAGCCGTCCCGGCCGCTTACCGAACCAGAGCGCGGACGCTTTGCGATCCAGTTCATTGCCAGTGATGGGCATGGTTTTCTGGGGCAATTCGTGATCGCGCAGGACGGGTCGGTCGCGCGCGTTCAGACCGAGCGGGTCACCGAGGGCGTGGTGGACTTCTTCACGTCGGGAATCCGTGGGCTCGAAACCCGCATTCGGCAGGGCGCAGAGCTGCGGCCTGCGGATGCGGGCTGGGCCGCTGTGGATGTGGCCATCGGTGTGAGTGCATTGAAGTTGCTGCGACTGGGGCGCGGTGCAGCCGCCACCCGCACGGCAGCCGCGGCCGAGCCGGCTACGGCCGCACTGGGCTCAAGCCTGCTGCGTGGCAGCCGGTTCGGCCTGCGGGTGGCCCGTGTCGGCGGGCCGGTGGCGCTGGCGTACATCGTGGTGAAGCATCCGTCGCTGCTCAATTCGGCGTTCGGTCACCTGGCTGAGGTACTTGGGTACCCGGTGTGGTTGGTACAGATGCTTGGCTGGGGCCTGGTCTTGCTGCCGCTGTTCATGCTGCTGCAGTGGATGCTGCGCCCGCTGGCGTATGCACTGCGCGCCTGCGGGGCCTTGTTCAGCTGGTGTGATCGGCGCCTTGCGGGCGGCCGTCGTGCACGCATGACATACTGAGGCGATGCAGAGAATGAAGCTGTGCGAGATTATGCTTATGGCGTATTCGGCTTCAGTTCGTTTCAACCCTTACCGGAGTGAGCTCCATGGATGAATTGCTGATTGTCGCGGGCATTGTTGCCGTCATTGCCATTGCACTGATCTTTGCGGGCATCAAGACCGTACCGCAGGGGGAGCGCTGGACGGTGGAGCGCTTCGGGCGCTACACGAACACCCTCGATTCAGGCCTGCGTTTCATCGTGCCTTTCGTAGATCAGATCGGCCGCCGACTGACGGTGATGGAGCAGGTTCTGGACGTGCCGGCGCAGACCGTGATTACCAAGGACAACGCTGCAGTCGTGGCTGACGGGGTGGTGTTCTACCGCATTGATGACGCCGCGCGTGCGGCCTATCAGGTACGCCATCTGGAAGAGGCCGTCGTTAACCTGACGACGACCAACCTGCGCTCGGTGATCGGTTCGATGGATCTCGACGAGACCCTGTCCAACCGCCAGAGGATCAACGAATCGCTGATGGCGATCGTCGACGAGGCCACCAATCCATGGGGTGTGAAGATCATCCGCATCGAGATTCGCGACCTGAAGATGCCGCCGCAGCTGCAGGACGCAATGAACCTGCAGATGACCGCCGAGCGCAAGCGTCGCGCCCAGGTGACCGAGGCCACCGGTGCTCGGGAAGCCGAGATTCTGCGTGCCGAAGGCGAAAAGCAGGCGGCCGTGCTGCGGGCAGAAGGTGAACGCCAGGCGGCCTTCCTGAACGCCGAGGCGCGCGAGCGTGAGGCCGAGGCCGAAGGCAAGGCCACACGCATGGTGTCGGAGGCCATTGCGGCGGGCGACATCCAGGCCATCCAGTACTTCCTTGGTCTCAAGTATGTAGAGGCGCTGCAGGAAATCGGCAAGGCCGACAACAGCAAGCTCGTGCTGATGCCCCTTGAGGCGGGCGGCATTACCGGAGCGATAGCCGGCATTGCCGAACTGGTGCGGACCACGCAGCCCAAGGCGGGTTGAGTCATGAGCGGACTGCATGAGATTTTCGTGTCTCCGTGGTACTGGCTGATCGGTGGTCTGATCATCGCCGGCCTGGAGTTGCTGGCAACCGGGGTGTTTCTGTTGTGGATCGGACTCGGTGCGATGGCCGTCGGCGTGTTGCTGCTGCTGATGCCCGGCTTGTCGTTCTCCGCGCAGTTGCTGATATTCGCCGTTGCCATGCTGGGTTCGATCGGCCTGGGCTTTTTCATCCAGCGGCGCAGCGGACCTACCACGGCGGCGCAGGAAATGAATCACGAACTGGCTGGAATGGTCGGCCGGCGCTGTGAGGCTGCTACTGATTTCTCGGGCGGACGAGGGCGTATCCGCGTGGGTGACACCACTTACGGTGCGAGCGGAGAGGGTGCTATCCGGGCTGGCGAGCTGGTTGAAATCGTTTCGGCTGACGCAGCGGCCATCACCGTGGTGCGCGTTCCAGGCAGTGAAGTGCAGCCGCCTGCATGAGTGTGCGGGGCGCGCCTTTCCCTGAAGGATGGCATGCCCTACACTACGCGCATTTTCGCCGGCGGCCTTGCCGGCTGGCCCCACAGGAACAGCATTTCATGTCCATCAAGTCCGACAAGTGGATCCGCCGCATGGTGGAGCAGCAAGGCATGATCGAACCGTTCGCGCCCGAACTGGTGCGTGAGAATGAAACGGGCAAGATCGTCTCTTACGGTACGTCGAGCTACGGCTACGACGTGCGCTGTGCGAATGAATTCAAGATTTTCACGAACATCAATTCGACCATCGTCGATCCGAAGCATTTTGATTCGCGCAACTTTGTCGATTTCACCGGCGACGTGTGCATCATCCCGCCGAACTCCTTCGCGCTGGCGCGCACGGTTGAGTACTTCCGCATTCCGCGCAGCGTGCTGACGGTGTGTCTGGGCAAGAGTACCTACGCGCGCTGCGGCATCATCGTGAACGTGACGCCGCTGGAGCCGGAGTGGGAAGGCCATGTGACGCTGGAGTTCTCGAACACTACGCCGTTGCCGGCGCGCATCTACGCCAATGAGGGTGTGGCGCAGATGCTGTTCTTTGAATCCGACGAGATCTGCGAGACCTCGTACGGCGACCGTGGTGGCAAGTACCAGGGGCAACGCGGCGTCACGCTGCCGAAGATCTGACGCTGGCGGCCTTTGTGCCGCAACGCAGTACCGGGGCCGGTTACGGCCCCTTGTGCTTTATGGGTAACGATGCGGCAATGCGCCGCGCGCAATATGGCTGGCGGCAGAGCCGACCACGCCGGGAGAAGCTGGGATGCGTTTTCACTTTCCGATCATCATCATCGATGAGGACTTCCGTTCCGAGAACACCTCGGGTCTGGGTATCCGCGCGCTGGCCAAAGCCATCGAGGAGGAGGGGATCGAGGTGCTTGGCGTCACCAGCTACGGCGATCTGACGTCCTTCGCGCAGCAGCAGAGCCGCGGTTCGGCCTTCATCCTGTCGATTGACGACGAGGAGTTCTCGTCGCCTGAAGCGACCGATGTCGCGATCCAGGGGCTGCGCGCCTTCGTGCAGGAAATCCGCCACCGCAACGCCGACATCCCGATCTTCATCTACGGTGAGACGCGTACCACGCGCCATGTTCCGAATGACGTGCTGCGCGAGATGCACGGCTTCATCCACATGTTCGAGGACACGCCGGAGTTCGTGGCGCGCTACATCGTGCGCGAGGCCAAGAACTATCTCGAGACGCTCGCGCCGCCGTTCTTCCGCGCGCTGGTGCACTACGCCGCCGACAGTTCGTATTCGTGGCACTGCCCGGGGCACTCGGGCGGCGTGGCCTTTCTGAAGAGCCCGGTGGGGCAGATGTTCCACCAGTTCTTTGGCGAGAACATGCTGCGTGCGGACGTGTGCAACGCGGTGGAAGAGCTCGGCCAGTTGCTCGACCATACGGGCCCGGTCGCCGCCAGTGAGCGCAACGCCGCACGCATCTTCAATTGCGATCACCTGTATTTCGTCACCAACGGCACCTCGACCTCGAACAAGATGGTGTGGCACACCACGGTGGCGCCCGGCGACATCGTGGTGGTCGACCGCAACTGCCACAAGTCCATCCTGCATTCGATCATCATGACCGGTGCAGTGCCGGTGTTCCTGACGCCGACGCGCAACCACTACGGCATCATCGGGCCGATTCCGCTGGAAGAGTTCTCGATGGAGAACATCCAGAAGAAGATTGACGCCAACCCGTTTGCGCGCGAGGCGCGCGACCGCAAGCCGCGCATCCTGACCATCACGCAGTCGACCTACGACGGCGTGGTCTACAACGTCGAGACCATCAAGGAAATGCTCGACGGCCAGATCGACACGCTGCATTTTGATGAAGCTTGGCTGCCGCACGCCGCCTTCCACGACTTCTACGGCGACTACCACGCCATTGGCGCGGATCGCCCGCGCTGCAAGTCGTCGATGATCTTTTCGACGCAATCGACGCACAAGTTGCTGGCCGGCCTCAGCCAAGCCTCGCAGATCCTCGTGCAGGACTCGGAGACGCGCAAGCTCGACCGCGACATCTTCAACGAGGCCTATCTGATGCACACCTCGACCTCGCCGCAATACGCGATCATCGCCTCGTGCGACGTTGCCGCGGCGATGATGGAGCCGCCGGGTGGCCCCTCGCTGGTTGAGGAGTCGCTCAACGAGGCGGTCGAGTTTCGTCGCGCCATGCGCAAGGTAGATGCCGAGTTCGGCGACGCGGACTGGTGGTTCAAGGTGTGGGGGCCGGAGTTCCTCGCCGAGGAAGGTATGGGCACGCGCGAGGACTGGACGCTGAAGGCCAACGAGCGTTGGCACGGCTTCGGCAATCTGGCCGAAGGCTTCAACATGCTCGACCCGATCAAGGCCACGGTCATCACGCCGGGGCTGGATGTGGACGGCGACTTCGCCGAGTCCGGTATTCCGGCCGGCATCCTCACGCGCTATCTGGCCGAGCACGGCATCATCGTCGAGAAGACCGGCCTGTATTCCTTCTTCATCATGTTCACCATCGGCATCACCAAGGGCCGCTGGAACACCATGGTGACCGAGCTGCAGCAGTTCAAGGATGACTACGACCGCAACCAGCCGCTGTGGCGCGTGATGCCCGAGTTCATTGCCAAGTTTCCGCGCTACGAAAAGGTTGGCCTGAAGGACCTGTGTGCGCAGATTCACAGCTTCTACACCGCTCACGACATCGCCCGTCTGACTACCGAGATGTACCTCTCGGACATGGTGCCGGCCATGAAGCCGGCGGATGCCTTTGCCAAGATGGCGCACCGCGAGATCGAGCGTGTGCCCATTGATGAACTCGAGGGGCGCGTGACGGCGATGCTGGTCACGCCGTATCCGCCGGGCATTCCGCTGCTGATTCCGGGCGAGCGCTTCAACCCGACGATCATGCGCTACCTGCAGTTCGCGCGCGATTTCAACGCCAAGTTCCCGGGTTTCGAGACCGACATCCATGGCTTGGTGCGCGAGGAGCGCGACGGCGTAATCAGTTATCACGTCGACTGCGTGAAGTGAGCCCAGCTGCCTGAATAACAATCGGCCCGGAGATCCGGGCCGATTTTCATTGTGAGGCGGAGTTGTCAGCGGCGGCGATATTCGACGAAGGCGAAGTCGTGCTCGTTGTCCCCGTCGGCGTGGTGCGTTTCGCGCGATACCTCGATGAACGCCGAGCGATCGAAGTCGGGGAAGTAGGCGTCCCCCGGCACGTCAGCATTTACCTCGGTCAGCACCAGGCGATCCACTTCATTGAGTAGGTTGCGGTAAATTTCGGCGCCGCCGATGACGTGCACCGCAGCGGTGTCGACCGCAGCAATGGCCGTGTGCGGATCGGTGAATACCTCAGCCCCTTCGGCCACGTAATTCGGGTTGCGTGTCACTACCAGATTGCGCCGTCCCGGCAGCGGTCGACCCAGCGATTCCCAGGTCTTGCGGCCCATCAGGATCGGATGCCCGAGCGTGGTGCGCTTGAAGTGAGCAAGATCCGCCTTCAGGCGCCAGGGGAGGGCGTTGTCGCGACCAATCACTCCGTTTCGGGCGACGGCAACGACAAAAACGATTTCGGTCTTTGTGCTCATACGGCGACGGGAGCCTTGATGTGGGGGTGTGGATCGTAGCCTTCCAGCGTGAAGTCCTCGAAGCGGAAGGCGAACAGGTCTTTCACCTCAGGGTTGATCTTCAGCGTGGGCAGCGCTCGCGTCTCGCGTGAGAGCTGTTCCCGTGCCTGATCCAAGTGGTTGCTGTACAGATGACAATCGCCACCGGTCCACACGAAGTCGCCGGCTCGATAGCCGCAGACCTGCGCCACCATTGCCAGCAACAGCGCATAGGAGGCGATGTTGAAAGGCACGCCCAGAAAGATATCCGCGCTGCGCTGATACAGCTGGCAGGAAAGCCGGCCGTTGGCTACGTAGAACTGGAACAGCGCGTGGCAGGGCGGCAGCGCCATGCCGTCAATCTCGCCGGGGTTCCAGGCCGACACGATGTGGCGACGTGAGTCCGGATTGTTCTTGAGGCTGTCGACGAGGCGCGCGATCTGGTCGACGCTGCGGCCATCGGCCGTTTCCCAGCGCCGCCACTGTTTGCCGTATACCGGGCCGAGATCTCCGTCGGCATCGGCCCATTCATCCCAGATCGAAACGCCGTTTTCCTTCAGATAGCGGATGTTGGTGTCGCCCTGCAGAAACCACAGCAGCTCATGGATGATTGAGCGCGTGTGCAGTTTCTTGGTGGTCAGCAGCGGAAAGCCTTCTTCCAGATTGAAGCGCATCTGCCAGCCGAACACCGACAGGGTGCCGGTGCCGGTGCGATCGGATTTCTCGTCGCCGTGCTCGAGCACGTGGCGCATCAGTTCAAGGTACTGTTTCATCGCTTTCGCAGGTGATCTGTTGAGGTCAGCATTCTATCGCGTGGACGGGGCGAGCCGGGTTTCAGTGTCTAAGTCCCTGACGGATCAGGGAAGGATTGTCGGCGTTGGCAGGTTGCCTGCGAGAAAGTTGCGTTTGTCTGCTTGACGGGCTGTTTTTGGTCTATATACTGCGCCCCTCTTCGCCGCTGGAAGTGTTGTGTTTAGCGGGGTTGAGGAGATTTGAGGGGTGTTTCGGCGGTTTAAGATTTTTCGCTGAAGTGCTT